>JABGTE010000191.1 GCA_018647445.1 Gammaproteobacteria bacterium
GCGGGAAGCCCCCCTCGAGATTAGATCTCACTGGGACCTAGAGTCCCCTAAAGAGCCCTTGAAGACTACAAGGTTGATAGGCGGGATGTGTAAGCGCTGTGAGGCGTTGAGCTAACCCGTACTAATTGCTCGTGAGGCTTGATCATATAACTTGAGTGAATTTGAGACCGGCCGGTGAGGCGGTCTAGAAAGCTTACAGTTATTCATAGGATATGCCTTTGAATGTGCCTGAGGTCGGAAGACTGAAGGATAGGATGTCAATTGATCACTTGTTTACTTTTTTAAAGAGCTAGGTTTAGGTTGGGCTTGCCCAATTTAGACGTGGTGAACGAATTGCCGTGACTGGCAGCCAGTTTGCCTGACGACCATAGCGAGTTGGTACCACCTGATCCCATTTCGAACTCAGTAGTGAAACGACTTTGCGCCGATGGTAGTGTGGGAGATCCCATGTGAGAGTAGGTCATCGTCAGGCATTTATTTGAAACCCTCGATGGGAAGCCATCGGGGGTTTTTTTATGCCAGATCGTTTTGTTTAGCCAGGAGGTTGCTGGAGCCTAAAATGGCTTCACCTCACTAAGCCTTGTTTGCAAATATACAATGTAATTAGCGTTTGATTTAAATCGCGGTTATGTCGTACTCTAGTTCGGTGGGGAAAGAATGCTCGAAGTTCCGCTACCGCGGTGCACGAAACAATTAGCTGGCTTGCTCAACAAGGAAGGTCTCGTTAGCGTGACGCCACGCAAGGAGTCCTAGATAAAAATAAGTATGGAGGTGTGGATGCAATTTTTAGCTGAAGGTGATTTGGTTGGTGTCTCGTTTTGGATCGTGTCGGTTGCGATGATCGCATCGACGGTGTTTTTCCTTTACGAAGGCCTACGGGTTAAGAGTGAATGGCGGCTGTCGATGTTGGTGGCCGGTCTCGTTACGTTAGTGGCAGCAGTGCACTACGACTACATGCGAGATTATTGGGTATTAGAGCAGAGTACTCCGATTGTCTATCGATATATTGATTGGCTCATAACCGTACCGCTTCTGATGATCGAGTTCTTTATTATCCTGAAAGCAGTGGGCGCGAATGTTGGCAACGGCTCGTTTTTGCGGTTATTGGTGGGTACCTTGGTCATGTTGATCTTTGGTTATCTTGGTGAAGCAGCCGTCATGAATGCAACCATCGCGTTTTGGATTGGTATGGTTGGTTGGGCGGTTATCATCTATGAAATCTTTGCCGGTGAAGCGTCAAAGGCCGCAGCTGCAACAGAAAGCGTAAAGTCCGCCTTTGGATATATGCGTTTGATCGTGCTGGTGGGTTGGGCGATCTATCCGATCGGCTATGTTTTGGGTTACATGATGGGTGGCGTCGATGAAGGCTCACTCAATATGGTTTATAACCTTGCAGACTTTGTGAATAAGATCCTTTTCGGTTTGATCATTTGGAACCTTGCGTACAACGATTCGTCAGAATCTAGTCACTAGGGTTAAGTTAAAAAAAACCCCGCAGCTGCGGGGTTTTTTTTGCCCCTATTTAAGTGAGATTCCGGAAATCGCGCTCCCCCGCCTTTAGGACCGCGCGGCAAAATATTTTCTGCGAAGCCTTCAGTCAGCCTGTCGACTTGATGCCTAAACAGGGTCTGCTTGGAATCGTGTTGACGATGGAGTCTGTTACAGCAAGCGAGGGCAAAGCCATTGCGATTCAACATTCCATTGAATGTGGGCTATAGCAGTCGTGATTACCTACGATCTTTGAAAGCGCTAGCCGGTCTTAAATATCGCGTCGCCATCTAGGTTGCTTTATCGACTAGTTGATTACGCCCGTCACCCTCATCTGAACTTCATTCGCCTTTTAGCGATTTGGGCCCACGAACGTAACCGCCGTTTTCAAAAAGAACCTCGTACCGCCCTTCAAAGCGTGGGTCGGCTTGATAGTAATCGGTACTAATTAATTGTGCACCTGATGAAAATGCCTTATCTCGACGTGTCCCGTCATTGCTGCGTGCCTCGCGGGTATCAGCATCGGCGCGCGTCCTGACTAGGTAGCCCTTGTTTGTAGCCTGTTGGATCTCTGCTGACTGCTTGATCGGGTCATTTAAGATTAGGATTGCCGCATCAGGATGCCCCATCGGTGGGGTTTTAAAAAAAATGTTACGTCCCGGGTTTGCCAAGAGTGCGTTGTAGGGCCTCAACGTTTCTTCGGATTCATCGAGCACCAACACAAATTTTCCACGCAAGGTTTTAATCTTAGGCCAGCCGTCATTTTCTACAGCTGCAGCAATCGTGGGCCAGGTGCCTTGGAGTTCTGCGGGCCTATAGATGCGAGCCAAACCAAGATGATCAATGATGCTGCTTTGCAGCGTCTTAAATGCTGTTTGATTAAAGGCAAGCGGTTCGGTGAAGCCGGGCAGGTCGATGGTTTGTGATTTTAAGTTAAAGGTCACGATGATTGGGAGGTGACTGGGATTTGCAATCGAAAAACGGGTCATGTCGCTTAAACATTGCGCAAGTGTGATGCAATGAGTGCGAAAATCGATGTCCTGGGCATGTAGTACCTTAAAGCCCGGCATCTTTAGGTCCCGCGAGTATTGTCCCGAAAAGGATTCGTCGCGAAACAGCCATGCGTCACCCAGTGGATCCTGATAGAGACTTCCGTAAGGGTCGTAGAAAATATCGAGTTCGAAAAGTCTAAGGCCGAGCTTGAGTTGGGTCCGAAGCGGCGGGTGCTGATAATCGAGTGCTTGTCCCGTTTTTTCATCTATTCGGTTGAGCCAGCGCATCAACTTTGGGTGTAAGGCTTGCTTATAGCTGTTGTGACTGCCGATGTAGGTCATGTCGGTTAATTTTCGATCACTATAATCGTCTGCAAAAACCAAAACAGAACTGAGCATCAGTATGATGGTGCGAACCCCGAATGAGACCACGCGAGCGGTGCGAGCTGAATGCATAGTGTAATAACCTTATGGTGGTGATGGCCTGCAGACATCCAAGCGCAATTTGCAAACTGTGTCGCGCGATTGCCAAGGCAATAGACAAGTACTTCATAGCAACGTGCAGCAAGGACTTAGGTGGTCATAAAATGTTTTGCCTGGATTGTGACTTCCCCTCGACGGAAGCGCAATTGAGTGCAATAACGCAAATTTATTCGATAAAAGGTATCACCAATGAGATTCTAGGGTGAAGTTTTCAGTCTAACTTTGGTAAATTAGTTACATTCCTGGGTAGTAGAACGGTTTGGTTAAAGAGATCATAAGGTGGTGAACGATGCAGTTACTTAAAAACGCGGTTCTATGGCGGCCCTTAATGGCAACTTGTTTGCGGCGGATGGTACTTTTATGCCTGACCGTTACGTTAGTCTCTTGCGACGGTGGGTCCTCTGGTCCAAAGGTACCTCAAGTACCCATTTCAGAAACGCCGCCAAGCACGCCGACGGATACTACTGACTTAGCTTGGGTTGAGGGTGAGTATGGTGCCGCCATAGATTATGAGGCGAGTTGTCAGAATCCACGCGTGGGAAGTGAATTCTTGGATGAGCAGGGCACCGTTGTTGATGAGAATTTTTGGATCAGGGCCTATAGTTTTGACACTTATTTGTGGTTCGACGAAATTGACGATGTCGACCCAGATTCCGTTAGCTCGACAGATGCCTATTTCGATATTATGAAAACCTTCGCGTTGTCTCCATCTGGCAAGCCAAAGGATAAATTCCACTTTACCTATGACACTGAAGACTGGGAGAAATTATCACAGTCTGGAATATCAGCCGGGTATGGTGTTGAGTTTTTACGGGTGCGGTCGTCACCTCCGAGACAGTGGTTAGTTGCTTATACCGAACCGAATACGCCGGCTGGGGATGCTGGCCTGCTGCGCGGTTGGGAAATCGCATCGGTTGATGGGGTCGATTTCAAGGAGGGTAGTGATACCGACGTGCTCAACGCAGCCTTGTTCCCAGGGTCCATAGGAGAAGTGCATCAGTTTGTGTTTCGAGACGTTGCAAGCGGGGAAACCAGCGCAGCTGATCTAACCAGTCAGGAAATTACGTCAACTCCGGTACAATCAGTCAAAGCGATTCCGAGTGGGGATAATAAGGTTGGCTATTTGCTTTTTAACGACCATATCGCAACTGCTGAAGCGCAATTAATTGAAGCGTTTGAGGGATTTAAGACACAAGGGATAACAGAATTAGTGCTCGATATGCGATACAACGGCGGCGGTTACCTAGATATTGCTCGGATGCTTGCCTCAATGGTTGCCGGAGAAGAGGCCGTCGGTCAGACTTTTAGTGAACTAAAATTCAACAGCAAATACCCCACTCAAAACCCCATCACAGGCCGGACCCTGTCACCCTCAAGGTTTGCCAGCACCGCGCCCGGTTTTGTGGTTTCAAGTGACACCGATCTGCCCCTGCTTAATCTCGACCGCGTCGTTGTGATCTCAGGCAGCGGAACCTGTTCGGCAAGCGAGGCTGTGATTAATGGTTTAAGAGGTGTTGGGGTTGAGGTCATCCTGATCGGTGATACGACTTGCGGGAAGCCTTTCGGTTTCTACGGCATTGATAATTGCGGCACCACGTATTTCACGATCCAATTTAAAGGGGTCAATGCCATTGGCTATGGTGACTACACTGACGGGTTTTCGCCGCCAGGCGCGGAGAATGTGGGTATTGAAGTGGAAGGATGTGCTGTTGACGATGACCTTAGTCAAGCGTTAGGCAATCCTGATGAGGCGCGGCTTGCGACAGCGCTGGAATATTTAACGAGCGGTTCGTGCGAAGCTAGCTCTGCCGCCGTGAATGCCAAACGCCGACATCCCCTGAGCTCGGTGCGTGGTCAGGTCGTTAAAGCTGAACCCTTAACAGGTAGTATTTTGCGCGCGCTAAAGTAATGACCTGATCAAGACGCCCAGCCACGCTGGGCGAGCAACAGTCCTGCCTGGGTGTTGTGCGATTTGCCCAATGACTTTTGACCTGTCGATAAGCTGATCTATCTTGAGGAACCTGGGCTCGCCAGAGCTTTTGGCGCCAAGGGTGCCCTTCGATTTGATCACGTGTTTTAGATGGCATGCCTAGATCTCTAACCAAAGCCGACCGGGTGGAGTGCGCCGATAGCGTCTTTCGTTGCAGCAAGGACCTTGTTTCGCAGCCGGTTATGGCAAAATTTCGTTTTCGATTTAATATCTGTCGGTTAAGGTGTTTAGCCGGTTGGGTCTTTGATCCATCGAAGATATCGGCGTCGTCAGAATAAAGAGGTGCTTTGTTGACTTGCGGACGGTGCTTTTTGAAGCGGCGCTGTTTGAGACAAGGCGTCGCCGATGCGAAATGGATGTAAGCTTTTGCCGAGCCCTAAAATTCGGGCGCTTTCTCGCGCTCAAACGGACGGCTGTGTTTAGGATAAGGATTAATCATCATGAATCACCTGGCGCTGGGTAATCCTGGCCGTTTTAAGGCGTCCGCGGCCCTTGGTATCAAACGATCGGCCAGTTCGGTCATTGGCCAAGGCAATGAGGTGACGGACATAGATGCGGTTCAAACTACAGTCATTTCGCCGTCCTCATGTGCGATGCGTCTATGAATCGCGCGGCTCTGACGCTTGCGAGTTTTCTAGCTTACTTTGCTTTGTCAGGGATGCTGGCGCCCATCGGGATATTGGTTCAACCAAGTGCCGCAGCTTTAGGGGTGTCTTCTGGTGAAATGGTAAGAACCCTCGGATTTTTCTCTTCGGGCACCTTGGCGGGCTCGCTTGCAGCCGTGGTGTTGTTACCCAATGTGAAAATGCGCACTTTAACTCTGAGCGTTTATGGCGTGGCCTGTTGCGTTTTATTGCTACTTTTGGCGATGCCGGCCGATGTAAGAGCAATTGCCGCTTTGCTGTGCCTCCTTGGGGCTTGTCTCGGGGTTGGGTTGGCTCAAGCAGCGCTGGTGATCTCGCGGATTTATAGCGAGACCTATCGAGCATCAATGCTGGTTGCGACCGACGGCAGCTTCAGTCTGGCGGGATTCGTGACGGCGTCAGTCACCGTGTTTTTACTGACGCAAGGCGCGCCATGGGCCAGTATCTATGGTCTGATCCTTGCGGTAGTGCTGGTCATTTTTGTAACAGCTTTTTGGTTGGAATTTCCTGAAAGCCTCCAAAGTGAAGGTTCAGAAAACGCGGGGTTAAACCTTGGAGCATGGCCTAGACCGATTTGGTTTTTGGCGGCGGCATTATTTTGCTACACGTTTGGGCAAAGTAGTTTTTTAATTTGGTTGCCGTCCTTTGCGCAAGCCGAGATGGGATTGTCCGCGGCAGATAGCGGGAATCTCATCGGTCAGTATTGGTTGGGCATGTTTATCGGACAAATACTGACGGTCGTGATTGTTGTGAAATTGGGTGCGGCAAAGATGTCCTTTATCGGCGCTCTAGGGTGTTTTTTGGCGGCGGCGCTCTTGTTTTTACATCCTGTGAGTCTTGGCAGTCCGTCGATGCTTTCCTTGATTTGGGGGGTCTGTAACTTTGGGCTGCTGAAGTGCCTGGTCTCACAAGCAACCCTTGCGTTTAAAAAGACCCCGGCTGGATTGATTCCGAGCCTTTTGCTGGCGGCATCTCTCGGCACGGCGTGCAGTCCGCTTGCCAGTAGCTGGGTGGTTGAGGCCTTAGGAGTAGCCGCGGGGATCATGACGGGTCTGGTGAGTTTGGCAGCCGTGCTGCTGTTGGTTGTCGCAGTAGTAGCTTCGCGGCGGGACACAAATCTAAGTGGGAATAAACTATGAAAAAAGTAAACGTTATTTTTGATACAGATCCTGGGATCGATGATGCGATGGCCTTACTGCTGTTACACGCGCTGCCTTCGATCGATGTTCTGGCCATATCAACCGTTTTTGGTAATGCCTCGATCGAAGATTGCACGCGCAACGCGTTGTATATTTGTGAACGTTTCTCCTTGCCCTACCCCGTCTATAAAGGTGCTGGCGTAACCTTCGCGGGCCGAGCTGAGACAGAATATCCAGACTTCGTTCATGGGGTAGACGGCTTAGGCGATGTCGGTTTTCCATTGCCAAAGCGTCGTGCAGAGCCGCAGTCTTCTATTGCTTATATGATTGAAACGCTTCGCGCAACGAGCGAGCCGATCGAGGTGTTGGCCGTTGGCAGGATGACGAACCTTGCTGAAGCGTTAAAGCAAGCGCCGGATATTGCGCCGCTCATTCAAAGGATTGTGATAATGGGGGGTGCGGTCGCGGTACCTGGAAACGTGACTGAGTGGGCAGAAGCCAATATTTATGGCGACCCAGAGGCTGCGGCCTTTGTATTTGATTCAGGTGTCCCAGTCCTGATGGTTGGGCTGGATGCAACGCTTCAGCATCGGATGAAAAAAACGGCGTTGATGTCTTTGCGGGAACAGTTGGGGGAAGCCGGCGAATTCTTATGGCAAATTAAACAATGCTACTTAAAATTTTACGCAGACAAGGGGATTTTTGACGGGTTCCCAATCCATGACTCAACCGCGGCCCTAGCGCTGGTTCACCCTGAGTGTTTTGAAATACGTCGTGGACGCCTTGTGTGCGAGACGCAAGGTGGGCCTCGGGGCAGGACCGTCCTGACGGCGTCAGAAGCTGGACCCCATGCTGTTGCGATGGCGGCTGATTCAGAGAAGCTGACAGCCATATTCGAGGCGGCCATGCAGGCAAAATACGGTGCCGGATCGCAATGATCGGTTTTAGCGTTGCTTGCAGGTTGCTTGGCTACACCCACTAAAACCACCAGCTTTGCTGGCGCTAATCTGCCGGGCTAACGTGTCGGGTTCGAGTTTGACGCTGCTCGTGCAGGGGCGTCAGAAGAACCGCTGCAAGCAAGCGCTGGTCGAATATTAAGTAAGGGGTTGGGAAACAGGCGTCGCTTGTTCTAGGGACGGCTGACATATAGCTTATGGGGCTGCGCAGGACCCTGTATGGCAAGGCTGGTTGCCTGTACTAGCCGTCCAAGGGCGGTCACGGGCCGACGTAATTGGGTCTTTTGACGTTCAGGTTAGACCGTTTCCTTTTGTTGAGCGCCTCTCGTCGGGCGCTTTCAATTGCAGCACTTATGCCGCAATACTGCGCAGTCGATATGATCGGTCGCTTAAAGGCTCGCAGTCCATCAAGCGCCGCGGTTGCTCTGGTAAATGTCTGAGGCAGCGATTGTGGGGGTTGTTATAAATATGGATAAAGTCTGGAATTTTTGTGAAAAAATCGGCAAACTATGCGCCCGACATTAAGGCAGTTGCGTATAAGCTGTAATTTGGTCGGGTCGGGTCACCTCTGCGAAGCTAAACCAAGTGGAGTGAGTAGGCTCGTTGCGTTACAGGTAAGGGGTTACGGAGCTGGTCCGAGAAGGCCAACCCGTAAAGGAATTAAATGTGGAGATATTCTATGAAAATAGATTTTAAAATGATGGATAAGTCTCAGCTGTTGGGAAGTTTGACTGCGTTTGCACTCATACTGACACCTGCTCTGCCATTCAGCGCCTTCGGTGCTGACGAGGTTGAAGAGGTGGTCGTGATTGGGACACGGCGGGAAGCACGTTCAATCGGCGATTCACCAGCACCGGTTGATATTATTTCCGGGTCGGATTTCGTTAATCAGGGCTCAGGTGATCTGCAAGATATGATCAGAACGTTGGTGCCTTCCTTTAACGTGAACACGCAGCCGATTAGTGATGCTGCGACGTTAGTAAGACCGGCGAACCTTCGCGGCCTGCCGCCAGATGATATGTTGGTTCTAACCAACGGTAAGCGTCGACACAGAGGGGCGGTTATTTCCTTCCTCGGTGGTGGGGTTGCCGATGGTGCGCAAGGGGCGGATATTTCTGCAATGCCAGCGATCGCACTGAAAAAAGTTGAAGTGCTCCGTGACGGCGCCGCGGCCCAGTATGGTTCGGACGCAATCGCCGGGATTATGAATTTTGTCTACCGCGATGAAGCGGAAGGCGGCGAGATTCAGATCCGTACCGGTGAGTACTCTGAAGGCGATGGCGGAATGTTTCGAGTCGCTGCAAACGTTGGTATGCCTTTTACGGCTGACGGTTTTGCGAACTTTTCAGTTGAACTAGCTGATTCGGACGCAACCTCTCGCAGCATTCAGCGAAATGACGCGCAAGCCCTCTACGACGGCGGCAACAGTGCTATTTGGAACTATCCGAATCCAGCACAGGTTTGGGGTTCGCCTGAAGTGAGTGACGACGTGAAATTTGTCGCGAACATCGGTTTAGACCTTGACGCCTCAAAGAAGTTTTACCTGTTTGGTAACTACGGCGAGCGAAAGGTCTTGGGTGGTTTTTACTTCAGAAACCCAACCAACCGCGGCGGTATCTTCTCAGCTGACGGCGGCGCAACGCGCCTAGTCGGTGACGTAGCAGAAGCTGCTGGCGCTGCTCGGACTTGCCCTGTCGTGGCCGTTCCTGAAACAGGTGCCGGTTCAGCGTCTGATACTGCTCTGGCTGAAATTAAAGCCAATCCAAATTGCTTTGTCTTTAATGAAAAGTTTCCCGGTGGCTTTACGCCGAGTTTCGGTGGTTCGGTTTCAGATTGGGCCGTCGCCTCCGGCGTGAGTGGTAGCACCGATAGTGGTTTGATGTACGATTTCAGCGTGAGCATTGGTGAAAACCGTGCTGATTTCTATATCGAAAACACTTTGAATGGTTCCTTAGGACCTGATTCGCCTACCGCGTTCAATCCTGGCAGCTACGTTCAGCTTGAAAAGACCGTGAATGTTGATTTCAGTAAAGGTGTCTCAGTTGACAGCTTTGCATCTGACTTGAACGTTGCTTGGGGTGTTGAGTACCGAGAAGAGCAGTTCACCGTCGTTTCAGGTGACGAAGAAAGCTGGGAAATCGGCCCTTACTTCACACAAGGTTTCGGCATTGGTTCGAACGGTTTTGGCGGTTTCTCACCGCAAATGGCCGGTGTTTGGGATCGGGGTAACTACGCCGTATATGTTGACTTAGAAGCGGATGTGACTGAGCAGTTCTTGCTTGGTTTCGCAACGCGTTATGAAGATTTTGATACGTTCGGCTCAACCAGCAACAGCAAGATCTCAGCACGTCTGAAAATTACGGACGATCTCTCGATCCGAGGAACGGCCA
>JABGTE010000216.1 GCA_018647445.1 Gammaproteobacteria bacterium
AGAAAATGTCGTTAGAGGCCAATACGGCCCGGCTTATGATGCGCACGGGGACGTCGTTCAGTCCGGGTATCGGGAAGAGGCCGATGTGGACCCACAATCAAAGACGGAGACCTTTGCTGCTGCAAAACTACATATTGATAACTTGCGATGGCAGGGAGTACCGATTTATTTACGATCGGGGAAGGCGCTCTGGAAACGCAGTACGGAAATCGTCATAGAATTTAAGAAGCCACCGGAGACAATGTTTAAGGGCACTGGTGTGCAAAATCTGACATCGAATCGATTGGTGTTCCATATTCAGCCCTTCCAGGGGATCGACTTGTTGTTTCAGGCGAAGACGCCGGGGCCTACGATGCAGTTACAGGGGGTTGATATGAGCTTTAATTATGGTGAAGCCTTTAAATCCTCGCGCTATACCGGTTATGAAGTGATGTTGTATGCGTGCTCTCGCGGTGATGCGACCTTATTTTCCAGAGGGGACTTAGTCGAGGCGGCTTGGCGCATTGCGCAGCCGCTGCTAGATCACTGGGAACGGGCACCCGCGACAGAGTTTCCAAATTACACACGAAATTCCTGGGGACCAAAATCGGCCTACGAGTTGTTAGAGAGGGATGGGCGACGATGGTTTGAGGTTGTTACCCCGGATGTTTTGGAAGAGTCTCCTTTGTTCAAAGGTGCAGACCCCTTGTTGCTCAGCGCAGTCATATTGGCCTTGCGTCCAATGACGGTGGCACCCGGTGAGGCCATCATCCGACAAGGTGAAGAGAGCACGGAAATGTATTTCATCTGTCGCGGTGAAGTTGAGGTGCTCGATCTTAAAGGGGAGATCGTCAACCAGCTTCAGGATGGCCAATTCTTCGGAGAAGTTGCTTTGTTGTTGACGACGGCACGAACGGCCGATGTCCGGGCTAAGACGCTGTCTGACCTTTTTGTTTTGAGTCAAAACGATTTCAAACGCATCCTCCGAGATCACCCGCAGTTTGCTGAGCGGATTTTGCAGGTTGCCAAGGACCGATACGATCTAGCGCTTTCGGTCAATGAGTTCATGACGCCAAGAAGTGACGCTTAACGGCAGTCTTCTATTTGTTTGCCGAGGCGATCGGTGGGAGAGCGTTTAAGCTGCAAAGAGCGCTAGCCGGTCGCTGAAGATGGCAGAAGACTTTGGTCGCCGGATTTAATGAATCTTTGGCTCGGTTTGTTGAGAAACAAAAGCGCTGCTTGTTTTGAGACTTTTAGGATAGACGTTCTAAATTTTGCCTAACAGCTTTAGACGCCCAACAAGCACCGACGCCATGACCTATAGCGTCTGGCATTGGCCGTTGCGCACCGAGCGGTTCACCCAGCAAAAAAATGATTAAAATTTCGAGACATCCAGACGAAAACGGCACAATCCAAGTGAATACGCTTCAAGTCTGGCGGTTAGAAATCGCGAGACTGTTTTCGCAGGACTATTCGATTTCTTACAGAATGATGTAACAATTCAAAGCCGGGCATAGAAATCAGCTAAATCTTGTGGAACGGCTAAGAAAAGTAATAAAAGTCGTTTTTAAGATGGGTGGAAGGCGGGTGCTTAAATGTCTCTAATTTTGTCTACCCCGATTGACCAGGGTTGAAAAATTTCGAGACTTTTCACAGCAGTGTACGGTTTTAATCTTTGAATATGGTGGGCCCAGAAGGACTCGAACCTTCGACCAATGGATTATGAGTCCAGTGCTCTAACCAACTGAGCTATAGGCCCGCGAAGAGGGAGTTTACAGGCTTTCCAATTTGTTGGCGACGGGTTTGACGGGGTTTAAAAAAATCTCTAGAGTCGGCGTTGAAACTCAATCTCAAAAGATGGGTATTCAGCGAGTGTGCAGACGTTAAAAGCGTCTGGCGAACCGATTAACGAATTTTAAGGACTTGATCCCAATTGGACAGGTACCTGTTCGGCTTTTAAAAGGCCCTGCCTGTCGATTGGCGCATTCTACCTTTAATTGGAGAATAGCTATGCAATCGATCACCCGCTTTCAAGCAATGAAAGCCGCTCAACAAAAAATATCGATGGTCACTTGTTATGATTTCTGGTCAGCGCAGCTGGTCGCAGAATCGACCGTTGACAGCATTTTGGTGGGCGACTCTTTAGCCGTTGTGATGCATGGGTTTCCTTCGACGGTGCACGCAACTCTTGAACTGATGCTGCCTCATGTTGCAGCGGTTGCTCGAGGTGCCGGCGATAAAGTCATCATTGCGGATATGCCGTTTATGACGGCCAGCAGTGATCTTTCATCTGGCGTTGCCGCCGCGACGGCGCTGATTCAAGCGGGTGCGCACGCGGTGAAAATAGAAGGTGCAAAGCACCAACTAACACTGATTTCTCATTTGGTTGAAGCGGGTTTGCCGGTTGTGGGCCATTTGGGGTTGACCCCTCAGGCCGTTCTGCAGCTAGGCGGGCACCGGGTGCAAGCAAAAACTGAAGCCACCGCGACGGTATTGAGTCAGGAAGCCAAGCAGCTTGAACGGGTCGGTATCGCCGCCTTGGTTCTGGAATGTGTGCCGGCAAAGGTTGCAAAGCTTATTGCTCAATCCCTCGACTGCCCAGTAATAGGAATCGGCGCTGGCGTTCAGGTTGATGGACAAGTATTGGTCCTTCAAGACTTGCTAGGGGCCAATCGGGGATTTCATCCTAAGTTCTTGCGGCACTACGCAGATCTAGCAGGTGACATGGTCGGGGCGTTGAATCACTACCATGAAGATGTATCGCAAGGCGCTTTCCCGGCTTTGTGTGAGAGCTACACGTGAAAATTATCCGCACAACCGAGGGCTTGCAGGCTTACCGTAAGACGCTTGATGACTCTGTTGGGTTTGTCCCGACAATGGGCGCGTTGCATGCCGGCCACTGCGCGCTGATTGAGGCCGCAAAGGCTCGGCACCAACACGTAGTGGTCTCGATTTTCGTGAACCCGAAGCAGTTTAATCAGGCTAAAGACCTTGAATGCTACCCGCGCACAGAGTCAGACGATCAGCAATTGCTGGAAACCCTCGGGATCTCCGCACTCTTTCTCCCCTCGGTCACGGCTTTGTATTGCGAGGACGATCATTACGTTGTCGATGAATTGTTATTAAGTCAGGATCGCTGCGGGGCCGCGCGCGCTGGGCACTTTCGAGGTGTGCTAACCGTCGTGCTGAAACTGCTCAATCTAGTGCAAGCCAATGCGGCCTACTTTGGGGAAAAAGATTACCAACAGTTCGAGTTGATACAGGGGATGGCGTCGGCACTGTTTTTGAACACCCGGATCGAATCTGTGCCGACGGTGCGAGAAGCAGATGGTCTTGCGATGAGTTCGCGTAATCGGCGATTGACTAAAGCTCAGCGTATGTTGGCGGCAAAACTGTATCCTTGTTTGCGCAATTCAGAATCTGATGACGCCGCACGCTCGTCGCTAAGCCATGCGGGATTTTCCGTGGATTATGTGACAAGTGCGAAGGGTCGACGGTTTGGGGCAGTTCGGGTCGGAGCCGCATCAGATGAAATTCGATTAATTGATAATGTGAGGATCAAAATATGATCTTATGTCTCGATGTGGGCAATACACAGGTTTATGGTGGTGTTTTTGACGAAGGCCAGCTCATCACGCAGTTTAGAAGAACCTCTCAGTTGCGCAGTAGTTCTGATGAGTTGGGTGTGTTTTTTCGGAGTGTGCTGCGAGAAAATGATGTGGACCCAACGGCGATCCGCGAAATTGTCATTTGTTGCGTGGTCCCGGATCTTTTGTATTCCCTACGCGCCTGCGCGCAAAAATACTTTGAAATTGAGCCGCTTGTCCTGCGGCCTGGGGTTAAAACCGGCTTGAAGATCGCTTACCGGGACCCGAAAGAAGTAGGTGCTGATCGGATTGCAGATGCGGTTGGCGCGATAAAATTGTTTCCCGATCGACATCTGATTGTTGCAGATTTTGGTACGGCAACAACCGTATGTGCAATTCGATCGGATCGAACCTTCCTTGGGGGGAACATCTTGCCGGGTGTGCGGTTGTCGATGGAAGCGCTCGAGATGAGAACGGCTCAGTTACCCTCGGTTGAAATTAAGCCTGTTAAGAACGCCATTGGCACGACAACGATTGAGAGTATTCAGACGGGATTGTTCTGGTCGAACGTTGGCATGATTAAGGAACTGGTGAGTCGGATCACAGCGCAAGAGTTTCCAGATGAGCCGCCGTTGGTGGTCGGTACTGGTGGTTTCGTGCACCTGTTTGACAGCGAGCAGATTTTTGACCATGTCGTTACCGATCTCATTCTTGCTGGACTGCTTGAAGTCTTACGGCTGAATCGCTAACGCGCCTGTTTGGGTTTTATCGTCGGCTGAACGGCGTTGCCAATGGTCTAGGCACCAAGCGGCTGTAATGTCTCTGCTATGATATGGTGAAATAAAAATAGGTCCGAGGCGTATGTTATTACGAAATGTCACACTGTGGGATGGTTGTGGGTCAGACTATTCGAGCGACTATGATGCTATACGTATCTTGCCCGAGGGCACTTTGCAGTGCACGACCTCAGACGATCGCATTGGTAACGAGCCGACAAAGGATCTTGCTGGGGCTTATGTGATCCCCGGCTTGATCGATGCCCATATCCACCTGTGTCTGGATCCTGAGGAATCCGATCCCTTTGCCCATGGCAAAGTTCCCGAAGCGATCCAGCTGGAGGCGATGGCTTTGCGCGCAAAAAAAATGGTTGAAGCGGGTATTACTGCCGCGAGAGACCTAGGGGGTGGTCAATGGCTTGAACTTAAGATTAGGGATGCGATCTTAGCGGGCGAGATACCTGGCCCACGGCTGATTTGCGCGGGTCAACCCATTACGTCCCCGGGTGGCCATTGCCATTTTTGGGGCGGAGAGGCTGAGGATACAGCGGCTGCCATGACGGTGATTGCGCGGCAAGCAGAAGCGGGTGTTGATTTAATTAAAGTCATGGCAACCGGCGGCAACATTACCCCGGGTAGCAAGCCAATGGACGCGCAATTCGATGGTGCTGTGATGCAATCCATCGTAAACGAGGCCAATCGGTTGGGCTATTCGGTTGCAGCGCATTGTCATGGAACAGATGGCATTCGGCATGCCGCGGATGCGGGCGTCACGACCATCGAGCACTGCTCCTGGGTTGGACCCAATGGTTGGGGTAAACACTTTGACCTCGAGTTGGCGAAGGATATCGCTGAGGCAGGTATTTGGATCTCTCCGACCGTGAATGCCGGTTGGGGTCGTCATCTGAGCAATACCAATTACTTGGCAGCAATGAATACGCGATACCAGACGATGAAGTCGAGTGGGTGCCAGTTTATCGCCTCCACTGATGCGGGCATCCCGAATGTTTTTCATGAGGATTTGCCCAAAGCGCTTGCGGTCTATCAAGCGGTGGCGGCATTCTCGAACGTTGAGACCTTACGAAGCGCAACCAGCGATTGCGCCCTTGCCTTGGGCATCGAAAGCGTGACGGGTAGTGTGGTAAATGGTCTGTCGGCGGACTTAATGATTCTGCCGGAATCGCCTTTGAGCGATCTTCGCGCGCTGCAAAAACCACTGGAGATCTATGCCCGTGGGGCTGCTGTTCTGTCTTCCTAAAGCGTTAGACGCATAATCGCTGTGAATTCAATTTAACCCTAAGTCCAATTGATATGGTGGACCTCGACAAGCGGCGTATTCTGAAGCTCTTACTCGGCAGCGGCGCGGTCGCTTCGGGTTTATATGGTCTGGTCGCGTTGGAAAGAATCGCCGGAGGGCATCAACTCGGCACCCTTGCGCCAAGGGCGCAAGGGCAGGGCAATGCAACCGGCAGTCTTAACCTCAGCGCGCAAGAGCCCATTTTGCCGGATCAGGCGGAATTCCTAAGTTCCTTTGGGTTCTCCCAGCAGCAAGTCGATCAGATGTTGCTAAATGCCCGGAAAATGCAGGTCCCAGACCGGGTTTCGCCTGATGATGTTTATCTCAACACGGATCAGCGCGCGGTCATGCCGGCAACCCTTGCCAGGCTGAACCGGGCTCAGCGTCATTTCGGGCACGGCTATTTTAATATTTTAGGGTTTAATCAGTTGCTTAAATCTGCTGCCGTAACGCCTGGAATTGAGCGGTTTACGGTTGAAGAAATGGGACTCTTGCAATGGTTGTTCTATCAAGATGCGACGACCTATGGGTTTATGGGCCAGAGGGTTGTTAAAGACTTGTTGGCAGACTTGCGGCCCAGCTTGTTGCACTACGACGCGCAGTCAGGTCAGTATTTATTCAAGCGGCGGGCAAAGCCGCTATTTGATCGTATGCGGGCTGATATTGGTTCGGATCTAATCTTAACGTCTGGCGTGCGGGGCATCCCTAAGCAGAGCACATTGTTTCTGACCAAGCTCATCGCATGTGATGGCAATGTTTCAATGACATCGCGGAGTTTAGCGCCGCCGGGCTATTCCTTTCATTTCTCTGGCGATTTTGACGTTGGCTCCACCCAATTGGAGGGAGAAAATTTCTCCCGCGCCTTCGCGCGTTCAGAGGTCTATCGCAAGATGCAGAGACGGCCCTATGTTACCTTGCGCTATCCTGATCAAAACCAAGCCGGGGTTCGGTTTGAACCGTGGCATGTTAAAGTGTCTAGGTAGGCGGCAGTGGCGGGCAGCGCGCGACTCGATATCCTAAGAAGCGTGAACACCGAGACGGCTCGCTTGATTTGTAAGGCCGTTTTTAAAAAAGGTTCTCAGGAAGTAGGTTTAGTCCGTCAGGTTTAAGGATTCAGGTTTAGGGAAAAGGAGTCTTGTGATGAAGACGAGTACAAAAGTTGTTTTAGTGTTTGTGGTTTGCCAGATTTTAATTTTGTTAGGCAGCCCGTATGGTTATCGATCGGGTCTGTTCGATTTGATGACTGCTTTAGGTGGCTTTGCCATTGCCTTTGCTGGGGGCGCTCTGTGTTTACTCGCCATCATTGGCCTGGTGATCGCAGGCGTGGTTCGCAAACAAGCAGTGGATAAAGGCGCGCTGATGGTAGCGACCGTCCTGGCATTGGTTCCGGTCGGTTTTGTTCTACCACAGTTGCAAAAAGCCAATAGTGTGCCCCCGATTCACGATATCACAACGAATCCGATGGACCCGCCCGTATTTTTTGAAATCAAAAAACGACGGGTTCATGCCCTCAATGACCTCGTGTACGGTGACGCTGAGCGGTCCGCTGAAGATATGGAAGCGCTGCAAGATGAATTTTATCCGGATCTCGAAACCCTGCTGACCCCGCTAACGGTTGCAGAAAGCTTGGCGCAATCCGAAGCCGTGCTTCGGCAGATGGGCTTAGAGATTATTAATGTTGACCCAGCTCTGGGCGTGGTCGAGGCGACTGATACGACGCAATGGTTCGAGTTTAAAGATGATCTCATTGTTCGGATTCGATCTGAAGACGATCAAACGCTCATTGATCTGCGGTCGGTATCCAGGGTGGGGCAGAGCGATTTAGGGGTGAACGCTGAGCGCATTCGACGGTTTGTTCAAGGGTTTGAAAGTCCGTCGTCATAGTACATCAACGTGATGTAAGCGGCTGCGACGAATAGTCCTGTCGCGGGAGGTTGCTAAGACCCAAGCGTGCGCGATCAGACAAGCCCGCTAAAGCTCTGATAGCTTTTGACGGATCAAATCATTGACTTGCTGGGGGTTAGCTTTGCCCCCAGTCGCCTGCATTACTTTGCCAACGAAAAAGCCCAGCAGTTTATCTTTGCCGGCTCTAAGGTCTGCCGCTTGCTTCGGGTTCTCGGCAATCAAAGCATCGATTAACGGCTCTATAGCACTTGCATCAGACACTTGCTCAAGCTGATTTTGCCGAACGTAATCGCCTGCTGATTCGGTTTGTTTCGACCACAGCGCAGCAAACACCTCTTTTGCAATTTTGCCCGAGATGACGCCTTGATCGATGAGTTGGATCATCTCGCCGAGATGTTTCGGACTGATAGGGCAAGCCGTAATGCTGAGCTCATGCTCCTTGAGCTTTGACAAAAGGTCACCTCGGACCCAATTCGCTGCGGATTTGGCATTGCTGCTGAAGGTTAACACTGCATCGAAGTAATCTCCGAGCCCCCGATCTTGCGACAACAATGCTGCATCCGATGCGCTGAGTTCATGGGCAGTTTGGTAGCGCTGGGCTCTCTTGCTTGGGAGTTCAGGCAGGCTGGCTTGAATCTCATCAATAAATTCAGTGGTTAACATGACTGGTAGCAAATCTGGTTCGGGGAAGTAGCGATAGTCTGTCGCGGTTTCCTTGCTGCGCATTGATCGGGTTTCATGTCGGTCTGGATCGAATAAGCGAGTATCTTGAACAAGGGTGCCGCCCGCTTCGAGAACGCTAATCTGGCGCTCTGTTTCAAAATGAATAGCTTGCTCTAAAAACCGGAAGGAGTTCAGATTTTTAATTTCAGAGCGGGTTCCGAGCGTTTCGGCATCTTGGCGGCGAACCGAGATATTCGCATCGAATCGAAGCGAACCTTCAGCCATGTTGCCATCACAAACCTCGAGGTACGTCAGCAGTTGATGGATTGCCTTGGCGTAAGCAACGGCTTCTTCTGCATTTTTGATGTCAGGCTCGGAGACAATTTCCAGCAAAGGCGTGCCCGCACGGTTCAGATCAATTCCTGTGAGGCCCGGTTTGAAATCATGAATAGACTTGCCGGCATCCTCTTCAAGGTGAGCTCGGGTAACGCGAATGGTTTTTACTGTGCCATCTGATCTTAGGATATTGATTTCACCGCCCAAGACAATAGGGTGGTCCATCTGCGTAATCTGATAGCCTTTAGGTAAATCTGGATAAAAATAATTTTTTCGGTCAAATCGTGATTCTTGATTAATCTTAGCGCCAATACTGAGCCCAAATTCAACGGCTTTTTTAAAGACTTCAGCATTGACGCTTGGCAAAACACCTGGCATGCCAAGATCGATTGCGCAGGCTTGGCTGTTGGGCGATTGGCCAAAGAGCGTACTCGCGCCGGAGAAAATTTTTGATCGGGTGTTGAGTTGGGCATGAATCTCAAGCCCAATATCGATCTGCCAACCTGCTGGGATACTCACAAAGCCTCCGGTGGCGTTAATGTATGCCAGTGTGTCTCTTGTTGAAACTGATGCGCGGCTTGCAAAAGGGATCCCTCTTGTAGGTAATTGCCAATGAGTTGCAAGCCAACTGGCAGCCCATTGGCGAATTCGACTGGAATGCTCATCGCGGGGACGCCAGCCAAGCTCGCCGAAATGGTAAAAATGTCTTGGAGGTACATCTCAACCGGGTTACTGGCTTTTTCGCCGAGCGGAAAAGCGGGTGTCGGTGCTGTTGGGCCTGCGATGACATCGACTTGCTCAAACGCTTTGACGAAGTCTTCTTTGATCAGCCGGCGGATCTTTTGAGCGCGATTATAAAAGGCGTCAAAATAACCGGCGCTGAGCGCAAAGGTGCCCACTAGGATGCGCTTTTTTACTTCCTCACCAAAACCTTCGCCTCGCGAGCGCTGATACAAATCTTGTAGGTTCTCAGGGTCAAGACAGCGATGCCCGTACCGAATCCCGTCAAGTCGGGCGAGGTTCGCCGAGCATTCAGCGGGCGCAATCACGTAGTAAGCACTAACGCTATAAGGCGTATGGGGCAGTGAGATATCGACGAGGGTCGCGCCGAGAGATTCATACACGGCGAGTGCCTCACGGATGCTGCGCTCAACTGCAGGATCCAGACCCTCGGTAAAAAATTCCCGGCAGACACCGATCCTTAAACCCCTGATATCTTTGCCTATACCTTCCGAGAAGCTTGGTACGGGTTCATTGAGCGAGGTCGAATCCCGAGGGTCATGACCCGCCATATGCTCCAATAGAATTGCGGCATCATGCGCGGTGCGCGTCATCGGGCCGGCTTGATCGAGGCTAGATGCAAAGGCAATCATGCCCCATCGCGAGATTCGGCCGTAGGTTGGCTTGAGGCCTGTTAGGCCGCACATCGCCGCCGGCTGACGAATAGAGCCGCCCGTATCGGTTCCCGTGCTGGCGGCACAAAGGCCTGCCGCAACGGCGGCCGCGGAGCCGCCGGATGATCCCCCTGGAATCAATTTAGGGTCCCAAGGGTTGTGGACGGCACCGAAATAGCTATTTTCGTTAGACGACCCCATCGCGAACTCGTCCATATTGGTCTTGCCGAGCGTAATCGCACCGGCATCCGCCAGTTTTTCGGAGCAAGTTGCCGTGTAGGGCGCTATAAAATTGCCGAGCATTTTTGAGCCGGCGGTGGTCCTTTGACCTTGCAAGCAAAAAATGTCTTTCTGGGCAATCGGAATGCCGGTGAGGGGACGCGCGTCACCTCGAGCAAGGCGCTCATCGGCGCGACGAGCGCCATCGAGAGCAGTCTCTGCCTGAATCGAGATAAAACTGTTCAGTGCTGGGTCAAGGGCATCAATCCGAGTGAGGTAATGCTGCGTTAACTCGGTTGCCGAAACGTCCCGATTGCGAAGCGCCTTTTGTAAATCCGTAAGGGTTGCGAAGTTTAGGTTCACTCGATCACCTTGGGGACAAAATAAAGGCCTGCCTCATAAAGTGGCGCGTTTTGGCTTAATGCACTTGCGTCAATGGTTTCTGTCACCGCGTCGGCTCTTAATGTTTGGTGGCGCTCAAGGGGATGGGCAAGCGGCGCGACATCCGAGATATCAAGAGATTGCATTTGTCCAACCAAGGCAAGGACCTCGTTGAGTGCGTCTAAGGTCGCCTTTGATTTTTCTGGCTCAAAAGGCAGAGCAGCAAGGGTCGATAGTTCGACAAGCGTTTTTTCATTCACGAGGTCGTTCACAATATTCTTTCTATAAGGGGAGGCGCAAATGCTAAAGGGTTACCAGGCAGAGTGCAATTCGCGTAACAGGTGACGCCCGAATCGAATCTTTCAATAATGAAAGAAAGATGTAAAAAATTGTTGAAGAACAGTGTGTTAGTTATATTTAATCTTGTCTCTTTGGATTCTGCGGTGGTAAAGTATCGGGCTTACCGACGCGCTTTAACGTGATAAGAAAACGGCGGATTTCTACGTCGCCGAGGCGATTTTTTAATGCGCAGTGAGATCGGTCGAGAGCATTAGTTCGAGCGTGTCGTGCGCAGGGAAATGTTGTTCTTGGAATGACTCAGTGTCTGTGGGTAATTGATGCAAGCGATGTATCTGCTTGTTCTGGCAGTTAATTTTGTAGTAGAAAGTGGGCGGCTAAACGATGTTCAAGAAAATTCGAGGTCTGTTTTCTAACGATCTGTCCATCGATTTGGGGACGGCGAACACGCTCATCTACGTTCGTGAGCGCGGCATTGTCTTAAACGAGCCGTCCGTTGTTGCGATTCGCCAGCATAATAATCAAAAGTCCGTTGCAGCCGTTGGGATCGATGCCAAGCGTATGCTGGGTCGTACGCCGGGAAATATCACCGCGATCCGGCCTTTGAAAGATGGCGTTATTGCGGACTTTCAGGTGACGGAAAAAATGCTCCAGCATTTCATTAAGAAGGTCCACGAAAATAGTTTCATTCGTCCCAGTCCTCGCGTCTTAGTGTGTGTGCCTTGTCAGGCAACCGAAGTTGAACGGCGCGCGATTCGCGAGTCTGTTATTAGTGCCGGGGCTAGAGACGTCCGGTTGATTGAAGAACCGATGGCGGCGGCTATTGGCGCAGGGTTACCTGTGCACGAGGCAGTCGGCACTATGGTTGTGGATATCGGAGGTGGCACTACTGAAATTGCAGTCATTTCGCTCAATGGTGTTGTGTATTCTCAGTCTGTACGGGTTGGTGGAGACCGCTTCGATGATGCCATTACAGCCTACGTTCGGCGTACCCAGGGCAGCTTGATTGGCGATGCAACGGCCGAGCGTATCAAAGAGGAAATTGGCACGGCATTTCCGAGTGACGTTGTTCGGGAAATCGATGTCCGTGGCCGAAATCTGGCAGAAGGCATTCCAAGAAGTTTTACGCTTAATAGCAATGAAATTCTCGAGGCGCTGCAAGAGCCACTGCACATTATTGTTCAAGCCGTCAAAGCGGCACTCGAACAGACGCCCCCAGAATTGGCGTCTGATATTGCGGAATCTGGTTTGGTTCTCACCGGGGGTGGCTCCCTGCTTCGAGGACTTGACCAATTGTTAGCCAATGAAACGGGTCTGCCTGTTATCGTTGCTGAGGACCCGCTGACTTGCGTGGCGCGAGGCGGCGGCAAAGCGCTTGAGATCATGGATAACCTTGGGGTTAGTGATCTCCTATCAATCTAGGACAGCAACGCCTAGGGTTTGAATGCGCGTTCAAAGCATCCGCTGAGGTTTTATGAAACAGCTGTTTTTGGAACGCTCGAACCCACGTAATCAAGCATTCTTTCTGTGCTTGGTTAGCCTCATTCTTTTCGTTGTTGATGGTAAAAGCACCGTGTTAACACCCGTTCGGCAAGCAGCAGGCTCCTTGGTTGAGCCGATTGTCTGGTTGGCCGTCTTGCCTCGGCGGCTTGCAGAGCACGGATCGTCGTTTTTTGAGCTTCGAGATCAACAGCGTCTTGAGCTTTTTGAGCAAAGACGGCTAAGTGAAATGCTGCAAGCACGACAGTTAAAGTTTGAAGCCTTAGCGTCTGAAAATAACCGATTGCGGGCTTTGCTGGGGTCGTCGGCTAAGGTAAGCGATTTGGTCTTGATTGCCGAAGTTGTGGGAATTAGCCCTGATCCTGATCAGCATTATGTAATGGTTGATAAAGGGCTCAACGATGGGGCTTTTGTCGGGCAGGCCGTCATTGATGCGACTGGCCTCGTTGGCCAGGTGGCAGAAACCACAACGAACCTCAGTAAGGTCTTACTTGTGACCGATCAGAGCCATGCGGTGCCAGTACTGAGTATCAGGACTGCGTCACAGCTTATTGTCGAGGGCACGGGTAACCGTAACCTGCTTTCGATGCGCCATGTATCGGAGTCATTGGATTTAAAGGTTGGGGACCTGCTTGTAACATCTGGACTCGGGCAGCGCTTCCCGAGCGGTTATCCGGTGGCAGAGATCGCGCGCTATCAACTAGCCCCAGGCGCCGCGTTTTCGGAAGTGTTGGCGAAACCATCATCTCAACTACAAACCCTGGATCACGTCTTGTTGGTTTTTGACTCAGTAAAAGACCTTATCCCCGACGTCGCCGTGAAAAGCGTAGGGCCCGCCGATGGCTGATCCGTTCGTAAAAGGGCGCTGGATTATCTTTGCAAGTCTATTGTTGGCAATGGCGCTTGTCTTAATTCCGTTGCCCGCATCGGCGCCGTTTGAGCTGAACTACTTGAGGCCGGACTGGATTGCCCTGGTCTTAATCTATTGGATTCTCGCCGTGCCTGAAAAAGTTGGGGTCCCTGCGGCATTTTGCCTCAGTTTAATAACAGATTTAGTTGTGGGCACGCCCTTTGGTTTTCATGGTCTAAGTTTTGTGATTCTTGCGGCTTTGGCGAAAGGTAGCTACCAGCAGGTTCGTATGCTGGAGATCTGGCAACAATCGATATTGATTGGGGTCGCGCTGATGATTGTAAGTGGTGTCCAGCTGCTGATGATGACGCTAATGCTTGATCGATCGTCCAATCTACTGCAGTTTATGAAGCCGATTACCAGTGCGCTCTTTTGGCCGTGGGTATTTCTATTTTTGCGGTTTTGTCGACGCCGTTACCTATAGAGTTGGTGCTTTGGATAAAATCGACCTTTCAGTAGGCGCCTCATTTGGGGCAGCGGAGAAAATCAATTCATGCAACAGTGTATTTTAGCGTCGGCCTCGCCAAGGCGAGTGGAACTCCTGCAGCAAATTGGACTCCAATTTTCAGTGAGTCCGTCGGATATCGATGAACGTCTGTTTGATGACGAGCGACCGGGTGACTACGTGCAGCGGTTAGCCATTGAAAAGGCACGTGTACAAATCGCACAAGATCAGCTTGTCATCGCAGCCGATACAATTGTTTTGATCGATCAGTCGATTTTAGGCAAACCTTTAGATAAGGCTCAGGGTTTAGAGATGCTGATGCGATTATCTGGCCGATCCCATCAGGTGATGACGGGCGTTGCGCTTGCTGGGTCGGGTGGATTGATCACGCAAACCGTCGTGTCCACCGTCCGATTTAAAGCATTTGATCGTGCTTTTGCAGAACGTTATTGGGCCTCTGGTGAGCCCAAGGATAAGGCAGGTAGTTATGGTGTTCAGGGACTAGGTGCGGTCTTTATTGAGCATCTTGAGGGCAGCTATAGCAACGTCATGGGTTTGCCGTTGTTTGAAACCGCTCAAATGCTAGAAACTATGGGTGTACGAATCATTTGAACCACAGGAAACGCTGCATTAACTCTAGGACCCTCCAGGCGGCAGCTTGTGGGTGCCCAGTATGGCTTTGCTGTGATTACTGATATTCGGATATCGAACGTTCGAGGCCGGTGCTGGGGGGCGGCATTTGCTGGTCCAAATTTGCTAGAGCTTCTTGTTGAATCGGACCAAGCGTCCTATCGAGTTGGTGACATCTTGATGGGTAAAATCGAACGCGTGTTGCCCGGTTTGGGCTGCGTCTTTGTCGCATTAGAGCTGGGGCATTCTGGATTTTTACCCATCGATGAGACACGTTATTCTGAATTGTTTGCGCTCGATGCATCACCAACGGCCGATGACCGAAACCTGAGTCATGCCCTGCACGTTGGCAGCCCGATTTTGGTGCAAGTTGTTCGGGCGCAGGAGGGTGATAAGGGTCCGAGGCTCTCTCGACGGGTGTCACTCACCTCACCTTTAGTCGTCTATGTCCCATCAGGGCAAGGGGTATCGGTTTCTCACAAAATTAAAGATCCGGCGACTCGAGAACGGTTGATCGATCTGGGTCGTGCATTCCTCAAAGGCCATGCAGGGGCTTTGGTCTTTCGAACGCTTGCGGGTCGGACAACCGATACCGAATTGATTCAAGCGGTCCATGGTCTGTCTGATCAAGGGCTATCGCTTGTAGCGCGATCAAAGCGCTCACAGACAATTCGCTGTGTTGAGGCAACCCCTCGGGCGCCGCTGCGCTGGCTTGCAGAGTGGCAAAACCCTAATCTGACCTCTGTTACCGTGGATAATGATGTCGATTTCAATAGGATGCATGATTACCTGAAATCGGCTCCGTATGAAATGCCGTTACTTTGCCGGGTGCAGGCGGATACCGCACAAGTGTATCAAAGGGACTTTCAGGCGCAGGTTGAAAGACTGCTTGATCGGCGGGTTCCACTCCCTTCAGGAGGCTACCTGGTCATCGATGAAACTGAGGCGTTGGTGGCAATCGATGTTAATACGGGATCCTTTGTTGGTGGCGGAACAGGCGAACGCAGTTATTTTCAAACCAATCTCGAAGCGGCTTTGGTGATCCCAGATGAGCTTCGTTTAAGACAGCTTGCCGGCATGATCGTGATTGATTTTATTGATCTGGTCAGACACGAAGACCAACAGTTAGTGCGCGATCAATTGGTGCAAGCTTTGACCAATCATGGGATGCGATGCGTGGTTTCTGAGTTTTCTCGGTTGGGTTTAATTGAGCTTTCAAGAACAAAACTTGGACCCAGTCTGAAGCGCGCCATTGACCCAAAACGTTCCGGTGGTGACAGCGCAAAGGCATCAGCTCAGCGATTGTTTGGGATCAACGCCGTGACTCATATTCAGGACTGGCTTGGCGGGTTTCAGCAAGAGCTGAATATGAGTCATGATCTTGTGATTGAGGTCTCGGCGAACGCTGACACGTTACGACAGTTAGTAGATGACCCAATTTTTTTGCAGGTAAGCGGTAAATCAGGCGTCAGTCTTAGCGTTCATCTTCAAGCGAACCCATTCATGGGATTCGAGATCAAGGTGAATGGCCAACCGGTGGCGTTATCCGTTGGAGGCAATGAAGTTGTTTAGTATACGTTGGTTTTTGTGGATGCGCGTCGCTGCCATAAGCTTTGTCATTGCAGCCGCAATTATTTTAACCCTAGTCAGGGTGTTGGTGGGTGCGCTTGAATTTTACCACCAAGAAATTGAGGGGCGTTTATCCTCTGAATTAGGTGCTGAGGTCCAGTTTGAATCTTTGGAAGCAGATTGGGTGTACTTTGACCCAATCTTAAGAATGCAAGGCTTAAGTCTTGGACCCGAGTCTACAGATCGACTGAGCGTCGATCGCTTTTCGATTCGGTTAGATGGCTTTAAGAGCATCATCGGCAAAGCCCCGGTTCTGCGCGAACTCGAGGTGATTGGCCTGCAAGCTGTGATTGGTCCAGATCAACTTGGCAACTGGCGCGTTTCGGGGTTTCCGGTCACAACTCGCTCGCCTGCGGTGGATTATCTGAAACTGTTCGAGCAATCCGGTCGGTTGGTAATTGAGTCCTCCAAAATCTTGGTTCAAGGATCTTACCCCTTTGCTATTGAAATTGAGTCGGACGATCAAGGGCTGCGGTTGGCGACGACAGAATCGGATCGGGTGTTATCAGGCAGCTTTAGGGTTGTTTCGGATAAAGCGAGCGCTGCCGGGTTTCAAGAAGTGGTCTCGATTATTGCGAGGTTTGAGGGAACTTCTGGGTCAGTGCTTCGATCTAATTTCGACGCATTTTTAACCTTAAAGCCGGCCGAGATTAAAGCAGGCGATACCTTGCTGGCGATGGGGCGGCACGAACTAAGAGCAGCACTTTGGGTTACTGCTCAAGAGGGTGCAGGTCAAATTGTAGGCTCGAGTGATTGGGTTTCTTATTTGACGCAAGAGAGCGCTCTGGTTCAGCCTGATGTTGCACTGCGGTCCGGCATAGAGGGCAATTTTTCCCAAAATGAGGGGTCCTTTAGTGTGTTGCTGCCGGATGCGCAACTTAAGATCAGGGATCAGTCTATTGAGATCGGAGCCATTGGGCTTGCCGGTCAAAAAGATGCTGACCAAGGTGAATATCTCCTTGCGGGCTACCTTGATCATTTTGAGGTGAATGAGGCGGCCGTTAAGGCGCTCTCCATGAGCGAAGATGTCTTTGGGTTAGCGGAGGATCAGCGGCGACTACTTGAGCAGGTTTCACCGCGCCTGCGGCTTGGCCATGTGCAGTGGCATTTTGCGCCAGCGAGGGTTCGTGAGAGTTTTACGGTGCTGGCAGATTTTGGGAATTTGGAGCTTTCGCTCGCGGGTGCGGTTCCGGGTCTCTCGGGGTTGAAAGGCCTTCTGCAATTTGGATTCGGCGCGGGTTACCTCGACTTCGATGCGATGAATGCCCAGATTCAGTTCGGAAGTCTATATGATTTTCCTTGGTCTCTTGATGCAATTCGAGGACGGATTGCTTACCGTTCAGCCGAGGATGGTTTCGCATTAACCTCTGGTAAGTTGGTCGCTCGGGTGGATGGCCTCGTGGCTGAAGGCAAGCTCCATATGAATCTGGCTCAAGATCGAAGGCTGCGAACATGGGGGCTAGTTCTTGGCGCGAAAGACTTTGAATTGGATGCCGTATTACCGTTTATTCCGAATACCGTTCCCAAAACCGCGACAGGATGGCTGAATGAGAATCTGCTGGCGGGTCGTTCGTCGACGACCGGCCTTTTTGTTCATGGCTCCCTCGATCGAATTAGTCCAAAAGATGAAAAGCAATACGGTGTTCAAATTGCGCTCGAGAATGGCGTCATTCAATACGATCCGGATTGGCCAGTTGCCTCAGCAACTGTGGGGCAAATCGATGTCTCTAATAAAGGAATCTTTGGAGAGCAGTTGGTAACTCGGCTCTATGAGACAGCGGCAAGTGGTGTCAGCTTGGCGATGCCCTTTACGGAAGCCGGATTGCTTACAGAAGTTGTAGTTCAGGGTCAAGTGCAGGGTCCCGTTTCTGATTTGATTCGCTTCTTTCAAGAGACACCCCTGCAGGATCAGGTCAAAGGAGTTGCCGATTCTTGGACGGGCAAAGGGCGGGCATTAGGCAGCGCTAAAGTGACGGTGCCACTGGATGGCACAATCAGAGCGCCCGACGTCAGTGCAGGTCTCTGGCTTGATCAGGCGGAGATTGAGCTCAAGGATATTGGGCTGAACCTCACCGATCTGCGCGGGCAGTTTGATTATGAAACAAAAACCGGGCTGTCAGCCAAACAAATACAGTTTGCTGTCTTGGGCGGCTCTAGTAATGCGAGTATAAGCTCAGAGCTTTTTGGCAACGGTGGCGTTACCTTGATTGCACTTGAGGGCGTCGTCGATATGGCACCGGTTACGGAGTGGCTGGACCTAACCTTGCTTCACTTGACGCAAGGGGCGACGAATTATCAAGGCAGTCTATCCGTGCCTTATGGCGGCCGAGAAGACCAGCCGATTTTTGAGTTTGCGAGCGATCTTCGAGGCATCACGATTGATATGCCGGAGCCAATCGGGAAGGTCGTTGCAGATGCACGGCGGCCCTTGTGGGTTGCTCAGAGTTTCGACACGACTGGCTCAGAACTGGCTTTCGAGCTTGATCAGAGTGCCGGTGGCATACTGAGACTTACTGGCGATGAGGTTCAGGGCGGCATCATTGAGATTGGGCGTTATGAGCCTAAGGCGGCAGCCTTTGATGCTATTCGAATTACTGGCGCGCTACCGTATGCCAGTCTCGAAGAATGGGATGGGTTTTTATTCCAGCTTGATGCGCTTTCAAAGGGTGACGTTGCGGAAGCGTTTCGTGCGCGTCTCGACTCCGTTGAGGTCCGGGCTGCTGAGTTTGACCTATTTGGATATGGGTTAGACGATGTCGTCTTAGGTCTGTATCCGGATGCGGGCAGTTGGCGTATGACGCTCTTGAATTCAGAAGTCGACGGGATGGTTCGACTGAATGATGATCCAGATGTGCCGCTAGAAATCGTTTTAGACAACCTTAATTTGATATCCGAGGGCGCGCTGGGAGATCCGCTTGTGGGTTTAACTAGCGAAGATTTATTGCCTGCCGATGTTTTGATTCGGTCGGTCTACTGGGATGGCGAAGATTACGGTAGATGGCAGTTTAGTGTGCAGCCAAACGACGATGTGGTGTTGGTTACGAATCTGATTGCGCAAAGCAAGGGCATGTTGATTGATGTCAAAGAGGGGCTGCACTGGTACCCCGGTGGTGACACGCCCTATTCTAAGTTTGAAGGACTGGTGAAGGTTGAAGATATGCGCGCTTGTCTTGCGGCATGGGGTTATGCCTCGGGCCTTGAGGGTGAAAATTTTGGATTCCAATCGACTTTCGAATGGCCAGGATCGCCCCTGCACATTGATCTGGACCGGATTCGAGGGTCGGTTAACCTCACAGGTGGGCAGGGTCGAATCGTGCAGGCGGAAGCCAGTTCCGGCGCTTTAAAATTGTTGGGGATATTTGATTTTGCTGAAATTGCTCAACGATTCAGCTTCGACTTGTCTAGGATGCTGAGCGAAGGACATGCTTTTAATAGTGTGTCAGGGTCGTTCTTCCTTGAAAAAGGTTTGGTCTCGATCGATTCGCCGATTGTGGTCGCCGGTGCGGGTAGTCAACTGACCCTAGCTGGGGAGGTCAATTTGCTGAAGGAGACGTTAGATAATGATTTGATCGTGACGCTGCCGCTGAACAAAAATTTGCCTTGGTATGCCGCCTACAGTGCTGTCGCGACCGGACCGCTGGTGGGCGCAGGGGTTTTTCTGGCTCAAAAAGTATTTAAGAAGCAAATTGATGAGCTCACGAGTTTAAAGTATGAAGTGTCTGGCACGTTCAGTGAACCCAACGTGCAGTTTCTGTCTATGTTTGACGCCTCTTTGAGGAAGTCATCTGATCCGGCGGCTGTCACCGAGGTCCCAGGTCCTGATGAAGGCGCCGCCCGTGAATGAGACCGTCGTCGTTGCGGTCGTGCAACTTTGTAGCAGCCAAAGGGTTTCGCTGAGTCTGGCTCAGCTGTCATCGATTTTAGCGGAACTTAAACCGGGCGCGGTGGACGCGATCTTTTTGCCTGAAAATTTTGCCGCGCTGGCCGCCCCTTCAGCGCATCAGATTGGGCTCGCTGAAGCAGAAGGCCCCGGATTGATCAGGAATTTTATTGCACAAAAGGCCATTGAGACGGGCGCCTACATCTTTGCGGGCACGGTGCCGTTGGCTAGACGAGCGGACCGGACACTGGTTCCTGGACGTAGAGTTCGCGCAGCTTCGTTGGTCTTTGACCCTTGTGGTGAGGAAATCGCGCGGTACGATAAACAGCATCTCTTTGATGTCGATGTTCAGGATCAGATTGGACGCTATCGAGAATCGGATACGTTTGAGCCGGGGGATGCACCGAGAGTCGTGCCGACGTCTTTTGGCACGGTTGGTTTATCGGTTTGCTATGACTTGCGATTCCCCGAATTTTTTACGCGCTTAACGGCCCTTGGCGCCGAAGTTATTGCCGTGCCTTCAGCCTTTACCGCTGTAACTGGTGCTGCGCATTTCGAGATTTTGGTTCGAGCACGGGCCATCGAAAATGCTTGTTTCTTAGTCGCGGCTTGTCAATCAGGTGGTCATGATAGTGGCCGCGAAACCTTTGGCCATAGCATGGTTGTCAGCCCATGGGGTGAGGTCTTGGCCTGCCGAGAAGCCGGCCCCGGAGTCTTTATTACAACGCTGGATCTTCAAGATCTTCGTCGAGTGCGCTCGACCCTCCCATCGTGGCGTCGGCCAACAACTGCTGATCATGCAAGCGTTTAAGGTGTTGAAACAGTTTGCGATAGGCTTTTGTTGAAGTGCCCTCGGCCGCGGCTTGTTCTGCTTGGGCATCGCGAACGATGGTTCGAAGAGCCTGCCGGTCGAGCTCAGGATAACGCTCGCCCAGTTCAGTGATCACGAGTGGATCTGACGCCAGTAATCTGAGCCGCCAAGATTCGAACTGATGAACCAACAATCGGTGTGCATCGCTGCTACTGTCGTAACGATCAATGAGGTCTTCGATCGCCGCGAGATCGACCTGGCGGAGTAATTTGCCAATGTATAACATTTGGCGCTTTCTGGCGTTGCCTTTGGTAATGCGTTTGTATTCTTTAATTGCCGCTTCAATCTCTGGATAGGGTAAGGCGCTGAGCTGCGCCTCTGAGAGCTGTATCAGTTGGTTCCCAAGACCTGTAATGTCTTTTGCATTTTGCTTTTGTTGCGACTTACTGAATGGTTCGATATCTGTCATGAGAATGCTCCTTCAAGCATAGAAGTAGGTTGCCATACCCAGGAAGGTTAAAAACCCGACCACATCGGTGATGGTCGTTAAGACCACGGTGCCCGCAATGGCCGGGTCAATGTTGAGAGACTTGAGTATTCTTGGCAGGATGGCACCGGAAACTGCTGCGACTGCCATATTAATCACAAGCGCAATTGCGATGATCATACCAAGGGTCTTGTCGTTAAAGAGTATCGCGGTACCGATGGCAATCAAACTGGCCCAGACAATGCCATTCAGCACCGAGACAGCAAGCTCTCGGCGAACGAGCCACCCCATATTGCTTTCAAGTAAGGTGCCTTGCGCCATGCTTCTAATGACCAAGGTGAGCGATTGGCTACCCGTGACCCCGCCCATACTGGCAACAATAGGCATCAAAATGGCTAATGCGACTACTTTTTCGATGGTATCTTCGAACAAATTAATCACGAATGAGGCGATTAGCGCCGTCATCAAGTTGGCGCCAAGCCAAAGCGCGCGGCTTCGAGAGGTCTTTAAAATCGGTGCCAGGGTGTCATCAATTTGATTAAGGCCGGCCATGCCTAATATTGAGTGGTCAGCCTCATCAATAATTACGTCGACGATATCATCAATGGTGATTCGTCCTAGCAACAGGCCAGCCTGATCAAGAACGGGTATGGAAATCAGATCATAGCGTTCAAAGAGTTGGGCCACTTCGTGCGTGGGTAGATCTGCGAGAATGCCTTCAATGTTTTGCTCAAGGCATTCTGAAACAAGCTTACGCGGGTCTGTGACGAGAATCGTGGCCAATGGCAAACAGCCTGCGTAGAAGCCTTGTTTGTCGACCACAAAAATTTGGTCGGTGGCATCGGGTAGTTTTTGGTGCCTTCTAAGGTAGCGTAACACCACGTCGATGCTGACTTCTGATCGCACGGAAATAATGTCTGTATCCATTAATCCACCGGCTGTATCCCGGGGGTAGAGCAAAAGGGTTTCAACCCGTTCTCGGTCTTGGCTATCTAGGACGATTAGAATTTCTTCGCCCAAGTCATCCGGCATTAACTGAATGATGTCAGCAAGATCGTCGCTGTCAGCGACCTTCTCGATGACTTGGGCTATTTCTTCCGCTGATCGTTCAGAAAATAAGTCTGCCACCAGGTCTGGGTCGACATAAGCGACAACCTCGCCTTGAAGATCTTCATCGAATAGATCCCACAACTGCTGGCGTTCTTTGGCGGGTGTGCTGGTTAATAAATTACCAATATCGACTGGGGCGAGCTCGCTCATCGAACTTTGAATTTGAACCAAGTTTTCTTGCGTTAAGGGCTGATTGATCAGTTCCGCGATATGGTTCTGGTCAATATTCATGGGGAAAGTGCGCTGGTTTCGCCAAAATTGTCTTCAATTAGACCGATCATCTCGGCCAGGGCTTGGGCTTCGTCTTTACCATTGGTGCAAACAGTGAGTTCGGTGCCTTTGCTTGCTTCAAGCAGTAGTAGCGCCATGATATTTTTGGCATTCGCAATCTTGGCGCCATTTTTTAATTCAATGCTGCTTTGAAAAAGGGTTGCGAGTTTGACGATGGTCGCCGCGGACCTGGCGTGAAGCCCCTGCGGATTAGTGACCCGCGCGCTTTTCATCTTCATGGCTGCAAATCAGCTTTTGGTTTTAAGGGTTGCAGTAATTCCTTGTGACGCGTTTGAATGGTGTGGTTTTGTGCTTTGAATCGCGCTGCTAGACGCTCGACCAAGTAGACCGAGCGATGTTGTCCGCCGGTACAGCCCACACAAACGGTGATGTATGCTCGGTTGCTCTTTATTATTTTCGGCAACCAGGTTTCAAGAAAGGTGATGAGGTCTTGCTCGAATCCATTAACCTCTTTTTCTGCTGATAAAAAGGCTGCAACCTCGCTGTCTAAACCTGTAAACGGTCGAAGGTGTGGCACCCAGTGCGGGTTTGGCAGAAAACGCGCATCAAAAACGAAATCGGCATCAACTGGAACGCCGTGTTTGAAGGCAAAGGACTGGAACATGATGGTGGTCGACTGCGCTGTGTTTGCAACGCGATCTCGAACTTCATCGCGCAACTGGTGCAAGTTCATGTGTGTGGTATCAATTTTCAAAGAGGCCATCATTGCCAAGCCGTCGAGGAGCTGGCTTTCGACATTTAAGGCTTCTTTTAATCCCATCTCTAGGGTGCTCAGAGGATGCTTTCGGCGCGTTTCACTAAAGCGCTTAATCAGTGTTGGACTGGCGGCATCTAAGAAGATGACGCGAACATCAATATCTTGAATTTTAGTGATGGCGAGCGGAAAGTCCTCGAGATCGACCGCAGAATTTCGGGCATCAATACTGACCGCAATTTTAGCGGAAAGTTTCTGCTGCTTTGAGCGTTCAACGAGGTTCGGAATGAGTGAGGCCGGTAAGTTGTCGATGCAGTAGTAACCCAGATCTTCTAAAACATGCAGAGCAGTACTCTTTCCCGACCCTGAACGACCGCTGATGACCACTAATTGGGCTATTGTTTGCGTCATAAGAATAACCTCTATCGCGCTATGGTATGAGGGCTAAGGCTCGTGCCTTGAACTCAGGTCGAATCTGTTACTGCAGCAAGATACAGTTCATTGGCGTCACGGGCTGCTAGAAGCTTTTCTCTAAATTCGGATTGCTGGAACTTCGCGACGAGCATCGCTAAAACTTCAAGATGGGCATCCATTTCCTTTTCAGGGACGATCAAAATAAACAGGGTCGAGACCGGTTGATCATCCATTGATTCAAACTCAACAGGCTGCTCAAGCGTGATGAGCGTGCCCATGATTCCCGTGCAATTGGCCATGCGGCAATGTGGGATCGCAATGCCCTCGCCGAGTCCGGTCGGGCTGACCTTTTCTCTTGCGATTAATAACCGATACAGCTCTTGTTCATCGATTCGCTCATTGGTTTCTGCAATGAACGCAGCTGCCAGTTCAATGGCGCGTTTTTTACTGCTTGCTTGAAGGCGACACTGTGTACGCTGAGGCGACAAGACAGAGGCAATTTTCATAGCGATCGGCGCTGGCGATGGTTTGTGCCGTAAGTATAGCAACCACCGCTGATGGTTTCAGTATTTGTGCGCCCTATTCGGCGAGGACGGTTGTCGTCTGATGCCGCTTGGTGACCAGTTTTCGTTTCATTTCGATCATTTTTCGATCAAGTTTTTTAACCATCTTATCAATTGAGGTATATAGATTGTTGGATTCGGCCTCTGCAAAGACTTCTGCGCCTGAAATGTGAATACGGGTCTCGGCCTTTTGGACATTTTTATCAACAGAGAGGATCACCTGGCTATTAATAATGGGTTGGTAGTGTTTCTCTAATCGACTCAATTTCTTTCGGATGTGGTGCTCAATCGCTTCGGTGATTTGTACGTGGTGTCCGCTGACGCTAATTTGCATTCGTATACTCCTTCAAAGCCCAGTCGTTTTGACGTTTTGTAATAACGCCTTAACTAAGACCCTAACAGAGCGGATTGGTTCGGTTAAGTTGAGGTTTGGTGAACAAACAGTGGAGACGCTAGCTAAGCTGTTTACGTTCGTTGGAGGGCGGGATCATTAAGGCTTCCCGGTATTTCGCAACGGTTCGTCGCGCGACGTTGATATTGTCTTCAGCTAGTAGGTTAGCGAGCTTGCTGTCTGATAGCGGTTTGCGGGTATTTTCTTGGCTAATCAATAGTTTGATTTTGGCCCGGATCGCGGTGGAGGAGACTTCGCCACCGGAATGGGTGCTGACATGCGACGAGAAAAAGTATTTCAACTCGTACACGCCCAGGGGCGTGTCGATATATTTTTGGGTTGTGACCCTCGAAATGGTGGATTCGTGCAAACCGACGTCCTCTGCAATATCATGCAGCACGAGGGGTTTCATTGCGCTGTCCCCGTGATCCAAAAAACCTGCCTGCACTTCCATTATTTTTGTTGATACGCGGAGCAGTGTGTCGTTTCTTTGTTGCAGACTCTTTATAAACCAGCGCGCTTCTTGCATTTGGTCCCGCAAGTAAGCTTGATCTGGGCTGCTGTCATTGCGTTTGATGAGTGCGGAATACTCTGGATTGACACGAATCTTTGCGTTGATGGCTGGGTTTAACTCAACCGTCCATCGGTTGTTCCTTTTTGTGACGACGACGTCCGGGACAACATACTGAGGCGCCACCTCGCTCAGACCGGCGCCTGGCTTGGGATTGAGCGTTTGAATGAGCTCAATGGCGCTCTGGAGTTGTAGCTCTGATACCTGCAGATGTTTGATCAGGAAGGCGAAGTCGCGATTACCGAGGCTTGCAAGGTGGTCCGTTATGAGGGTGATAGCCAGCGGCTTGGCGTCAAAGGTGTTTGGCAGCGAATGCAGTTGAATCAAAAGGCACTCGCCCAGGTCTCTGGCTGCTATGCCAAGCGGGTCAAGGTGTTGAATGAGATGCAGGACCGCTTCGATTTCTTCAATCTCGACTTCCCAATCAACTGGCATTGCCTCTTGAATCTCGTCAAGTTCTAGGCGAAGCATGCCCTCGTGATCCAACCCATCGATGATGTGCAGCGCAATGACTTCGTCGGTTTCGGTGAAGTTCAAAAGGTTTATTTGTTCTAGTAGGTGGCTCTGCGCAGTTCCTTGGGGACTGTTTCGAGCATCAAAGGATTCGCTGTCTTCATCAAACCCAGCACTGGCGCCCAAGCCCGTCGGTAAGCTGTCGTAGACATCTTCCCAGATGCTATCAACGGGTAAATCGTCACTGAGCGCGTCAGTCTGAAGTAATTCTGAGGTATCGCTGACCCGATCACCGTCCAATTCCTGATCATGTGGATCTGCGACAACGGTCTCGAATTCGTTGGCAGAAGGGCCTTCGAAATCCTCATCCGGGCTCTGCCCCGAGTCCGCATCGTCAAAATTACTTGCCGCTGATGGGTCATCAAGGCGGGTTGTTTCATCTAGGTTCTCGGCATCTGCCGCGGCGGCAGTTTCTGCTGTATCGTCGAATTCCTCGAGCATCAGATTTGAGTCTAGCGCCTCCTGAATTTCTTGTTGCAGATCAAGCGTTGATAGTTGCAGTAGCTTAATAGCCTGCTGCAGCTGCGGCGTCATCCGTAGTTGCTGGCCAATTTTAAGGGTTAGTGAGGGTCTCATACTCATGCCTTAATGATACTGCTGATGGTTGTGGAATAAAACTTGCTTGTTGGAGAAAAGCCGCCCTGTTTACGCCAGAATCTTTTTGGTTTTGAAGCTCTGCACGGGTGCTTTTTTAAAGCCGCGCAGTTGGAAAATGGAGACTCCCAGCGAAAGGTCGTCTGCGAGTGTGCTCTGGGTCAGGTACTCGGTGATCACACAAGTGCTGGATTGGGTTCGGCTGAGCACAGTCACAGAGCGCTTGTTTGAGGGAGCAGCCCTGAGCGGATAACAGCCCTGAGCGGATAACAGCCCTGAGCGATGAACAGCCCTGAGCGGATAACAGCCCTGAGCG
>JABGTE010000246.1 GCA_018647445.1 Gammaproteobacteria bacterium
ATATAACCAACCGCTTTCAAGCGGGGGTCATGGGCGCAGAAATTTGCCATGGCGCGGTTAAGCGTCATTGAGGTGGCCGCCAGCGCCTCGTCATGGGCGGCGTGCAGCGTTTGATGAAAGGCGTAGGTTGGCAGAACCCACTGCATCTCAAAGCCTAATAAATCCAGCGTGTGCGAGCGCTCTTTCGGGTCAAACGCCCCGAGCCGACTCCACCCGCTTTTGGTGTTGTCCATGAGCGCCGCTTCAAACTTGGCCATTGTTGCCGGGTCACTTTGCCTGCGTGCGAGTAGCTCACGTCCTCGATCCAAGCCCGCTTGCGGCACCGCTAAGCCTTTTTGCGCATGCATTGAGGGCACAAGATCAAGGTGCTCTGGGCGCGCCGCGTTGTGTAGAAAATCGTCGAGTTCGAAGAGGTGCGAGTCCACGTCGATAATGCGTCGATGAGCGGCGTAGGTCATGGCGGGTTCCTGAGTTTTTATTTTAGACTGTGTAAAGTAACGGCCCTATTTTAGATTGTCAATAATACCGATAGAATTCCATTATGGTTTCCCCGCGATCAAGAACACGACTCTCACCCGATGCTCGCCGTCAGCAGCTGCTGGACACGACCCAAGCCTTGCTGATCAGCAAGGGTTTGCAGTCGTTTACCATGGAAGGGCTTGCCAAAGCCGCGGCGGTTTCGGCGCCCTTGGTCTACAACTATTTCGCCAACCGGACCGAGTTGCTGCAAGCACTCCTCAAGCGGGAGTACCAACGGTTTGTCGAGGAATTCAGCGCGTTGGCGCGGGACGCGCAAAATTTTGAAGACATTGTCCGCATCTCTGTCACGACCAATTTTGATCACCAAGCGCCGGGCCACGTTCTACCTTTGCTGCTGTCCCAACCCGAAATATCGGATTGCCTAAAAGTCGAACGACGCCGGCACAGTCGTCAAAATGGTCGCTTTCTGGTTCGAGCGGCTGCCGAGCAATACCAGTTGAGTCCACGTCAAGCCGGCATGGTGGTCAGCATGTCATCAGGTGCGTCCATCGCGGCGGCGGAACTTGCGGCGAGCGCGAGCCTTGACCGAGACGAGGCTATGGAACTCGCTGTGGCTTATATCTTGGCGGGGATAGAGCGCATCGCGAGCCTTTGAATCCCAACTGGATTTGAGGGCGGTCAAAGAAAAGGACCCTATCCAACGGCTCACACTCAGAATGCTGTCGCAAAAAATAGCAGATGATGGCGGTCAAGAATGTTTTGGGCTGCACTGCAATGCAATGGTTATTTTTGCATGACTGTTTTGAGAATCAATGCATTCGGCACGGTGATGCGCCTGGGGTAAGGCTGCAATTAGGCGCCAAATCAAACGTAAAGCGGCTTAGCGGTAACCGTCGAGGGTTGAGGCGGTTCCGAAAGCCCTGATTAGATACAGCTTGCGTCTTTGGTGACCCAATTCAGGGGTCAGGGCTTAGCGGCACTGCTGAGTTGTCGGAATTTTAACGGGCTGATGCCATACCATTGTTTGAAAGCGCGACTGAATGCAGAAAGCGAACCGTAACCCAACTGGTTCGATACGGTCTCTAGGTCATCAGAAGAAACGGATGCTCTCCCTGCGCCCAATAGTAATGAGGCCTCGGCGGCTAAAAAAGCAGTTTTAATTTCGTTAAAACTAGAACCCTGTTCACTGAGTCGACGTTTAAATGACGTCTGGGAAAGGTTATTTTCTTTGGCAAGGTCTACTAGGCTCATCGATTGTTGGGCCCGACGTCGATGCGCGAGTTGGGTGAGCAGCTGTCTTTTAAAAACGGTTGGTCTTACTGATTCGTTAAAATAGGGTTCAAACAGTGTCTGAATCAGGGCGTACTCCGTGGCATTAGCTGTGGGCATCACGCCTTTTAGGGTTTCACGCGATATGGAAATTTGGATCGGTAATTGATTTATTACCGAGGGTGAAAGTGCTGAACTCAAAGGATGTGCGCTAGAATATAAGTGCGTAGTCGTTTTTGGGGCAAGCCCTAGGTTTTGACGTTGCGCCATCAAAAAGCTTCCGTCTCCAGTAAGCCCTAGTAAGTAGTGCCTAATCTCTCTGGCGACTGGCGTGTTGAAGTAGAGTGTAATAAAAACTTTTTCGGCGGTCTCGGTGAGGGCGTTGGCGTAAACGTTGGTTGTAAGCGAGGCCATGTTCATCGTCGAGTAAAGCACATCAAGTAGGGTTGGCGCGGTCGCAATCAATAGGCTCCTGACA
>JABGTE010000248.1 GCA_018647445.1 Gammaproteobacteria bacterium
CATTCAAGCCTTTAATGACCCCCTGATTATTCAGGGCGAGACCCCCTCTGCCAACGCCCATTGTTCAGCGCGAGGACTTGCCCGCATCGGATCCGCGTTGGCCATGGGCGGCACCAGCCAAGGCAAGACGTTACTTAAGCCCGAGGCTTGGCAGGCTCTGCATGCTGAACCGATTACTCGCGACATGAATAATCTAAACAGCAGTTTTACCCAGGGCGGCGTGGCCTACTTCAGCCAAGACAATACTGGGTCGGGTGCAATGAACCAAGCACTCAACCAAGGCAGAGAAGGCTTCTATGGCTGGATGGGTCTTGGTGGTTCAATCTTCCAATGGCATCCCGAAAAGAAAATCAGTGTCGCTTTTGTCCCCACATCGTTACACATGTTGGATTTCGTAAACGAACGCGGCAAAACTTTTCAGGCCGAACTGCTGCGAAGTGTGCGTTAGGCTGTCTCATCTCACTGACATTCAATTCCCTTCGCCCGCCCAGGCACACGCTTTATGACTGTAAGGCAGCTTTGACCTCTGACAACAAAGCAATCGTCTTAAGGCACTGCCCCTGATCTCCACTTATGTTTCGAACGATAATCTCTGTATAGCCTTGTTGGTTCAGCTGTCCGAGACAATCTGTGACCTCATCAACAGAGCCAACCAGCAGCGCCTCCGGTGGTATTCCGCGGTAACCTGCCGCGAGGTAAGGCGCAACAGCCCGCTTTGCGGCTTGACTGGTTTCAGAAATCAATATGTCTCGCCGAATCGCAGCAGCCCCCATTGCTTTCTCGGCGTTAGCGCAGGCCGTTTTATATTGTTGGATTGCTGCCGCAGACTCGGCAAGCGTCAGCGACGGCGCGGCCAGCCAGCCATCCCCTAATGTCGCAGCGCGTGTAATCGCTGGCGCAACTAAGGCACCAATCCAGACTTCAACCGGCTCTGATGGCACGGGTGAGATTCGCGCGCGCTGAAGCTGCCAGTATGTGACCTCATCAACCGTCTCGCCTCGCCAAAGTGCTTGCATCACTTTTAGTGCGGCCACAAACAAACCCACCTGTCGCCTCATATCAACGCCAAGCGCAGCACCCTGCCGGGGATCACCCAAGCCGCACTGCATAATGAACCGGCCTTTGCCGACTGCTGCGAGCGTACCAACCTGTTCGGCCAGCAAGACCGGATTCCAAAGCGGCAGCAAATAGAGCGCGCCGAAGGGCTTGTCGCCCCATTCCGCAAGCATCCGCCCCAAAATGACGTTATTTTGAAAGTAAGGCGTTTTCGTTGAATGATGATCACCGACAAACAAATGATCTAAACCCGCCCAGTTGGCCTCACGTGTACGCTCAACCATCCGATCGACCGCGAGGTTCGGCGCGATATCGGGATATGAAGAACTCACCGAGATCCCAATCTTCATCAAAGCGCCTCCTTTTATTAAGACAAGCCGCCAATACTGCAAAGAGCGCCCCAACTTTTTTCCCTTGGTCGGTGTCCGCCGGTCAAAAAACCAGTGCCCGAATGAAGACAGACGCTGGTTTTGACCTTTTTAAAAGACGAACGGCTACCTGCGGGCCGACACTATTGCACGCGCCGAATCACCGCAGTACCGCCCTCGGTCGCACCCTGATTCATGATAATCGTGTCAACAACCACGGCGCCGTCACCCACTGCGCCCAAGTTGTAAGTCATTGCCGCAACAAAACTATGATGTTCTGCGTGATACCCTGAATCTGGGATCAACTGTAATGCCACCTGATCCTCCGCCTCGGACCTAACCCGAAACTCGGGCTCAGTGCCAAGTGAGCAATAATGCTTCACGACCAAATCGCCGTCATTTTCAGTATAGGTTGTCAGCATCTCAACCCCATCCTCGATTAACGTTTCTACCATCGTGTTGCCATCGGCAATCAACCGGAATTCTGAGCGCGTATCAACCACTTCTCCCGTCACCCGAGTCAATTTCCCTTCCCAAGTGCCCTCCATCTGTTTCATTTTATCGAAAGCAGAATGGTGTTCCGCTTGCGCA
>JABGTE010000177.1 GCA_018647445.1 Gammaproteobacteria bacterium
AGACTTCATTGAACGTATCACGACGAACCGGCCTAGAACCATCGGCCTGCGAGTCTCTTACGACGTCAATTAAGCTTGATCGGTGCGGCGCATGGTAGAATCACGATAACTTCGCTGATTCTGACAATCTAACCATGCGCCAAAACGATGTAATTCCTGAGGCTACCCAAACAGCCAAAAAGCAGCTCGCCGCCGGAGACATCTCCGGCGCTGAGCGACTGCTCTCCCAACAACTTCAGCGCACACCGCAAGATCGTGAAACCCACTATTATTACTGCGTTTGTCTGCGCTATTTGACTCGACTATCAGACGCTCAAGGCGAGCTCGAAACACTCCTGAGCCGGTTTCCACGGTTTGCGCGCGGCTACCAAGAACTTGGCTACACCTTCAAAGCTTTGAACGATCAAGACAAAGCCTTGTCTTCATTTCGGACCGCCGTGACGCTCAATGATGCGCTGCTTGGCAGCTGGCGCGCCTTAGTCGAACTCACCAGCGTGACTTATCGTCCCACCATCTATGAGGAGGCTGTAACACAGACGCAGAATCTCGAGGGCTTACCCAAAGCTCTCCTGCAAGTTCGAGATTGGATTAATGAAGGTCGTCTTGCGCAAGCAGAACAACTCTGCCGCCAATTCCTACTAAGACACCCGAGACAGGTAGAAGGCATGCGTCTTTTGGCCTACATCGGCGTTCAAACCGAAGTATTAGATGATGCAGAAGTATTGCTGGAAAATGCCGTTCAATTTGAACCTGACAATGATCTCGCTCGTTTTGATTATATGGGTGTGTTGTACAAGCGTCAGAAATACGCAGCCTCATTTGCACAAGCTGAAAAGCTGATCGAGAAAGCGCCGGAAAATGTTCGTCATCAAACCGCCTACGCCAATCAATGCGTCGCTATCGGCCGATTTGATGAGGCCATTGCGATCTACGATCAGGTAATTCCCAAGGTCCCGGATCCCGCTGTTGTCCATCTGCTCAAGGCACACGCGCTTAAAACCATCGATCAGTCAGAACAGGCCATTGCGTCCTACCGCGCCGCCTACGAAAACAAACCCGGTTTCGGGGATGCCTTTTGGAGCCTTGCGAATCTCAAAACCTATCGCTTCACCACCCTTGAGGTCGATGCGATGATGACCTCGGTTGCCGAACCAAACTTATCGCCCGTTGATCACGTCCATCTCAATTTTGCGCTGGGAAAACACTTTGAAGACGCTAAAGATTTCGAACAAGCGTTTGCCTTTTATCAGCAGGGCAATACCCTAAAGCAAGGCCAAATCGGCTTCGATAGCGAACTGCTTAGCACGAGGCTCACGGTGCAAACGACCGTTTGCAACGAAAGATTGTTCAACCAGCGTACAGGCAGCGGCTGCCCTGCCCCCGACCCCATTTTCATCTTAGGTCTACCCCGTGCAGGATCGACCTTGCTCGAGCAAATTCTGGCCTCTCACCCACTGGTCGATGGCACCCAAGAGCTGCCCAACATTGCAGCCTTTGCCTTTGAGCTCGATGGCCGGCGGCGCATCCAAGACGCGCCTCAATACCCAGCCTGCCTAACCACAATTCCGGACCATGAACTCGTTGCAATGGGCCAAAAATACTTAGAAGACACCCAAATCCACCGCGGACAAGCCCCTTTTTTCATCGACAAGATGCCAAACAACTTCCGTCATATCGGACTCATTCAACTCATTTTACCGAACGCCAAGATTATTGATGCCCGCCGACACCCTATAGCGTGTTGCTTTAGTGGCTTCAAACAGCTCTTTGCCAGCGGTCAAGAATTCAGTTACAGCCTCACCGATATCGGGCGCTACTACCAAGACTATATGCGCCTAATGAATCACTGGCATGAGGTTCTCCCTGGGAAAGTCTTAACGGTTCACCATGAGTCCGTCGTGTTCAACCTTGAGCAACAAGTCAGACGCATCCTGGATTTTTGCGCGTTAGAGTTTGACCCGGCTTGTCTCAACTTTCATCAAACCGAACGCAGTGTTCGCACGCCAAGCTCTGAACAAGTTAGGCAGCCGATTTATCAGTCTGGATTAGATGCTTGGATGAATTTTGAACCTTGGCTTGAACCGTTAAAAGCAGCCATTGGCGAGGATATCCTGACTGACTATCCAGTCTTCAGCCCATCCGTTTGATCGATACCTGTCAGCTACGCGCCCACACTAATCCGGGCGGCCCCTTGAGACGGTTTAGTTTTAAACCAACGATAGGGCAAGGCGCACGGCAAGACTGCATGTAGCGGCTCTCGGTCCCACTGCAAGGTTCAGGAACCGCTGATTGATCCGATCGAATCCTTAATATTTTCTGAAATCCTCAGCAGCGCCGTCCATGACAAGGTTGAAATAAAGACAAAGCAGTCCTGCCAATCCCTATTGCACCGCTAGATTTCTGAACCATTAACCGCTACATTCAAAGCGTCCTCCACCAAGAAGAGAAGCTCATGACCACCTTTGATACGCTAATTAAAAACGGCCAAGTTTTTGATGGTACTGGTGCCGAACCCCAGTTTGCTGACATTGGTATCAAAGACGGTTTGATCGCAGCATTCGGCCCGCTAACTGACGCAACCGCCATCGAAGTTGTGGATGCCAAGGGGAAAATTGTGACGCCAGGCTTTATTGATGTACACACCCACTATGATGGTCAAGCAACTTGGGATCAACACATGGCGCCTTCAGCCAATCTCGGCACGACGACCGTTGTTATGGGCAACTGCGGCGTTGGCTTTGCACCCTGCAAAAAAGCGGATCATGAGGTGTTGATTCATTTAATGGAGGGGGTTGAAGAAATACCGGAAACAGCCATGAATGAGGGGCTACCCTGGGATTGGGAAAGCTTTCCCGAGTATCTCGACAGCTTGGATAAGAGACCGCGGGATATCGACATTGCAGCGCTGTATCCTCACGGTCCATTACGCGTATTTGTTATGGGTGAACGGGCTGTGAATCGAGAACCTGCAACGGACGAAGACATTCAGGCCATGCAAGCCCTTTTGTCTGAAGGCATGAAAGCCGGCGCAGTGGGCTTTTCAACCAGTCGTACCTTAGTGCATCGCAGCAGCGATGGGTCACTGATCCCCACTTTTAAGGCTGCGACTCGAGAACTCAAAGCACTGGGCCAAATGCTCGAAGGAGACGCAGGCCATGTTTTTCAGCTCATCTCAGACTGGGATGACCCCCAAGATGAGTTCAGTATTTTAGAAGACACCTGTAAGGCAACGGGCGCCAAGGGAACCTTTACCCTGTTGCAGTTGGACAACCAGCCCGAACTCTGGCGGGAACAATTGGCAATGGTCGAGGCGGCTCAAACCCGCGGCTTGGACATCCGTGGCCAAGTCTTATCTCGCCCCGTCGGCATGATGATGGGGATGCCCTCCTCCATGAACCCGTTCTACAGAAGGCCAAGCTATGCTGCCTTTGATCATCTACCGATCGCTGAAAAGATCGCAAACTTGCAAGATCCCCTAACCAAGGCCCGGATTCTTCAGGAAGATAATGAGAACCCCCATATATTTGTCAAAATTTTCAACACCAAATACGACAAGATGTATCCGATGGTGGACCCGATCGAATATCTACCCGAACCCAGCGATTCGGTTCAAGCCCAAGCCGATGCCGCTGGCGAAGATCCACAATCCTGGTTATACGACTATCTTCTGGGTAATGCCGGGACCAACCTAATTTATATTCCGGCGGCAAATTATGCAGGCGGTATTCCTGAATTACTCAAGCACCCCCACACCATTGCCGCATTAGGCGATGGTGGCGCGCACGTCGGATCAATCTGTGACGCCAGTGCTAACCTTTACCTCATCACCAAATGGGTTAAACAGCAGGCTCAAATTGAACTCAGTCAAGGCATTCGAATGCTGACGCAACAACCTGCCGAGTTGTATTCGCTGCAGGATCGAGGCCGCATTGAAGTCGGCATGAAAGCCGATATCAATGTGATCGATCTGGCGCAGTTAAAACTCTTAACGCCCCACATCGTGCACGACCTGCCGGCCGGCGGAAAACGCTTCCTACAAAACGCAGAAGGCCTTGAGCTGACCATGGTTGCAGGTGACGTAACCTACCGGCTAGGAAAAGCAACTGGCGCCTTGCCTGGCAAACTAATTCGCGGGAAATCTGCAGCGGCCTAAATCAAAGGATGCCTCATGAAGCTGTAATCCGTAAGGGTTATCGACGCTATGAGGCGTTCGTTGTCGCGCTGCGGATGATGGTTTTATCATGACAGCACAACTCAAAAGCGCCTTAAACATTGCAACGCGCACCCATCAGGGTTTAATCCGTGTAGAAAACCAGGATGCGTCTTATACCAATCCAGGCTTTGGTTTCATGGCCGTTGCGGACGGTTTAGGCGGCCACCAATCCGGAAAATTGTGCGCCGAACTCACCACCGGTTTTTTTGAGGCCGCCGTGAAACGCCAAAGACCTTCAAGCATAGAAGACCTTTTTCAGTCGATGAAACAGTGCAATCTCGCTCTGATCCAACATCAAAAAGACCATCCCCAGGTCAATGGCATGCGCACGACCCTCGTTTGCGGGCAGATAACAGACGATCACCGCCTGCTGTACGGCTGGGCTGGCGATTCTAGACTCTATGTCTTTGAAGGCAAAAACGGCCTCGCGCAGCTATCTCGCGACCATACAGTCAGGGAAAGTAAGCTTGACGCTGCCTTGACCCCGGCGGAGGGTGATCACCATATCCTTACCAAGAGCCTGGGCGGAAATCAGGTTTTTGAACCCGTCTGCGGTTCGGTACAGCTCAGTCCAAACCATATCATTCTACTGAGCACCGACGGCTTAACTGGCATGGTGCAAGACGCCTCGATTGAAAGGATTTTAAGCGCGCACTCTAGCAACCTTAATCTCGCGGCCGATGCGCTCATCGATGCTGCCTTAAAAGCCGGGGGCGCCGACAACGTAACGGTTGTGCTGGCGCAGATCGCGGCCTATTAACTAAGCTGCCAGTTCTGCGATAACAAACGAATCATTTCTTCCATACTGCCCAACCGCTCGGAAGGCTGTTTTTTCAAGCAGCGCATCGTCAAATCTTCCAGTAGCTTGGGGATTTTTAAGCGTGCAACTTGGGACGGCAAACCAGGCGTGTCATACCGAACACTCCGAGCAAGTTCATCCATGGTTTCGCCAACGGCGGCATTTTGTCCGGTTAAGACTTCATAAAGCACAGCACCCAAGCTGTAGATGTCCGCACGACTGTCGATCTCGGTCTCGTTGGTAAGCTGCTCTGGGGACATGTAGCTAATCGTGCCCTGTACTTTGCCGTGCCGAGTCATTGTCAGCGGCAGCGTTTCAGCTGCAGATTCTGGCTCGAGGGCGTCCGGTGAAGCGTCGGGCTCAGGTGTATCCCAAACTTTAGCAAGTCCCCAGTCCAAGAGAACAACCTCGCCAAAGGGCCCGACGAGAATATTTTCAGGTTTAACATCACGATGGATGACCCCTTTTGTATGAGCATAAGACAAGGCCTGGGCAACCTGCTCAATCACGTCAACCAATTGGGTCAAATCATAGCGCTCGCGGTAGTCGAGCACCTCACGCAAGGTGTAGCCATGGACTAATTTCATCGTGAAATAATAATGACCGCGCGTGTCCCGACCCAGATCGTAGGTAGGCACGATATTCGGATGCTGCAGGATCGCCGTCACCCGGGCTTCACGAAGCAGCCGTTTTTGTTCAACAGGATCCTCGGCAAATTCACGCCGAAGACTCTTGTAACAGATTCGACGAGACAGATATAAATCTGAACAAGATTGGATCAGCGATTTCCCACCTTTGGCGATAGGAGAAAAAAGTGCATACCTGAAATTAGGATTCAATTTTTCAGCAAGGGGCCGATCGGTATCCTTCAGATCAACCTTTAGGTTCTCGGACTCATTAACGTCACTAAACTTTGGCACGATTGACGATCTCTTGAATAACTTTTTTACCAACCTTGGCAGGCACCAACACCCAGCTTGCCACAGCGCTTTAAAAGGTTTTACCGCTGAACGTCTTGCAACACAACCTTTGATTCACCCATGAGGTGGGGGACAGGTTGTCGCGCATTGGCGGCACCCTGTCTTCGGCTAATCGATCAGGCCAGTCTACTTAAACATCTTCCTCTACGAACTCTTTTCTCAACGAACTCTTTTCTCAACGAGTGCTCAGGATTTTGCGTGTCAGTGTTTCGAATAGAATCGGGGTTTCAAATAGAATCAGTTTTTCAGATAAAATCAGTTTTTCGGATAAAAGAAGCGAGGACGCCCAAGGGCGGTGCAAGAGGGAGGGGCGCACAATTGCCCTTGGGTATCCTCAAAGATCGCAACCAAACACTGGGTATTTGTTACGATCTCCAAGTGTCGACTAGCGCCACATCCCTGTAAAGGATAGTTCGAATTTGGTTACGGCCCAAGACACTTGGTCATTAAAAGGCCAGGCACCAACTTCGGCAAGTGATAAGCATTTGCTGATAAACTCAAGATCACCTTAGATACGGCCTGAAAAATTTGAAAAATCTCCGTCTGCAAAGTGCCGCATTCCAGAATGCTTGGGTTGTCGATGATCTCGAAGCAGCCTGTGCCGCCTGGGTTCAACAGCTTGGGGTAGGGCCTTTTTTTATTACTGATTATGCCCCTGGTGCATTTGTTTCAATCACCTATCGCGGCGCGCCGAGCGAACTCGCAATGCGAATTGGCATCGCTCAAGCGGGTCCTCTACAAATAGAACTCATTCAACCCATTACCGAGCAAAGCGCTTATCGCATGAGCGTCCCCGCTGGAAGTGGCCAAGGCTTTCACCATATCGGGATTTGGACAGAAAACTTTGATCAAGATCTATCCAATTTCAATGACCAAGGCTATGAGACGATCACATCGGGACGAACCCGCAGCACCGAATTTGCCTACGTGGACACCAGGCCCTTGCTCGGCTGCATGCTCGAGATCGTCACAAAAACACCGTTAATCGAACAGCGATTCAACGAAATCGCAGCAGCCGCGAAGGACTGGGAAGGCGACGCGCCATTCCGATACGCATGAGCCATCAACGCATTGTTTTCAGCGAGGACCTTCAGGACGGTGAACTGCGCGCCATAGAGCATGAAGGTCTTCATCTTTTAGTCAGTCGGGTTGCCGGTCAATACTTCGTAACCGACAACCTCTGCAGCCACGGCCGGGTCTTGTTATCGAAAGGAAAACTTCGGGGCAAACATATTATCTGCCCCCTGCATGGGGCGCGATTTGATGTCACCACAGGTCAGTGTCTGAGCGGCCCAACGCAACAACCCATAAAAACCTATGCGACAGAACTCAGTGTCGGCGAACTCACGATCCTGCTGCAAGCAGACGAAAGCCGCTAAATACGATGGTCCGAAACGAACGTCTCGTCACCTAAGGCACTGACTCAGCTACCGATCTTTCACGCCTTCCAGATTAGCGGGCAAATGGTTGCGACCGTGCGTAGGAAACGCTATTTTGACGATGAACCTTTCACCTAAAAGAGACCTCGTGACCAGCACCATTAACTTCTTCTCAAAAGAGATCCAAGACCAACCCTTTGAGGCCTATCAGCATTTGCGACAAGACGCGCCGGTCTACCAGGATCCCAGTACTCGCATTTTTCATGTGTCTCGATTTGAAGATGTGCGACATGTGCTACAAAATCCTACGCTTTTTAGCGGCAAGACCCGGAGCGCTCAAGACAGGCAAACCGAGCGTCAGGCACGGGTTAATGAATTATTTAAAACCAAGGGTTGGCTTCCCACCGCCACTTTGATCGGCCGGGATGACCCCAATCACAAACAAATGCGGGCGCTCTTTAACGAGGCGTTTAGACCAGCAAAGATTCACGCGATGGATAGCTTCGTACAACAGACTGCAGAATCCCTTTTTGAAAAAATTGCTAAGGCTGGTCACTGTGACTGGGTTCAAGCGATGTCTATTCCCCTGCCCCTGACCATTATCGTGAGACAAATGGGTGCGGATGAAGCCGATCTTTGGCGAATAAAAGGCTGGACGGATGCCTTCTTCAAACGCATTAGCATGATGCTGACCGAGGAGGAAGAAATTGAATGCGTTCTGATGGAAATCGAAGCGCAACACTATTTTCAACCGATCTTCGAACGCCTACGAGTCACACCCGACGACACCCTTTTATCGGACCTTGTGAACAAGGAAATACCAGAATGGGGCCGAACCTTGACCGATGAAGAACTGCACGCGGAGATGATGGCTGATACCTTTGTCGGCGGCAGTGAAACCACAACCAACGCCCTATCTGCCGGCATCAAGTTATTGATCGAGAACCCAGCGGTTTGGAAACAACTTAAACAAGATACCGAGACCCATCTTCGCGCGTTTATCGAGGAGGTGCTGCGATTGGAGTCACCCGTGCAAATGTTACTGCGTCGCGCAACCGCTTCGACAGAGCTGAATGGGGTAACCATCCCTGAAGGCGCTTTGGTTGGCGTGCGTTACGGTGCGGCCAATCGTTGCGAGGCGCAATTTAGTTGCCCTGCAGACTTGCGCCTAGACCGCGATAAGCCTGGGGCGCACCTCGCTTTTGGCTCGGGCATTCATCATTGCCTTGGGGCGCCGCTCGCAAGAAGAGAGCTCTGGTGGGGCTTTAAGACCTTTTTAGACCGGGTCGAGAGCGCTCAGTTTACGCCAGGCGCGAACGACTTCGACTATCAGCCACATTGTCTGTTGCGAGCCCTCACATCCCTAGAAATTGATTTTCAGCTGAAGTGATCTATCACCGGCCGGGTAAAGATCGGTCTCAACCCATCAGCTGAGACCGGAGCAGGGTGCCTTGATCCAAGATTTAGTGCATTGCAGCCGTTTACTTGGCGATGTTGTTTTAACCTGCAGAATTGATGCACCAGTTTGTCCGGCGCTGCAGCCTACAGCTTTCGATGCCATCACATACCGGACCGCTGAAGGCGCGACGTAAGCACTGACCGCACCGAGCCGATCGGTTGGGATTTTTTTACATAAGGCGTGGAAGAAAACCGCTCAGGGTGACACCAGAATACGACTCTTAAGAATGCCTGCAGCATGACCTGCTTTTTTGGGCCGCAAAGCTTTCAGGTCGAGGTTTTCAGGATTCACCTTAAAAAAGATGGCCCGCCCGGAGAGATTCGAACTCCCGACACCCAGGTTCGAAGCCTGGTGCTCTATCCAGCTGAGCTACGAGCGGACTCTTGTTTGCGAATGCAAAATCAAGACGCGCAGTATAGGCAATCTGGTGCATCCATGCCAGCACTCCCTAAATCGTTTATACTGTATAAATGTACAGTATAAAGATCAGAATCAACCAACGCCTGGTTACACTCGGACAAGGCGACACCGGCACCATCGGCGTTATGATGCGCTCTGGGCAGTTACAGTACTATTATTGGGGCGGATTCTCTCTGAATCTGCAGCGGCGCGTAAAGCTCAGCGTTGAATCGATCCCGAACGAGCAACGCCGCAACCCTCGGCAGCCCGCCTCTATGATTCAAGATTGGATGCCGCTTGCCGCAGACGAGTGCTTATTGGGAAGCTTTGATGGTGTCCTAGTGATGGCTTATTTGCCTTTTACAATTGTAAAGCAGCGCCCATTACACTGATCCGATATTGACTTCACCGCTGGTTAAAATCGGCGCAGCATCTAAGGTCTCTGCATTCATCATACCGGCAACCATCTGCACCGACGCTATCAACATATGACGCTGCCATTCCGGCAAAGCGCGGTAATTATCAATAAAATCATCTTGCAGGGGTGATGGCGAGCTTGCGAGCTTATCGGACCCGAGTGTTGTCAGCTCGATAAGGGTCTGTCGGCGATCCCGATTTCCTTTAACACGGCGGATCAACTGATTACGCTCCAAACGGTCGAGCAGTGAGGAAATCGTTGCCTGGGACAGCATGACTTCTCGTGCGATCGCACTCGGCGACGGCATATCCAAATTCACAATTGCTTGCATCACCAGCAGTTGAGAGGTGGTTAACCCTGACGCTTTCAAAAGCTTCTTAGAATGTAAGTCGATGGCACGCGTGATCTTTCTCAACCCGATCAATACCTCATCGTAATCAGCCATCCCGCTTTCCACCTTCTAATTTGCCGACGCCCATTCTAACCGAAGGTGAACCGGATGTACGACTTTGACCTAAGCGTTTTAGGTTCAATCAGGGCGCAAAATACGCCTAAAACAATCCTCTGACCAAGCACCCTAACCCACGCCTCAGCCGGACCATCATCCAACCTTTTTAATCAGCGGTAATGACTAACCTTGAAGGGCTTTATTAACCGCTGCCTGGGCTCACCCTCAGACACCGAGCGCCAGGCAAAGGCCACACAGCACAGAAAGGTTTCGGCGGGGTTGGGCCTTTTTAGCGTCAATCTTCGGTTATCGGGAAATCGAAATAAACGGTCGGGTACGGCTCTGGCTGAAAGGTAAAGTGCCACCATTCTTGGTCATAGTTCACAAAGCCCTGGGCTGCCATGGCATTGACCAGCGTCTGTCGATTTTGCGTCGCCACCTTGCTGAGACCAGGGTGCGCGGTATGGCTCAGCTGATCGAAACAATCATAGTCGGATCCGAAGTCGAGCAATCCGGCTGCGCGATCTTCCGCGAACCGACGTCGGCAGACTCCGTCAGAGGATTTGCCAGAAATGGTCGCCGCTTGATCGCCTTGCAATTGATAAAGACCAAGATCAACCGTCGCTCCCCGACTGTGTCCGGAATGTCGCGCGATATACCCTTTGGCAAAGAGCTCAGACTTGTCCGTACGGGGAAAATAGCGGGTTTTCTGAGAAGCTTCTCGGGTCAGCGCCCACTGCACGAAATCTTTGGTTGCACGCTCTGGCCGATAACAATCAAATACAACGAGCCCATACCCTTGCACAAGTAACCCTTGGTGAACCTCAACTAAGGCCTTAGCGGCCGGCGCCGTCAAATAACAGACCGGTGCCAAATAGCCCGCGATTGGTCGACCGACGAAATTCTGATCGCTCGCATAGCGCATATCGAGCCGAATCGAGGCCTCTAGGCGCGTCACACTTTGAAAGCTTTTCGGCCGCACTGGACGGGCGTCGCCACTTAGTTGTTCTGCTTGGGCTCCCCCAGGATTAACCGACTCAACGCTACCCATTGTATGAGTGGACGAGAGCAAGCACAGCATAATCCACAGCCACCTGACGACCTTTGTTATCAGACTCACAATCACTTCCCTTTTACTAACTCCTCGAGCATAACGAGCAAAGCTTACAATTAACAAGTACGGAAATGCTTAGGCCACCAAGCATTGGCAGGTCACTTTACATCGCCTTTGTGGTTGGCCTCGGTTAGCGGCCTTATGATTTTTCCGCCGCGCTTACTATCGGCGACCTGACGATAATCTTTGCAATCAACAGCCGAACGAGCAAACCGTCATGCCTGTGTTTTTGCTTGTTTTAACCCTAATGGCATCGATCGTCCAAGCAGACCCTGAGTTCATTCAGTTGGACCCGCGCGATCCAAGACACAACCTTTTTCCGATGCAGTGATCACCGGCGATCTTATGTTTTATCCGGTCAAGTCGGAACAGATGCGTCAGATCACCTCGTCAAAGGCGGGCTCGTTGCTGAGACCCATAGAATTTTCTCGAATATACAAGCGATCCTCATCACCCAGAACTTAGACTTATCCCATATTGTAAAGTGCGCCGTTATGATGGATAACATCAGCCAATGGAGCGCATTCAATCAGGTTTACCTAAGCTACTTTAGCGGACCAAAACCGGCCCGGTCTGCGTTTGGCGCCAATGGCTTGGCATTAAATGCGCAGCTTGAGCTAGAGTGCTGGGCCAGATTCCCAAAAGAACCCGACGAGAAAAACGCTATATCATCGTTAAATAGACTGCTGGAGATCGCCGAAGCATTGTTTCAATCCTAATGCTTAAAATAACTGGAAACCGACGCGCGCTTAGGCGCGAATACATCGCGCGCTGCCAACCGCACCGATTGCCAGCCCCAAAGGGTCGCAAACACGAGCGCGATATAGCATGATCCGTTTCTTAACGGCCGCGGCGCCTGAGCTAATCAGAAGCCCAAAAGCCTTTTAGGCGCTGCAGCAGTGAATCGACCTTTCACCGTTTAAGGCCATTCTGCTCAAAAAGAGGATAGCTCTAATGTTCGCTGCGCTGACAAACTCGAATAACCGGTGCGCCAAGAACATGACCCGCAGAATCCTTGATGACGCAAGGCAATTGCCCATCAACCAAAGGGATTGCCGCACCTTACTGAGCTTATCAAAAATGGCTTGTCCTACAACACGAACCTCCATTCGTAAAACCAACAGACGGCCCTTGCCGTGAATACTTATCAAACCGTCGTTCAAGAGTCTAGAAAGCTTTTCAGATTGGCCTTGCCGCTCATGGGCGCGCAGCTAGCGCAAATGGGCATGGGCGTCACAGACACCATTATGGCTGGCCAGTACAGCGCGATCGATCTGGCAGGCGTTGCGCTCGGCAGCAGTGTTCTTTGGCCCGTCATGTTGTTGTTTATGGGTTGCATCCAAGCCGTAACACCAACGGTTTCGCAACTGAACGGCGCCAAACGCTACCTCGAAATTGGCGAAATCATTCGCCAGGGCCTATGGATGGCATTATTCGGGGGTCTTGCTGCCGCTTTGATTCTGAATCTGATCGGGCCAATCTACGAACTGCTGGACGTCGAGCAATCCTCAGCCAAGATTTCCATTGCCTATCTCAAAATGTGTTCGATGGGCATTCCAGCGCTGATGTGCTTTTTCGCGTTACGGTTTCTGGCTGACGGCATGGGCTATACCCGTCCCGCCCTGCTGATTGCAGTCTCAGCATTGCTATTAAAAATTCCGCTCAATTACGCGTTAATCTACGGCGCCTTTGGTTTGCCTGAGATGGGTGGCGTTGGCTGCGGTGTTGCGCAAGCCATCATCATGTGGCTCCAACTGCTGCTGGTCATCCTGGTGGTGACCCGACGCCGATTTAATAAAACTCAATGGCTCCGGCGCATCACCCGGCCAGACTGGCTGAGGATTAAAAACCTATTGATTGTGGGCCTGCCCATTGGCGCCACGATTTTTGCCGAAATGGGCTTGTTTGCGTTCACCACACTGTTGCTTGGGCGTTACGGGCCAGAGGTCGTTGCCGCCCATAACATCTCTATGAATATTAATGCGGTTCTGTTTATGCCGCCGATGGCCTTGGGTATGGCAGCCACGATACGTATTGGGTATCGGATTGGCGAAGGTCAGGCCGTGGAGGCACGATCAACGGCGGCGATTGCCATCTTCAGCAGTTTATTGCTTGCGATCTTTGGCGCGCTGCTCATATATCTATTTCGAGATCCGATGATCCAGCTGTACACCGAGGAACGCAACGTCGTACAGCTGGCCAGGCAACTGCTGATGTTTGTCGTGTTTTTTCTCATCTTTGACGCAACACAATCGACCGCAATCGGCACATTAAGAGGCTACAAAGATACGCAAGTCCCGATGAAAATCGCGCTCGTGAGCTATTGGGTGATTGGTTTGCCGCTCGGCTGTACCCTCGGCTTTGGTTGGCTTGCGCCACCACTTGAGGTATACGGGTTTTGGATTGGCTTGGCAGCGGGGGTCGGCTGCGCGTCCATCTTATTATGTTACCGTCTCTTTAGGCTCAGCGGCAATCCAGCCTTGATCCGGTCGCTATCGCCCACTCCAGAACCAGAACCTGGGCGCTAACCCGCCTTTACCAAGGCTCAAAGTTTTTTAGCCATAATCGACCGCCACGCCCCGGATAAGGATTAAACGCGCTAAACCCAAGCAGCCGTTTTACGCGATCTGATCGACCTTGAAGCGACCCAGCAGAATAGATTTGATTGCTGGCCTCCTCTGGCGTCAACCAGCCCACAACAAAACTCAAATGCAGCGCCCAACGCCAGCGATCTTGCGTGCAATTCTCACCGCCGCCATGGATCACTTTACCGCTATAGATTAAAGCATCCCCCGCCGACAGTTCGGCAGGCATCGTTTCATCCGCCTGTCCAACGCGTTCATAATCAGGCCACTGGTGACTGCCAGGAATCACGCGAGTCGCGCCGACTGACCCGTCCACATCTTCTAATGCCAGAATCATACTGACGGTTAATTCTGGGCAATCAGGCCAGCTGCGCTGCATTACGTTTGACCAGTTATCACCATCACGGTGCAGCGTTTGCGCCGGTTCCCCTGGACCAATAATCATCGCCTGGCAGGTGTTCATCCAATACTGAGCACCACTACCTTTGAGCAACTCATCGGCAATAGTCGCTAAAACCTTATCTTCCAGTAAATCAAAAAAGACCTCAGACAGTAGCCCAATACCCGTAAAGCGTTTGGTATTCGCGCCATGAAACGTTTGCCAATAACGCGGCCCGCCCTCGGGCCCAGCCGCGCGTTGTGCCGCCTCAACTTGAATTGCGGAACGCAATGCCTCGAGTCGAACTGGGTCAAGCATCCTCTCAACAATCAATGCGCCGTCTTTAGACAGCGCATCGATGAATGCTGGCAGGGCGGTAGCCTTAGGGAATCGGTCCAAAACTCACTCCATCAACAAACTTAACACCCTGATCATATCCTAGAAAATTCCGCTATTCTGTCGAAGTTGCGACTGGTGCGATACAGCCGAACAATGGCAAACAACGCGACGAATCCAACACCGCAACCGAGGCCAATCCAAAAACCCAGCACACCAAGATTCCAACCCATGAGGCCCCACCCTAAAATGGTGCCGAGGGGCAGCGCGATGAGCCAATATCCAATGATCGAAATAATCATCGGATACTGTGTGTCTTTATAACCCCGCAGCGCCCCAATGATTGTTGCCTGGGTACAATCGAAAAATTGATAGGCCGCAACAATCAGTAAAACCTCGGCCGTTAGCACCAAAACAGCCGGATCAGACGTATAGATTCTCGGCAGGACCTCGCGCCCCAACACCAAAATCAGGCTGGCCAGGAAAGCATAGGTTGCAGAAATCAAAACACTTAACCGCGCAACCTTTGCCGCACGATCATAGTCCTTTGCGCCAACATGATATCCCACCCGAATACTCGCCGCGGATCCAAGCGCCATCGGAATCACGAAAACAAACCAATTAAGGTTACCGCCAATGGTATTGGCGCCAATGGCTGCGATCCCGATCGAACCCACCAGCAAACTTACCAGTGAGAAAACCGTCATTTCAAGAAACATAGTCATCCCAATGGGCAGCCCAACCTGCAAAATGCTTTTAATAGTTGCAAATTTTGGTTTCAAAACGCGTTCAAATAACCCGGTATTTCGCAGCCAGGGCCGTCGAATGACGAGCAACATAACGCCGAGCTCAAACCACATCGTAATCGCGGTGGCCCACCCACAGCCCTCTCCGCCCAACTCTGGCGCCCCAAACAAGCCATAAATCAGCACATAGTTCAGGCCAGCATTGATTGGCAACGTCGTGCCCGCGATCAACATGGGCAGCAAGGTCTGACCCAAGCCCTCGCACGCATAGCGAAGCGTTACGTACAGCATCACCGCTGGACAACCCCAGGATGCGGCTTTCAGATACGCCATCGCGATCGTCACTGCCTCTGGCGCGACATCAAAGAGAATCAATAATGGCTCAGATATTCGAACCAATAAAAACAAGATCACCCCAAAAAGCATCGCGACCCAGATGCCCTGCTGAATCAGCGGTCCAACCGAAAGCCGCCGTTCACCGCCCACATGTTGCGACACCATCGGTGTAAGCGCCGTTAAAACCCCAGCAAACAACATAAACAGCGGCCAGAGAATCACGCCACCAATCGCAACGCCCGCAAGATCCAACGAGCTATATTGTCCCGACATTGCCGTATCGACAAACCCCATTCCCATAATAAAAAACTGGGTCGCAATCATCGGTGCAGACAACCGCAGTAGAACGCTCAATTCGCTCTTCATAATTTTTCTCTCGCAAACAGGTCCGTATTATTTACCGAAGCTTTAATTGCCGGCAAGGCTGTCCATCAGGGCGCGGGAGCGTTTCAAAACAACGACTATTTAATTCCAAGATGCAACCCAGCAAAATCAACTTGTCTACGGCAAAAACAGACGCTTCTAAGATCCCATACCTGCTACATTATGGTCTACGTTAAAATAGGAGTCGAACATGTCCGGGCCACTCAGCGGCATCAAAATCGTAGATTTAACCACCGTCATCTCGGGCCCTTCGGCCACAATGCTATTAGCAGATCAAGGCGCTGACATCATTAAAGTCGAGTCGATTTCGGCGCCGGACCACGCGCGAGGCGCGGGATTTGGCTCGCACCACTTTACTTCCGTTTTTTTGAACAATAATCGCAATAAAAAAGCCCTTGCTCTTGATCTAAAAGACCCCAAGGGGAAGGCCGCCTTACTGACTGTCTGCCAAGATGCAGACGTTGTCATTCAAAACTTCAGACCAGGCGTGGTAGAGCGACTCGGCGTCGGCGAGGCGGACATTCGCAAACGCAACCCAGAGGTCATTTATGTCTCGATTTCCGGGTTTGGCGAAACGGGGCCGCTTGCACATAAACCGGTTTACGACCCCATTATCCAAGCGGTCAGCGGACTGGCGACCATTCAAGCGGGTTCGGATGAACTCAGGCCCCGACTGGTTCGGACTATCTTGCCAGACAAACTCACAGGTATTGTCACGGCCCAAGCCGTAACGAGCGCTCTCTTCCACAAACTCAAAACTGGCGAAGGTCAGCATGTTCGCGTCTCCATGCTCGACGCGGTAGTAAACTTTCTCTGGTCATCTGATATGGGAAGTCAAACCTTCGTCGGGCAAACGGTTAGCCAGCAACGGGCGGCGACGTTTATCGATCTCATTTACGAAACCAAAACCTCCTACATCTCTGTCTCCGCAATGGCCAACAAACAATGGCTGGCATTGTGCAACGCCGTAGGCCACCCCGAGTGGCAGGATGACGAGCGGTTTAAAACCCCAGCTTTACGAGACCAAAACGCGAATGAGCGACTAGAAATGACGCAAGCCGCGCTGCTGAGTCGCAGCGCGGAAGACTGGCTGGAACTGCTGGAAGCTGCAGGTGTGCCCTGCGCACCCGTCCTCACACGAAGTCAAATGGTTGATCATCCTCAGGTCCTTGCGAACGACCTGTTATTTACTAGTCAGCACCCTGTAGCCGGCGATATTCGACAAGCCCGGCCCGCAGCAAGATTTTCCAAAACACCCTTGGAAACCCGGCTACCGGCCCCGAAGCACGGCGAGCACACCCGTGAAATCTTACTGTCGGCGGGCATGACCCATGAGGACGTCACGGAACTGCTTGCCGCTGGCGCGATTTACGCCAGTGATTGAAGGGAAGCATCAAAGTCGGGGCAGCGTATCTGATTTATCAGCACCGCCCTACGAGCCGAGGCTTACCGTAGACTAAGTGATGCCTGAGGACTGTGATCTGCTCAGGGTTGTGATCTGCTCAGGGTTGTGATCTGCTCAGGGCTGTTTTTCGCTCAGGGCTGTTTTTCGCTCAGGGCTGTAGGCCAATAAAAACGAGACGAACCCAAACCAGAGGAGCGGTTACCGGCCTTGAAATACCGGCGGGCGCTTAGCCTTAAAGGCCGCTCGGCCCTCTGCGCCGTCTTCAGAGTCTCGGACTTTAAGCAACTGATCGCGCGCGAGGGCTGCCAGTTCCGCTGGACCTTTAGGAAGGGTCTGATCGACAAAGTTTTTGATCGTCTGCACCACAAGCGGCGCACTCCGCTCGAGAATTCTTGCATATTCCAAAGCAGCGGTGAGTTGCTGCCCAACTGGCACGACTCTGTTGACCATGCCAACATCAAAGGCACGTTGCGCACCAATGTCTTGCCCCAGCAGCATAAATTCCATCGCAATTTTATGTGGCACCCTTGTTGCGCAGCTGGCAATTAACCCGCCTGTAAATCCAACCTGTGCTTCGGGATATCGAAATCGGGTATCACTCGCCGCAACAACCAGATCACACATCTGAACTAAGATGTAAGCACCGCCGACACAAAAACCTTGAACCGCCGCAATGATCGGCTTGTCTAATTGAACCCCAACCGAAGGTACTGCCTGCCACATTTCCTTCGGCGCCTGCTTAATATCAGCACCGACCGAGAAAGCTCGCTCGCCAGCCGCACACAAAATAGCGCATCGCGCTTGGTCATCCTCACGGTATCGAATCCAGGCGGCTCTTAAACCTTGAACCACGTTTTCATCCAGCGCATTCAACTGTTCCGGGCGATTGATCCGAATGATCGCCGTCTGCTGGTCCATTTCATAAGTCACAACCATGCTTGGCTCCCTTTTAGGCTTTCAATGTTTAATTTATCCACATAATAAAGCCGTTTATTGGGCCGCATAGCCCTTTTCAGCAGCGAGTTGCATCGGCCCCCTCACACCACGACTATTGATCGAAAACTGATTCTGCAAGAACGTCATTTGATCACCCAAGATTCTGCCGCTGTGGGTCAATGCAAGATATTCAGCATGATTTGGCCGATAGGGTAAGGCCAACAGCGACAGTGAGGATTCTGACAACAAGCGATTACCCTTACGGGCATTGCAGCGCTTACAAGCCGTCACCACGTTCATCCACTCATCTTGCCCTCCCCGGGAAACGGGATGCACATGATCCCGACTCAGCTCTGTCGCAGCAAAAGCAAGCCCACAATACAGGCAGCGATGATGATCGCGTTTAAACAGCGTAGCGTTAGACAGGGCGGCCTTGCTATCCATTGAGACGACTCGGCCCTTACACGCCAACACACTCGTTAGCGCCAGCACAGTACGTTGTCCCGTTTTAGAATAACCGCCTCGAACTACCTTTAATGTCTCACCGAACGTCCAGCTGACCAGCTCTCTCGCATGCAACGAGACCGCTTCTTGCCAGCTTAGCCATGACAGCGGCAACCCGGCGGTATTAATCCTCAAGATCCACTCGTTCATTCCACGCTCCTTTGTGACAGGTCGGTAACCCTGAAGGCAGTCAGCCACAACAACTGATTACGCCAAGATCCACCAATGGGCTAAACGTTGCAGGCTATTTTATCTTAGACTTGCTGCCAATTAATTCAAGACATGACCCTAGTTTGATGCGCCGAATTAGAACGCTGGCAACCATGTGTTTTATCGATTTAATCAGACCCGAATCTCCCTTAAACTAGCGCAAGCCAATCTTCTCACGTTCAAGAGACCGGATAGATGACGCCCTCCTCACCCGACAATCCAGAATCAAATAAGCACGATATTGATCGCGTTTATGCTGAGGCAAAAGAAAACGTCTCGCCGTTTGCGTTCAATCATCAGGTCGCGCAGGTTTTTGACGACATGATTTCTCGCTCGGTCCCCGGCTATGCGCTCTGTCATGAGGTGCTAGCCCTGATCACCAATCGCTATGCGCAAGCCGGCAGCTTATTATTTGATTTGGGCTGCTCGTCCGGCACTTCAACAAAAGTTCTCGCCGATTCGGCGCCAAGCAATTGCAAGGTCATTGGCGTCGACAACTCTCAACCAATGATTGATCGATGCCAGGACACGTTGCAGGACCTTATCGCAAAACGGCGGGTCACGCTCACTTGCCAGGATATAGGAGATACCGACCTCACCGGGGCGTCGATCATTGTGCTCAATTACACGCTGCAGTTTCTGCCGCTGGCCATACGGGATCAATTGATGACCCGAATCTACCAATCTTTGTTACCCGGGGGCATTGTGTTCATTGCTGAAAAGGTCACTAATCCCGAACCGGACCAGCAACAAGCCATCAATGATCTTCATCTGGATTTCAAACGACAACAGGGTTACAGCGAGCTTGAGATCGCCCAAAAAAGATCGGCGCTCGAGGCAGTTTTGATTCCCGAGACCGAATTCTCGCATCATCAACGCTTGGCACAATGCGGCTTTGAGATGCCACAAACCCTCACTCGCGCGCTCAATTTCATCGCCTTTATTGGCCAAAAACCACGAACGCATTCAACGTCGCCAGCTAATCAATCAGGACTGAATAATCGGTGAGCGCGCGATGAATCTGCCAACCTTTGATCGTTTTTTTGAACTCACCCAGCATGAAACACTGAGCAGCGAGCATGACTTTCTTAAAACTCGGCTTCAAGAACGACTCGCGCTACGTCCTCACGGCCGAAGCGATGATTGGGACGACGTCCTTAATGCCTTACCCCAAACGGCGGATGTCCGCGCTGAACTGGCGCGACCCAGCGTTCGATTGAGCAGCACCCATAAAGTCGACCGCTTGGTACTCGAGCGACAACTCCAAGCGCTAAAACCATGGCGCAAAGGTCCTTTCAACCTATTTGGACTCGACCTTGATACCGAATGGCGCTCAGATTGGAAGTGGGCTCGGCTGCAAAACAAAATCCAACCGCTTGCTGGCAAAGCCGTTTTGGATATCGGCTGTGGCAATGGTTATTACCTGTACCGAATGTTGGGTGATGGCGCACGTCTGGCGCTCGGAATCGACCCAACCCGACTCTTTTGTTACCAATTTCAAGCGCTGCAACGGCTGCAAGGCCCCAACAACGCCGCTATGCTGCCACTAATTGATGAAGATCTCCCCAATAACCCTTTTTTTGACACGGTCTTTTCCATGGGCGTGCTCTATCACCGCAGAGACCCGATTGAGCATTTAAGTCGCTGCAAGCAAGCCCTAGCAAAGGGCGGCGAATTGGTACTTGAAACTCTGATTATCGCGAATGGCGCTGAACCTGCACTGAAACCGGAACCACGCTATGCCAAAATGCGCAATGTCTGGGAGGTACCCAGCCTCGATCGTTTATTGTCGCAACTCGAACAGGCCGGCTTTGAACGCCTCAACGTTTTGGATGTCACGCAAACAAGCCTGATCGAGCAACGCCAAACGCCATGGATGGCCTTTCAATCTCTTGCAGATTTTCTCGACCCAAGTGACCCAAACAAAACAATCGAGGGTTATCCTGCGCCCTTACGGGCTATTATCTCTGCCCGCCGACCGCTGTAACCCTCAAGCCGCTAAGCAAAATCCATCAATTCGGTAAAGCCAGACGGGGCATGGGGTCCAATCACCAATTGCTCCAAAACGCCTTGGCCCTGCTCTTGTCCTTTCGAGGTCGTCAGGACCACATCACACATTGCTTGCACATGAATATTATCAGCGCTCACTGCATTCAGGTCATAGCGTTCACGAATGACCGATAGGTCACCGTGATACCCACCATGACGATGCGTTGGATGGCCATAGCCCAAGCCCTTCATATAAAAATTCCATTTTGGCTGCAGTTCAATCTGGTAGGTCTCTCCATCGGCCGACGTCATATGAATCCGCGCATTTTGAGCGAACCGGGTGCCTGGCTGATAGTTCTGCTCATAATCAAAGTGTTTCATTTTAATTTCAGACGCACCCGGCGCTTTCGGAATCAAAACTGCGTTTTCATTCCAAGCATCGCCTGCAGCATCCTGGTTGACGAAATAATGAATACTAAAATCTTTAAAATTGAGTGGCGCCCAGATCCAAAAGAACTGGAAACCCGTCGCAGCGGGATTAGGTTGCGAGTCCGGTGCGCCGATATTCCGGATGCCCCAAGAACGATCTCGAGTGCCTTGAAATGAAGTGGGTGAAACGTCTTTGACCACGCCAGCAACTTTTAACCATCCTGACCAAGTTCCATTTTGCATCATCCGAGTCAAATCCATTCCAAGTTGCGCTCCTGTACGGCGAACGAACCTCGGCTCCTCATGAGGTGGAATGAAGGCGGTGAACACGAGATCACAGGCGATACCCGATTCAGCGTCATCGCACCGAATTCGCAGTTGCTCGAGCGGCTTTTCAATCTCGAGTTCCAAGGGCCCGATTTTGGTGCTTAACCGCTCGAGTGACATAGTCTTCGACGCAATCACGTTGTGCTGTTCGCCCCCGATAACGATCGAGAAGGCTCCATCCATAACATCGACGTACGGATATACCCCGAGCGCGAAGGCAAAGAAAACCGAGCCGTCGGCGTTATAGCCATTGAAAAAATAGCGGTCGTAGAAATTACGATTCCCACCCACGTAGGCAATCGGCTCTGGGGTTTGATGCAGCGGATAGTCATCGCCCTTGGTCAACATGGTGTGCTCCTTGAATGCTGAAGCCAACAGAGTGCATTGAAAAGACCAGCAGGTCAAAAGCCTTAGCAACCACCGACTTTGATTGATATGATTCAGCCTCTGCCACTGCGAGAACTCGCTTATGATCAGCCTGCTGGGTATCGCACTATTCCCTTTTATTGCCTATCTCCTTTCAACCAATCGGCAAGCCATTTCACTGAGAACCGTTCTCGGGGCCTTTGCGCTGCAGGCCGGCCTTGGCGGACTCATTCTCTACGTCCCCTTCGGCAAAGACTTATTGGCCACACTCGCAGACAAAGTTGTGGTGTTACTCGGTTATTCAAAAGCGGGCATTGATTTTCTTTTTGGCAGCTTAGCGGCTGAAGGCGCAGGGTTTGTTTTCGCCATTAACGTTTTGCCCGTGATCATATTCTTCTCCTCACTGATTGCTGTTTTGTACTACCTCAACGTCATGCAATTCATGATCAAATTAATTGGTGGGGCTCTGAGAAAGTTACTAAAGACTAGCCACACTGAGTCCATGGCCTCCGCGGCGAACATTTTTATTGGCCAGACCGAAGCGCCATTAGTGGTGCGCCCTTACATCACGTCCATGACGAAATCAGAGTTGTTTGCCGTCATGGTTGGCGGCCTTGCCTCAATTGCAGGCTCGGTTATGGCGGGATACGCAGCACTCGGCATTGAGATGAAGTACCTTCTGGCGGCGAGTTTTATGGCCGCACCTGGCGGTCTCATGATGGCCAAGATTATGGTGCCCGAAACGGAGACACCCGCAGATCCCAGCGATGAGCTGGACGACGAAATGCATCACTATGTGAACATCTTCGATGCGGCCGCCAACGGCGCCATGACCGGACTTCAAATGGCAATGGCGGTTGGCGCAATGCTGCTCGCCTTCATTGCCCTGATTGCCGCCCTCAATGGGATGTTGGGATGGGCTGCCGCGCTAATGGGTTTTGAAGCGGTCACGATCGAGTCAATTTTAGGCTACCTCTTCAAGCCCATCGCATTCTTGCTTGGCGTCCCTTGGTCGGAGGCTAATATTGCCGGCGGCTTAATTGGGCAGAAGCTGGTTCTCAACGAGTTTGTCGCCTATATCGCGTACTTAGACATTGCCGGTGCTTTGTCACCCATAACTCAGGCCATTGTTGTTTTTGCGCTCTGCGGCTTTGCTAATTTTTCGTCTATTGCAATATTACTCGGCGGCCTTGGGGCCCTGGCGCCTACCCGACGCGATGACATTTCCCGTCTGGGTCTTAGAGCCTTGCTCACCGCCACCCTGGCGAACTTGATGAGTGCAGCACTCGCAGGTTTCTTCCTTTCATTTCAGTAGGGCGCGAATCAATATGTCAAAACGCACCTTACCGACGATCTCTTTGCTCTCAGCGGATAGTGATCAAGCCTTTGTTCGATCACTTCATGAATATGGATTTGCCGCTCTGACCGATCATCCCCTTGATATGTCTCGGGTGCATCAAATCTATACTGATTGGCAGGCATTTTTTGACAGCAACGCTAAATTTCAATTTCAATTTAACAGAGACACGCAAGATGGCTACTTTGGTTTAGCCGACGCCGAATCTGCCAAAGGCAGTGAAGTACAAGATTTCAAAGAATATTTTCATTTTTATCCCTCTGGGCGATGCCCGAGTGATTTACGCGCCGACTTACTGACCTACTATCAAGCAACCGAGGACTTCGCGAAAACGTTGCTGACCTGGGTTGAAAGTCATTCCCCAACTCAGGTTTGTGACGGCTTTCTCGAACCCTTGTCGAGCATGATCGATGCCAGTCAATCTAGCTTACTGCGGATCCTGCATTATCCCGCCGTCCGCGCTGGCACCGATCTGCCTCGCGCTAGCGCACATGAAGACATCAATTTATTGACTATTTTGCCAGCATCGAACGGCCCTGGTCTTGAGATTCTTGCGAAGAATGGTGAGTGGCTCCGAATCGAAGACCGTGATGATCAAGTACTGGTCAATACGGGTGATATGCTGGCCGAGGCCTCAAACGGCTACTTTCCATCAACAACCCATCGAGTGGCGTCAGAAGGTCCTGGACTCGACGCCAATAGTAGAATGTCGATGCCGCTATTCTTACATCCGCGTCCCGATGTGCAGCTCTCTAGCCGCTATTCTGCTGGAGACTATCTGCACGAACGATTGTTAGAACTCGGCGTTCTCGACGCCTAATTCTACTAATGCCCCCTGGCGACCGCCCATTCAACCACAGCCTCGGAAAACATCGGTCTCGCGATGTAAAAGCCTTGAATGAGATCAACCCCGAGGGACCGACACAGCGTTAGATCCGTCTCATCCTCGACGCCTTCTGCAACAGAACTAATGCCGAGCCGCCGCGCCAAATCAACACTCGACTCGAAGATCGCTTTTGCGGAAGGCTTCTCATGCGCCCCATTCACAAAAGCTCGATCAATTTTAAGTTCTGTAAAGGGGAACCGTCTGAGCTGCTCCATCGACGAAAAGCCCGTGCCAAAGTCATCGATTGAGATACCACAACCTTTTAGGCGCATCCGCGTCAGCGACGACATGACGCGCGAGACATCTTCTGGCAACTTACTTTCTGTCACTTCGAGTATCACCAGCTCCGCTGGCGCCCCGGATGCTTTCAGGGCATCCTCTAAAACGCGTACGATGCTCGATTCTGTCAAATCACTAACGGAAAAGTTACACGACACTTTCCAGCGATAGCCCTCTTTACACCACTGGCTAAGTTGCGCCATCGCGCTTGTAAAAATGGCCTGCGTCAGCTCAAACATCAGCCCGGTACGCTCAGCAACCGGCACGACAGCCCCTGGCCCGAGCAGTTCACCTTCTGGCGTTTCCCACCGGAGTAAGGCCTCAACGCCAACCATATCGAGAGACACCGCATCCACTTTAGGCTGGTAAACCAACCGAATGGCGCCGGCGCCGAGACCATCCCGAATTTCAGCTTCGGATAGTTCAGATTGCGTAAAAGATTTCGCTTGGGGCGCCGTCTTCAACTCGACACGATCCAGCAAAACTTCGATTTTTGATCGATCGATTGGCTTGGAGATCGATCCGATGACACGAATCCCAAGGTCTCTGGCAAGGTCTTCAGCAACCTCTAACAAACGAAGATCTTCTCCACTGAAGAAAATCAGCGCGGGGTTCAAAGCGTGATCAGCAAGTACATTCAAAAACTCAATGCCATCCATGCCCGGCATGTTCAGGTCAAGGATAAGCAGGTCCCATCCCTCAGCAAGCCGTAACTCGGCCGCATGACCGTCTGCCGCGGACGCGACCTGAGTCACCCCCAGGAGGTTGAGGACCTTCGTTACAATGCTCCGCTGAAACGAGTCATCGTCAACGATCAAGATTTTGAGTGATTTCCATTCATTCGACATCGACTTGGTCTTCCTTGGAGATGAACGCAGTCAGGCGATATCACCTGATCTTAAACCCGATACCGCATCGCCCTAACAAAATTTCTTATCACCGGGTCCAGCCGCTCACTGATAGTATTGGTACTGACCGCGTTCCAAGTCAAATTCATTCGGAACATCGTTTCATTGAGTTACTACTTATCGGAATCAGCTTCATCCAATCAGACGACAACAAAATCTGCGCTGAGTCCGTGGCCGCATGATCCGATACAAGCCCTTCCTCGGAGCAGGACGCATCAACGCGGTCTTGGTTATATTCAAGCTTAGGGGGCCGAGGCCCATCAGCTCCCATATGATCCAGCCTAAGATGGTGCTGGTCAGCACGTTGAACGCGCCTCAAAAGTCGCAATCCAAGCCCTTAAATGCGCTACAGATCGGTCTCGACGACATCATTTGGCGCCGACCGCGTCCCAAGCATTCGTTGTGTAACCGTGCCAGCAACCATCGACCCATTAACATTCAATGCCGTTCGAGCCATATCAATCAGCGGTTCAATCGAAATCAACAGCGCAACCAAGGTAATGGGTAACCCCATCGCAGGTAAGACCACCAGCGCGGCAAAGGTCGCGCCACCGCCGACACCGGCAATCCCAAAGGAACTCACCGTGGTGATCAAAATCAAGGGCACTAGAAACGACATACTCAAGGGATCGATCCCAACGGAGGGTGCAATCATCACCGCCAGCATTGCAGGGTAAATGCCAGCACAACCATTTTGGCCAATGCTGGCGCCAAACGTCGCAGACAAGTTAGCGATCGATGAATCATTTCCTAGGGCTTTAGTTTGAACCTCAACATTCAGCGGAATCGTTGCGGCCGACGAGCGAGATGAGAAAGCAAAGCTCAGAGCCGGCCAGACTTTGGCATAAAATAATCTCGGGCTAAAACCAACCGCCAGAAGTATGAAACCATGAACGATGAACATTAACAAAATAGCGGTGTAGGACGCGAAAATGAAATTAATCAGGTTCAAGATGTCATCGCCATCGGCGGAAGCCGACACTTTGATCATCAAGGCTAGAACCCCATAGGGCGTCAATTGAATGACCAAGCGCACCAGCGCCATAACCCATTCCTGAGTCACGGCAATGCCAGCCAGTAATCGCTCGCCAAGCGCCGCATTTTGAGCGCGTAGCTGCAGACCCGCAACCCCAAACAGGATTCCGAACAAAGCAACCGCAATGATCGACGTCGGTCTGGCACCGGTTAAATCTAAGAAAATATTGGTCGGCAGAAAGCTCAGCAACAGCTCAGGCAATGCCCAGTCCCGAATTTCAACCTGACGACTGAGTAAAACGTCTGCCCGGGCAAGCTCCCGCTCGCCTTCAATCAGCCCTTCTGCAGTCAAACCAAAGCTCACCGCGGTATAAGCGCCGATCAACGCGGCAATCGCCGTTGTGCCCAGCAGCATAAGCAAGACTAGACTACCGATTCGACCTAAGGCTGATACAGCCTCCAGTTTGATGACCGCGGCGACCATGGACACCAGAATCAGAGGCATGATGATCATTTTCAACAGACTGATGTAGCCGCCACCAAGCAAACGCGTCCAGCTTAAGAACGACTCGAGCGCCGCACCCAAAAGCGCTGAATAGACGTTCAGCAGCAACCCAAAGATTGCCCCACCCAGCAATCCGACGAAGACACGCACCGAGAGCGATACTGACCGTTGGCCGAGTCGGTACAACCCATAACACATTCCGATCAATACACTGAGCAACATCAAGGTCATCATGGTTTATGCCTGTTAAGACGGACCGGAGAATGGCCATTACGGTCCTTTTCCAATCTGTATTGGATGAGATTCCCTAGACCCAGCGCAGGATTATCGGTCAGCGAGTCGTGACCGTAGACTTGCTCAGATACAGCGGAACCAGCCATATGGTCGATCAAGAACCGACCGGCTCCACCGAATCGTTATGCACCAATCCCATTAAGGATCGCATTTAAGGTGCCACTGGGCCGCATGGCTTTATCCGCCAGTGCTGCAACCGGCTGATAATATCCGCCTACATCCTGAGGCAAACCTTGAGCTGCCAGCAATTCTTCAACAATAACCCCTTCATTATCTCTAAGTGCTGTAGCAACCTTCGTGAAGGTTTCTCTTAGGTGCTCATCTTTATCCTGCCGTGCTGCTGCCTCGGCCCAATACAGCGCGAGGTAAAAATGGCTCCCTCGGTTGTCTATTTCATGAACCTTACGCGAGGGTGATTTGTTCTTTTCAAGGAACATCGCCACGCCGTCATTGAGCGTCTCGGCCAAAACCCGAGCCCGATTGTTATCAAACGTCAAGGCAAGGTGCTCAAGCGAGGCCCCAAGCGCAAGAAACTCACCCAAAGAGTCCCAACGCAGATGCCCCTCTTTTTCAAATTGCTGAACATGCTTCGGCGCGGAGCCACCGGCGCCCGTTTCGAACAACCCGCCTTCATTCATCAATGGCACGATTGATAACATTTTGGCGCTCGTACCCAGTTCTAGAATCGGAAATAAATCTGTCAAATAGTCTCGAAGCACATTACCCGTCACCGAAATGGTGTTTTCGCCCATCCGGCTTCGAGCCAAGGCGTGCCGAGTCGCGGCGGCAGGCGCTAAAACTTGATAATCAATGGCCGACACATCATACCGCTTGAGCTCTTGGTGGACCTTGGCGATCAACACCGCATCATGGGCTCGATTCTCATCTAACCAAAACACGATCGGCCAGTTCGTTGCACGCGCCCGGGCAACCGCTAATTTCACCCAATCCTCAATTGCCGTGTGTTTCACCCGACACATTCGCCAGATGTCCCCGGTTTCAACCGGATGACTGAGCAAGACTTGGCCTGCAGCATCAACGATCTGAATTTCACCGTTATCGGGGGCCTCAAAGGTGGTGTCATGAGAGCCATATTCTTCGGCTTTTTGGGCCATTAAGCCGACGTTGGGAACAGAGCCCATCGTCGTCGGGTCAAAAGCCCCGTTAGCCTGACAATCTTTAATCGTTTCAGCATAAACTCCGGCATAACAACGATCCGGAATGACTGCCATCATGTCATGCAGTTCACCGTTGGGCGCCCACATCTGACCGGACTCTCGTATGGCCGCCGGCATCGACGCATCGATAATAATATCGCTTGGCACGTGCAGGTTGGTAATACCGCGGTCAGAATCCACCATGGCCTGGGCCGTGCCTTCGGTTAAATAGGCATCTAGTGCCGCCTTTATCTCGCTGCGCTGCTCTGAAGACAATTGCTCTATCTTTTCGTAGGCATCACCGATGCCGTTATTCGGATCGACACTTAAAGCCTCAAAAACCGCTCCATATTGCTCGAAAACGTCGCGGTAATAAGCTTTGACCGCGTGCCCGAACATAATCGGATCTGAAACTTTCATCATGGTCGCTTTAAGGTGTAATGACCAAAGCACCCCTTGATCCTTCGCCGCCTTGATGGATGCTTCCAAAAATTGAACAAGCGCTGCCTTCGACATCACAGCACCATCAACCACCTCGCCTTCGCTCACGCCAACCGCTTCTGCTAGCGACACTACCTCGCCTGAATTCGATTTAAAGTGCACTGCGAGCTGATCCGCTTGCGTCATTTCAACAGAGCGTTCAGAACCGTAAAAATCACCTGATTGCATATGCGCAACCGAGGTCTTTGAATCTCCGGCCCAGACACCCATACGGTGCGGATGTTTCTGAGCATAATCCTTAACCGCTTTAGCCGCGCGGCGATCGGAGTTACCTTCTCGAAGAACAGGATTTACGGCACTGCCTTTCACTCGGTCGTAACGCAACTTGTTGTCGCGCTCTTCGTCCGTTTTCGGCTCCTCAACATACTCTGGCAGCTCGTAGCCTTTATGTCGCAACTCAACAATTGCCGCTTGCATCTGAGGATTCGATGCAGAGATGTTCGGTAATTTAATGATATTGGCGTCACGCCTCTGGGTCATTTTACCCAACGCCGCCAAGTGGTCAGGAATACGCTGCGCCTCGGTTAAATATTCCGGAAATGCCGAAATAATGCGACCTGCCAACGAAATGTCGAGCATTTCGACTTCGACGCCTGCGGTATCAGTAAAGGCTTTAATAATGGGGAGCAAAGAGTAGGTTGCTAATCTAGGTGCTTCATCGGTTTCGGTATAAATAATTTTTGGAATATCTGTCATTTAATTATCGCTTTTTATTGTGTTGTGGTGTCTTTTGAACACGCAAATCGAGTTCTCCCCTGATCCGGGGACCCTGATTATAGAGCAAACACAAAAAATTAGCATTTGGCCCAAACGCGTCTTGCGACGAAGGGGATGCAATCAAATATTTTGCACAATTGAGCACCGCAGGATGTCAGCCAAAGGCCTTAGAATGGGATATGCTCCTACCAGAAAGCTGCCCCGCAGGCGCTGATGCCGAGAACTGCCTATGACTCTGGTCAACACCGATAATGTGCTAACACCCCGCCGAAACGCGGGCTCTTGGCGATCAGCCTTCATGAAAATGTCCATCAGCTATATTTTAGTCAGCTATATTTTAGCCAGCGCATTATCGCCAAGCACCCTCGCCGCTGCAGAAACTGACACCCTTACCTCCCAGTACAGCAAACACATAACCTGCGCCGTGTACTACCGAATGGTTGCCGGCAGTTTCAAACGCCAAGGCAATGGCATCTTAGCCGCGCCAGCACTCGATCGCATGAATCTAATGATCACCCGCGCAAAGATACTCGGAGAGGCCTCGGGCAATTCGGAGACTGATTACTTAAGCGATTGGTCGGACACCCTTGGTGTCATGACGGATCAAATGAATCGCAACTATGACAATATTCGCCGACTGAAAACCCGGTACCAAAATCGCTGTAAAGCGCTAAATGGCTAACAACGCGCAATACCGATCCACGTACCAAAATGCTCTTCGGTCAATTTAAAAGTCGGGCGCTTTAAAAGTCGGGCGCTGCCTCGAAGAGAAGGTCTAGGTTCGTTGCAGGATGGCTAAAAGACAACCTTTGAGCATGCAGCATTAATCGCGCCCCCGACGCACGCACAAACGCTGGCGCATACAAATCGCATCCCACAATAGGCAGCCCAATCAATGCAAGGTGCAGTCGAAGTTGATGACGAACGCCGGTTACGGGCATCAAAGCAAGTCTCGTCTGCGACCCGAATGTCGCCAAAACACGATACCGCGTTAATGCCCGCTTTCCGGTCCGCCAATCGACGCGCTGGCGGGGGCGACGGACCCGGTCAGGCCCCAGTGGAAAAATGATTTCGCCAGCATTAGCAGCGGCAGTTCCTGCAACCTGCGCAACATATTGTTTGTCAATCCGGCGCTCACGAAACAATCGGTTGAGTCCAGAAATCGCCTGCTTCGAACAACCAAAAACCACCAATCCTGAGGTATCGAGGTCCAAGCGATGCACCGCCTCGGCCTCAGCTCGAAAGGCCCGAGCCTCGTTTAGCAAACACCGCTTTTCGAACCGACCTGGCGTCGTGAATAGCCCAGCCGGCTTGTTCATAACCAGTAAGTGCTCGTCTTCAAAAATGATCCAATCTTTCACATCACTCCGTCTTAATCGTTTCTCGCCTTCTGCTTAGGTATCATACCGGTTCAGCGAAGGAGAATTGGTCTTATGACTCAGGATATCGAACACCTTGGTGAGGTCATTACCGCTGCCGTCCCTGCGCTCCTCACAGCCCTTGAGGTAATGGAAACAGCGCAACAGGGCCATCATCCGGCTCGACCGAATGCGACCATCAACTTTATCGCACCTTTTATTGAATCGCTCAATCAGGCGCACGCATCGCTTGTGCCACTAACTTTTCCAGCTCAGATCGAGAAGTTTGGCGACCATCTGAAAACGAGTTTTCTTTATGCCAGCCGGACCGGAGAAAACCTTCTCGCGACGGCCGAAGACTCAATGGCATTTATGCGGGCGAGCAGAACCTTCAGTAAAGCGTTAGACCACCTATTCCCGTTGGCGACGCTTCTGAATCCAATCCATCAGTTTTTCCTAGAGGCGCCGCTACGGCACAGCCCGAACGTGCCAGAACACTTTTTGTCCGAGACAAGCCACCATCCAATCACCCACATTGAGAACGGCTATGATCAACGGGGCGGTGCTTCAATCTACATTCCGCACTGGCTAGACCCAGCTGCTTTGACTCCTGTGGTCATTGCCCTTCATGGTGGTGCGGGCCATGGTCGAGACATGCTGTGGCAATGGTTACGCGAAGCGCGTAGTCGAGGTTTTGTTCTGATTGCCCCCACATCAAGCGAGGATACTTGGCAGCTCAACCGTCCTGAGCAAGACTTACCCGCCCTGCTGGCCCTGTTACAGTTCGTTAGAGACCAAACTCAAATCGATGAGACGAAAATTCTGCTCTCTGGCTTATCGGACGGCGCGACCCTGACGTTACAGCTAGGCTTGCAACCTGGCGCCCCATTTACCCACTTGGCGCCCTTCTCAGGCACCCTCGACCCTGCCCTTGTCAGTCACGAGGCTGATCTTCTGCAGCAGGACAAGCCCATCTACTTAGTCCACGGCAGTAACGATTGGATGTTCCCAGTGGAGATTGGCCAAATGGCTGCAGAATTACTGGGCGCTCGCAACCCGAATCTCCTTTATAATCAGATCGAAGGATTGGGCCACACGTTTGCCCGATCAGAGTTGAAGCAATTATTGCCCTGGTTTTCAGCGGCACTCTCACTGGAGCAATAACCGATGACGAATCGACTGATATTTTCTGTCCTGCTGATCATTATCAGCCCTTGGCTACTCGCTAAAGAGTTGATCGTGCTGCACACCAACGATTTCCACGGGCACATTCAACAAGAGGGCAAGTACGCTGGCGCGGCTAAAATTGCAGCGTTTGTAAAAGAAATCAAAGCACAGCACCCTGCGGCATTGTTCCTAGATGCTGGCGACGCAATCTCGGGCACACCCGTTTCCAGCATGTTTGAAGGCGAACCAATATTCGATGTTATGAACGCGATGGGCTATGACGTGGGCCTGATTGGCAACCACGAATTTGATCATGGCTATAAAAAGATTGAGCGCTTTCGCGCCATCGCCAATCACCCTTTGTTAACGGCCAATGCCGTTGGCCCAGACGGCGAACTATTGGGAGACGCCCCCTATTTATTGCTCAACCTCGATGGCATCGAAGTCGGGGTCATCGGATTAATCACCGAGACTGCCCCCACCTTGTTTTCACCGACTGGCAATGAAGGGTTAACCTTTTTAGATCCGGCTGATCGTCTTTCCGAACTCGTGCCCATGCTGCGAGCCAAAACCGATGTTTTGATTTTACTCTCCCACATTGGACACGAAGCAGAATTGTTATTGGCCGAACAGTTTCAAGATCTCGATCTCATTATTGGCGGGCATTCACACACCTTGGTTCAGCATCCAGTACGGGTTGGTAAAACCCTCGTCGCTCAAGCCAACCACTACGGCAGCCACCTAGGGCTGATAAAGATAAAGGTGTCAGACAAAGGACAGTCGCCACTCGATATCCAAGGCGACTTGATTGCCGCGAATGAATTACCGGATGGGGATCCGGCAACGCAAGCGTTGGTTTCATCCTATGAGGCAAAGGTTCAAGGACAGGTTGATATCAAGATCGCGTCCCTACACAAAAACTATAGCAAAATTGAGCTCCAACCGATTCTTGAAAACATCTTGGCTGAGTCTATCGGGGCCGATCTGGGCTATTACAATCGGACCGGTATCCGCGACATCCTCTCAAAGGGTGATGTCACGGCGAGGATGATCTGGAACCTCGAGCCCTTTGGTAACACCCTGGTTAAGCTCACGCTGAGTGGCGCTGACTTATTGATATTGCTCAGTCAAGAGCCCGCCTTGCATCACGCAGTCGACGCGATCGATCCGGAACGCCGTTATCAGCTCGCGACCAATTCGTTTATCGCATCCCACGCGACCCTGGCCTTCGGAGACGCCATCACCGCCGTTGACACGGGTATTTTAGTCCGCGATATTTTGATTCAACAGATCAAGGCTAATGGCCTCAAGTGAAGTGGCAGGCAGCCCCTTCTTATAAGCCATTAAAGAATCCGCGAACCTCACCCACGAAGCGGTCGAGTTGATCGTGTTGTACCCAATGGCCCGCATGATCAAACCGAACGGAGCGAGCATTGTTGAAATGTTCCGCCGGGTCACCCAGTTGATGACGACCAAACTCGCTTTCGCTGCCGCTGATTAATAACAAAGGTGCGTTGATTTTAGACCACAGTTGCTGCGTCTGCGTGAGGGTCATATCAAACGGCGCCATGACATGGGTTTGGTTATCAAACTTCCAGGAATAGGTACCGTCTTCGTTCTGGTTACTGCCATGAACCGTCAAGTGACGCGCTTGAGCTTCGCTCAAGTGTTTGTTTTCCGTGCGCATCCGCTCAAAGGCTTCTTCTAAGGTGGCATACCGACGTGGCGTTCGTCCGGCACTGCCGCGCGTGCTGTCAACGAAGGACTGAATGCGCTCGTGCACCGGCACTTCCTGATACAGCCAGCTCGGGCCACCGGTACCTTCAATAACGACCATCTTGTCAATATTTTGGGGATAGGTCCCGGCATATCGAAGCGCAACGCTACCACCCAAGCTGTGCGCAATAACCTTCAGCGGGGCTAGATTTTGTTGATGGATCAGTTGGGCAAGGTCATACAGATAGCCAGTATGACTATAGTTGCCGCCTTTAATGTGTTCAGAATCGCCATGACCCCGAAAATCAGGCGCCAAAATATGGTAATCATCTCGCAGTTCTTGAGCCACCCAATCCCAGTTATGACAGTGATCTCGATTACCGTGAACCAGCAACAAGGGCGGCGCCTCCGGGTTACCCCAGTCCAGATAATGGAGCCGCAAACCCTGCGAAAAATAGGAGTGCGATGTCGGGGAAGCTCTCAAACTAGACATGTAACGTTCCTTAAGCCAAAACCTGGCAGATCATAACCGATAAAAAAAGGCCACAGCCCCCCCCGTGAATCCCGGGGGCCACAAAGATCAATCTTGTTTTCGGCGCTGTCAGTCCGGCAGGCTGAGCACTCGTTTTGCGATAATATTTAGCTGTACTTCAGAGGTGCCACCTTCAATCGAATTCGCCTTGGTTCTGAGCCACGCCCGAGTACTATCAAGCTCCTCGCCGTCAAAGCCTGCACCTTCCCATCCCAGCATTTGAGACCCCATCGCCTTAAGCAACAACTCAGAACGCTTCATGTTTTGCTCGGTACCATAGAGTTTGAACATAGAGGACACAAAACTCGGCGCCTTAGTCGACTTTGATTCTTCCGAGGTTCGCCGCACGGTCAAACCAAAGGCACGATCATCCATGGCGTGCTGGGTAATCTCTTGACGCAACGCTATATCGGCAAGTTTGCCCTTCGACTCCCCTAGATAAGACTTCGCAATGTCTGCGATTTTAGGCCGAGTACTTCCACCATCACCGCCACCGATCATGGTGCGTTCGTATTGCAGTAACCGCTTTGCAACCGTCCAACCCTCATTGACTCGCCCAACCACATTCTTTTTCAAGGCTCTTGCATCCTCAAAGAAGGTTTCACAAAAGGGAGACAATCCACTAATTAATTTAATAGGCTTGACCGTCACGCCGGCTTGGTCCATGTCGAACAATATAAAGGTAATCCCATTGTGCTTTGGCGCACTGGGGTCGGTTCGAACCAAACAAAAAATCCAGTCGGCTTTGTCGGCCCCGGAGGTCCAAACTTTCTGACCATTGATGACATAGTCATCGCCATCGGACACAGCACGGGTCTGCAAACTCGCAAGGTCTGAGCCTGAACCCGGTTCACTATAGCCCTGACACCACCAAATTTCCCCCGATGCAATCTTGGGCAGATGCTCGCTCTTCTGCGCATCGGTGCCAAATTCAACTAAGGCAGGTCCGATCATAGAAAGTCCCATTCCAACCAAGGGCGGCCTGGCCTTGATGCGCGCCATCTCTTGACGCAAAATTTGCGCTTCGTCTACATTTAAGCCTGCGCCACCATATTCGGTTGGCCAGGTTGGGGCCGTGAAGCCCTTACTCGCACACAGGGCCATCCAATCTTTGGTTTCAGAATTCTTAAATTGTGCTCGCCGACCGCCGCCAGGATACTCATCGGCCGCCATGGGCGTTCTCATACTGGCAGGGCAGTTCGCTTCTAACCAACTTCTTGTTTCTGCTCTAAACGTCTCTAAGCTCATCTTCACTCCTAAACTTTCTACTTAATCTGAATTAAGGGTTCTAATTTTCGAACAATTTCGTCTTCAAACAATCTCGCTTTCAACCCGCGCGAGGTTACTTTGTTGGCACATTGGCCCGTTGGCTTTCGCGATCATCGCGTCCCTGAGCGCCCTTGCTCAGGCACCCGCTATGCCAAACGCGGAAGTCTCCTTAGTATCAGCCACTCGACGAGGGCTTTCAACGGCTTAAGGATGGCAATCGTAAGCATCTTGCACAGATCATTCACCAAAGTAATAAACGTAGCGGATGCCTTTCTTGCTCTGTTCGACTCTGATCAGATTCGATTAGATTCCTTCGACCTAATTGAGATAGACGTCACCTCGCCGACCGAGCCCAAGCGAAACACAGGTCCCCACGTGCCGGTACCCTGCGATACGTAGTGCCAACAGGCCCTGGTTTGATAAAGTCCTTTAATTTTTGGGAATACCTGCCGTACCAAAAAATTAAATGGCATGATCTGACCATTATGCGTGTGTCCACTTAAAGTGAGTTGCATCCCTGCCTCAGCTGCTGCCTCTAGGCCCACTGGTCGATGGTAAAGCAATAGATTCAAATCCGTATCCTTCACCGTCAGCGTCGGAAGCACCTCGGCCAACTGTTTGTCGCTATCAGCATCTTCAACACCATGAATCATGACGTCCGCTCTTAATCGAACACTCTGATTGCGCAATACCACAACGCCCGCAGCTTCTAGGCGGACAATAATGTCTTCCAGATCCTCATACCGCTCATGATTGCCGCAGACAAAAAAGACCGGCATATCAAGGGATGTCAAAGGTTGCAAGGCGGCAGCTGGCACGCCCGTTTGATCGATAAAATCCCCGGTGATGCACAAAGCATCCGGCCTTAGTTGTGCAACGATTCGCAAAACCTGCTTCAAAAAATATGGGCTGCGCGATCCGATATGAACATCGGTGATTTGGACAAGGTGCAGATCTGTCCTCAGTCGATCATCCACGAGTTGCAAGGACTGTATGGTCGGCCGCGAGCCCCGGTAAAGGCCATAGGGCAGGGCCAGCAGCACGATCGAAAGGATGCAGAACGCCAAGAATTTCGGCTCGGCGAATTCAAAATACAGCCCAACCTCGGCCAAAAGCACCAAAACCAAAGCCAGGGGACTCAGCGCAAGGAAGAGCTCGAGGGTCTGTTTTAAAATCCGCGCAGCCGGCTGCGTGACCTGTCGCAACGGCCATCGACAGATCAGTTGGCTGCAAAAGATAAGCACAGCTAGAAGCAGCCAAATCGGCCCTTCGAGCCCAAGCCATTGGCCAAGTCGAACAAACGGATAGCCCAGAAAGACGCCGTGCAGGATCAACCCAAGGACGATAACGCGACCAATGGCCCACCACCGGGGTCGACGATTCATACGCGCCCCTTAAATGACCCTACCAAAAGCAAACCACCTGATACCCGGCACCTGTTCAGAGTCATTAGGCTTGGCGCCACCAGAGCACACCGGCATCATCCGGTTCCGCAACCAACATGCGACGCTCTCGAGCACAGTGCAGATGCGCGATGGCCTCACCGGTCGCCGGAAAAAAACTCATGTCAGTAATGGTGCTTTTGAAGATTGCCGGGAACACGTCCACTGCGCGCTTCGGCGTTTCGCACAAGTCATACAGGTTCTCGAGCGCCACCTCATGCCAATCGACCAAAGCCGTCAAACGTTCATGAACCCCTTCAAACAGCTCCTGATGTGCGGGCAGCACCATCAAATTAGG
>JABGTE010000075.1 GCA_018647445.1 Gammaproteobacteria bacterium
ATTTGAAGGCAATGTCCGACATTGTCGAGCAGGCGCTGCGCGATGGTGCGGTTGGATTCTCAACCTCAAGAATTTTGGGACATCGATCGATCACCGGTGATCCAGTGCCGGGAACGTTTGCCAATGAAATCGAAGTGTTGGCGATTGCGAGCGCAATGAAACGCGCGGGGTCGGGCGTTTTCCAATTGATTCCTTCTAGCACGCTGGGCGCAGGGCGAGAAGGTTTTGAAGAGCACACCGCACTCTCGGACGAGATTGATCTCATAGCAAAGCTCAGTCGTGAAAGTGGCCGTGCCGCGACCTTTACGTTGTTTCAGGTAGATGATTCGCACGACCAATGGCAGCTCGCCCTCGAACAGGTCAAGGACCATAACGCGCTGGGTGCTCAAATTTTCCCGCAGGTTGGCAGTCGGCCCACGGGCTTGGTGTTCAGCCTGAGTACCTATCATCCTTGGATGCTCAAACCCACTTACTTAAAGTATAAGGACTTACCGCTTGCCGCGTTGCGGCAAAAGCTCAAGACGCCTGAGATTCGAGCGGCGCTTCTCTCTGAGTCCAATGATGCGCGCGGCGTAGCGCCAGGTTCCATGACCTTTGGAATTGCGCATGCCGAGCTCAATCATGCTCAGATTTTTGAATTGACGGGCAGTAGCAGTTACGAGCCGACCGTCGAGGAGGCCTTCTCGCATCGTGCGGCGGAGCAAGGACAAGTGCCGGCCGAGTACTTGCTGGATTATTTGCTGGCAACACCGGACGCCATGGCCATCATGTTCTTTACCAATTATTCCGAGTACAACTTGGATGCGGTCCGAGCAATGCAAATGGATGAGGTGACCGTGACCGGCTTAAGTGATGCAGGCGCGCATGTCTCTTTAATCTTTGATGCGGTTAACCCAACCTATCAGCTCACTTATTGGGGGCGAGATCGCAGCCGAGGTGAGGTGCTTGATCTGGGTTATTTGATTCACCGAGGAACGTATCGCAACGCGCAACTATTTGGATTTACCGATCGAGGTCATCTTGCCGAAGGCAAGCGTGCCGATATCAATGTGATCGACTTTGAAGGCTTGCAGTTGGGGGCCCTGGAGGTCCGACAAGACTTGCCCGCTGGTGGTAAGCGGCTCATGCAAGGTGCTCGGGGGTATTGGGCGACGATCATTAACGGCGTGGTCACGCGCCGGTTTGATAACGATACCGGCGCACGCCCAGGCCGGTTGATTCGAGGCGGTAAAGTCTCTGCGCAATAGATCGTGCAGGTCCAAACCTGCTTGGCACTTCTTTTCGATAGAGGAAGTGCCGTGAGCTTCAGAATCTTAAAAGGAATCGTTGGGAATTCAGAAGCTGCAGGCGTTCACGTAGATAAAACCGACAACACGTTTTAACGAGAGGGTGAAATGAAGGCCAAAAAGAAATTGTTTAAGCGGTTACAGCGCAATTTTTTAGAATGTTTAACTGGCGGTGTTTTCATTCTGGGCAGTATTGGAAGTGTCTCGGCACAAGCTGAGTTGGACCCAATTAACCTCCTCTCCGAATTTGTTGAGGTTGATACGGTAAATCCGCCGGGCAACGAAGCCAAAGCGGTCGCCTTTTATGCGCGGTACTTAGATCAACTAGGGATTGCGTATGAAACAGGTGAATCTGCGCCCGGTCGGGGCAACTTGTGGGCAAGGCTCAAGGGCGGCGCAGCGCCAGGGCTTATGTTGCTGCAGCATACCGACGTAGTCCCGGGTGATCCACGCTATTGGTCGTCGGATCCGTTACAAGCTGAGATTCGGGAGGGTTATCTCTACGGCCGCGGCGTGGTCGATATGAAGGGCACCGGTATTGCGCAGTTTTTAGCCTTTGTGGCCATTGCCCAGTCCGGTGTCGCCCTGAATCGCGACCTAGTCTTTATGGCCAGTGCCGATGAGGAGGCCGGCGGATTTTTTGGTGTTGACTGGGTGATCAAGAACCACCCCAATGCCTTTGATGGTGTTGGTTATCTGCTTAACGAGGGCGGCAGCGGATTGCTTCAGCAGGGGGAGAAAGTCTTTGCCATCGAAGTCACGCAAAAAGTGCCGGTCTGGCTCAAGATCTCAGCTGAAGGCGAGCCTGGCCATGGCTCATACCCTCGGCCCGAGTCTTCTGTGACTAAGCTGCTTAAAGCGCTCAACCAGCTTCAAAATACGCCCTTTCCGGTTCGGGTCATTCCACCAGTCGATCGATACTTCAAAGGTCTGGCAGCTGGGCTGTCCGGCCAGCAGGCGATTGATTACCAGGACATCGCAGGGGCAGTGCAACGTCCTGACTTTGTTCGCGCGTTGCACCGGTCCCACCCAGCGCTACATGCATTGCTTCGTGATACCTGCTCGATCACGATGTTAACGGGGTCGACTAAAATCAATGTGGTGCCGCCGGTCGCCGAAGCTGAGGTTGATTGTCGGATGCTGCCGGATCGCGCGGCGAGTGACTTCTTAGAGGATTTTAAGGCGCGCGTAGCGGGCGAGGGGTTGTCGGTTAAGCTGACGATGGCTTTTTCACCCGCGATTTCGGATGCATCATCAAGCTTGATTGAAAGTATTCAAACGACACTCGGCGCTCGCCACCCAGGCGCCCGGTTTACCTTTTCGGTGGCCTCGGGATTTACGGACAGTCACTTCACGCGAGATCTGGGCATTCAGAGCTACGGATTTTCACCAATGCTGTATCTAGACGGTGAGGCGCGTGGGGTGCACGGTAATAACGAGGCCGTACATGTTGAACGGTATCGGCGTGCCGTGTCGGACTACCAAGCCGTGATTGAGGCGTTTGTTTTGAGTCCAACACAATGATTGCCGCACACCCGTGTTGATCGAAATGAGCTTGTAAATTCTTTGCGCGCCACCGAGTGCTGGGGTGTGGGTCGCAAGGGTTTAACCAAAAAAGCTTTTGACTGGACAAACCAGCATGACTTTAAACCGGCCCACCGGACGACTTGGCGCGAAGTGTTCTACTGTTGGGTCAGCTTAAAGGCGGAGTGCGCGCCTTGGCGCGCTTATCTTCGAAGTCTCGCGTAACGATTTTTGGATGTGATTACTCGTCGAGCACCAGGTCGTCCTTTAGGTATTTTCCGGCCACAAAATAGTGGTAGGCCGCCCAAAGGTTCACAAGGCAAACGATTAGCAATGCATACCGCAATGATTCATCGCCATAACTGGACTGCAACAGATCGGATAAAATGCCAACCACCTGAGGGCCTGCACCTAACCCAATAATATTGAGAATGAATAACAAAACGGCTGCGGCCACAGCTCGCATGCGCAAGGGGACCAACCCTTGGGCTTGGGAAAAAGTGGTGGCTTGATAAAAATTACCGAGCAGCACGGGCATAATCAGAAACAATAGACTGGCGGTTGCACTATTGCTCATATAAACCCCGACGGTTAACGGTACGGCGAGCACGAGCGCGACAGAAACCACCCAGAGATACCAGCGTTTATCCTTAGCGCCGTAGCGATCCGCTAAGTAGCCGCCCAGCGCAATCCCGATGCCGCCTGGAATCCCCAGAATCAGACCAAGATAGGTCCCGATTTCGCCGGTCTGCATGCCGTAGGAGCGCATCAAAAATGAGGGCACCCAGGTCACAATGCCATACCCGACAAAGG
>JABGTE010000251.1 GCA_018647445.1 Gammaproteobacteria bacterium
ACGACCAAAGCGGCGATGATTTCCATGGCAAAATCCTTAGCGCGCAAGTACGGCAGCGACGGGGTCCTTGTGAATTCGGTACTGCCTGGACTTATTCATACTGCCATGTGGGACCGTGCGGCAACCGAGATCGCTGAAGCCGCAGATTCAACGAAAGAAGAAGTGCTCATGCGTAACGGACGCGGGGTGCCTGTGGGCCGATATGGCTCTTCAGAAGAAGTCGCGGCTATGATTGTGTTTCTGACAAGCAACGCGGCGTCCTACGTTAATGGCGCTGCGATTGAAGTGGACGGCGGCACAAGCGGTCATATTTGAGTTACTGAAATTCTAAATAGTTTGGCGCCGGACCCGACAGGATCTGTTGTGGGTGGTCTGGTTTTGGTAAAAATGCTTGAAGTCGAGCAGCGTGCCGGAGATTGAAGCGCAAAAAAAGGGTAGAGTTGATGCAATCTTTATTAGCCTGTTTTCGTCCTGGACAACGGGTCTATGTTGCCGGCAGTAGTAATGAGCCGCGTGCGCTGCTTGCACATCTGGCAACGCTAGATCTGCCAGCCGAATTAGAGTTCATCCAGTTTCCGCTCCCGGGGTTGAATGCTACGGATTTCACGGCCTTGAACGGCACAGCATCGATCACCACCTTCTTCATGTCAGCGACCCTGGCAAAGGCGGCGGATCCTCGCCGCGTTCACTTTCTGCCCATGCAGATGCGGGCGGTTTATGATTACCTAAGCGCGGGCATCGATGTTTGCGTGCTGCAAGCCGCTTTTGACTGTGATGGCGTGCTTCGAATGGGGCCGAATGTTGATTTCAATGCGGCGGTTTTGGATTGCGCTAAAACCGTGATCGTTGAGGTCAATCGCGGTTTTGTTGCGCCAGCGGGCGGACTGGCGCTTGACCCCAACCGAATCGATTACGCGTTCGAGTCTGACCGGCCATTGCTCGAGATGGCGGCGCCGCGGTTAGATGATGTCTCGCTTAAGATTGGCGAGCGAGTTGCGGGGCTAATTCAAGATGGCGATTGCTTGCAAACCGGGATTGGGGCCATACCTGCCGCTATTCTCGGTCAGTTGACCCATAAAAATGATCTGGGCCTGCATGGTGGCTTGCTCGATGTTGGCGGACAAGTCTTAATTCAATCAGGGAATGTGACGGGCCAGCGCAAAGCGATTGACCAGGGGCAGCATGTCACGGGCATGGCATTGGGCGATCACGCCTTTTTCAACTGGTTGTCGGAAGCCTCGGATGTCGTGTTTCGGGGCGCAAACTATACCCACGATGTGAGCGTTATTCGGCAGTTGGAGCAATTCGTATCGATTAACTCGGCGGTTGAGGTGGATCTATTTGGACAAGTGAATGCCGAGGTTGCCGGCGGCAGGCAGATTTCAGGCACCGGCGGCTCGGTTGACTTTATGCGCGCGGCCAAAGCGTCGAAAGGAGGGCGCTCAATTGTTGCAATGACAGCCACCGCAAGGGGCGGTAGTGTTTCGAGAATCGTTCCGAAAGTAGAAATGGTGACTGCGCTGCGAACCGATGTTGATATTGTGGTCACTGAGTTTGGTGTCGCGCATATGAAGACCCTCAATTATCGAGATAGGGTTAAGGCCATGATTGCGCTGGCAGCACCGGATTTTCGGGCAGAGCTTAGCGCGATGAGTGGACGCTAAGCTGCTGCGAGCATTTTAGGTAAGTCATATAGTGACCTTCCACGCTGAATCGCCATCCTAGACAGAAGCGGGTACTCGGGTATTTTGGGATAACGGTTAAGATCGAGATGACGGTCATCTAGTGGCGACGCCAAGCGGGCTTAGGATCAATCGTTTGTAAAAATTTTAAAGGTTTGGTTTCGACTATCTGCAAAGTGTAAGGATTCAGCCGTGGTGTCATAGCCCACGCAAACCCGAAGTCAATCTAAGGATGAAATAGCGCGGCTTAAACTGATTTTTATTTGAGTGATGCGATGTAAGGTAATCAATGACTAAAAAAAATCAGAGCGGGCGTCGGCGTTTGCAGCGTCAGGCTGGCTTAAACGGGTTTTTAATTGACAGCTTTCGATGGGTGTTAATCCGCCATGGTCTGACCATGAGCCTACTTCTAATTTTGTGCTTGGGGCTGCTGGTTTATTCGGGCGGTTATCCAGATAGCGGCGGAAATTTTTTTGGTCTGATAGGAGTGCAAGCGGTATTGGCCTTGAAACCGCTGCATTATGGCTTGTTGATCGCGATACTGGTTTTCGTCTGCGTCCATTGGCTTTGGCGCGGCATCCACATTCAGCGTCAAACGCTTTTATGGCTGGGTTACTTAGGGATAATCTCCTTCGTTGAGGAGCTGCTTTTCCGGTTGGTGGCCCCACATCTCATGCAAAGCGTCCTAGGGTCGATTGGTTCAGTGGTCGTTAGCAACCTCATTTTTGCTGGGCTGCATTACGTTACTCTTCGCTGGCAATTGCGTCACTGCATCGTTGTCTTCCTCGGCGGATTAGGGCTAAGCCGACTTCTGCTGGTTACGGAGGATTTTATCTTGATTGTCCTTATTCATTGGTTTTTCACGTTCTTGAATACACCACATCCGCCAAGGGTTAAAAGCCTAGCGCGTTAGCCGGATGGTTGAACCCCCAATCGGGCAAGGGACTGATTATCAATCGCGGTGCCTGGTAGCCGGTAGCAAGTAGCTGTTGCGGTGCGAACGGCACCATTCCGACGCTCGCGCAGAACGTGACGAGACCGACGGGAGTGTGGGTCAAACAGTATGTCCTTTGTGCTGGATGCCCAACAAGAAATCAGTGGTGCGACATTCGCTGAGAACTGCTGTGCCGAAAACAAAAAAACCATGACAGAGCAGGGGCTTCGTGTATTTGGAGCGGGAAACCAGGTTCGAACTGGCGACCTGTACCTTGGCAAGGTACTTGTCAGGATTTTTCCAAGAATATTATGTTTATCAAT
>JABGTE010000252.1 GCA_018647445.1 Gammaproteobacteria bacterium
GCAAAGCTGGTCCCGGTTGCGGATACTTTACCGCCTGCGATAAGCGGTGACTCACCTAAGCTGGAAGGTGCAGTAATTGCGCCAGCGGGTGCGGCGAGGCCTTGAAGAATTTGTGCCAAGGTGCCGCTCGGGGCGGTGAGTCCGAGGGGGGTTGTGCCAGCGGAGGCATCGCCAATTGCGAGTTCGCTGCCCAGCTGTTGGCTGAAATCTGAGGTCACCTCGACAATGGCGGCTTCAATTAAGACCTGCATTCGGCGGACATCAAGGCTCTCAATGATGCCGATCAAATCGATCATATTGGATGGGTCGGCTCGAATGACCAGGGCATTAATCGCTTCATCAGCCTGAATACTGACTTCAACCATAGAGTCTTCAGTGCTTTTACGCTTGCTGCTGATCAGGTTACTCAGAATCTCGGCCATACTGGTCGCATCGGAATGAGATAGCTGAATGACCTTGATTGTCCCAGATCGATTGGCCGGGACATCGAGCTGATTAACCAGCGCTTTAACCCGAGCGAGCGTGTAGCGCTCGCCTTTAATAACCAGGCTGTTGGTCCGCTCGCTGGCAACGATGCTGATTCGGTTGGGGCCTTTAGCGCCTTTCCCGATTTGATCAGGCGCGAGCTGTTCCAGCAATTTAACCATGTCCTCTACCCAAGCTTCTTTCAGGTTGATGATGGCAACCTCAAGACTGTCGGCGATGTCGACTCGATTAATGATTTCAACCAAGCGGTTTATGTTGGCGGCATGATCGCTAATAATCAGCACATTGGGCTCGCTCAAGGCGGCGATATGGCCGTACTGCGGGATCAGTGGACGCAGCACCTTGACCATTTCTTCTGATGGCGCGTTGGTAACAGTAATAACGCGGGTCACCAGTTCTTGAGATTCGAGGTCGTCGACAAAGTCGTTCGGATTACTGCTCTGTTTTGCGAGGACGGTCTGTACAATTTTTATAGCGGATCCGGCTGATACCGCTGCGAAACCGTGGACCTGAAGTACGCTAAGAAACAGTTGGTAAACCGATTCTTCATCCATATTGACGTTGGAGATAACCGTGACATCGCCCTTCACGCGGGGATCAATGATAAAGCTTTTGCCTGTAATTGCGGAGACTTGGGTCACGAATTCCCGGATATCGGCGTTCTTTAAGTTTATTTTCCAGCTGTCATCGGCCTGAGCCATTGCTGGGGTCAAAAGGCAGAGAAGGATTAGGGTTCGTGCAACAAAAGTCATAAGGCTTTGCGGTTTACTCTTTGCTATTGAGTTTACTGGATCAGTATCGCTTAGGGTATCGGAATCGTGAGGAAAAAGCGTCGGCCGCCTCGTTCGACTTCTACTCGAACTCGGCCAGCGGCACGGGCTTGATCGATTAATCGCGCGTCGTTCATGGCAACCCCAAGGGGAGCGCCATTTACCGATACAACGCGATCGCCAGGTTGCAACCCTGTATTGTTAAGGGCGGGATGAGCGGTATCGACTTTGTAGCCTTGGCTGCTACCGGGTGCGACGGCGCTTAGACCATATTCTTTAAGGACACCCTGTGGATTGCGTTGCAAACGATCCCGGACCTCGCTCAGGATTGCTGATCCAGTGCTGGCTGAGGCTGGTTGTGTCGCTTGCGACCGTTGGCGCGTATTTGATGCCGTTTTGCGATCGCGGTCTTTAGCGCTGGTGGACGCCGTGCTAGACGCCTTAATGTTCAGGCGCTTCTTGATGAATAGTAATTTTTCGAGTCTAGCACCGCGGCGCAAAAGGATGTGATCGGATTCAACTGAATGTAAAACGCTGTTCCCGGGCAGCTTATCGCCAATGAGATACAGTTTGCCGTTCTTGCCGCGTTCGGCGACGATTGCGCTTGAGGTGTTGGCGGCATCACTTAAGAAAACACCTTGAAGCTCGAGATTAAGCCGCGTGGTCGGAGCGCTGATAACTTGTTCGGCTTGATTGTCGTCGACACGGCCAAACAATTGGCGCGTCGCAAGGCTTGGACCGGTACTGGTAACGGCCGCCGCGGCGTCTGGGACAGACTCGGAAGGGCCAGAGACGGTCGAAGCTAAATCCGCATCAAGATAAAAAAACACGTTCTCAACCACAAGATAAATAGACCAGGCACCAAGCAAGAACAAGAGGCCTAAAGACACCGGTTTGCGGAAGGTGGCGAGATTGAATTGACCCATGGAGACCCAAGCACTTTGGTTTCGGTAAGGTTACAGGATTTTTTCTTCAAACAGCAGTGGCTGCGTTAGCTGCGCTGCCCCAGGAATCTGCGCGAGCACGAGTAAACGGGGCTGTAATTCGGCGCTGAACCAACCGTCGAGACCCA
>JABGTE010000253.1 GCA_018647445.1 Gammaproteobacteria bacterium
CTTAATGCTTAATGCTTAATACTTAATGCTTAATGCTTAATGCTTAATGCTTAATGCTTAATGCTTAGTGCTTCGTGCTTCGTGCTTCGTGCTTCGTGCTTCGTGCTTCGTGCTTAATTATAGGTACTGGGTACTGGGTTCTACCTATTTCATTTTGGGCTCATTGTCGTCCTCTGCACCTTGCGGTTTGACCGCACCACCGCATCCCTTGGGCGTTTTATGCAATGATGGCGGTACTCGGTTTCTGCTATTGATGCCCCCGTGACGGTCAGGCTTCCAACCCTCACCGCGCAATATCTTAGCCCTCATTTGGCGCCCAGTAACCCAACGCTCGGATCACTCGAAACATTAGCAATACACCCGCCATACTCGCGGCAGCAACCCATAACGCGAATTCCCCGCCCATACTTACCGACAAGGCGCCAAGCAGCACTGCGCCTAAGGGCATGCCGCCCATATTCGCCAAAGAAAAAATCGCCAGCACACGGGATCGATACGCTTCCGGCGCTGCCTGCTGAATGAGCGTTCGACTCATACTCATCGCCACCGCACCACACATTCCCCATAAAGCCAAAGCGCCCAGGAAATATTCGAATTGGTTGACCATTGACGCAAGGATCAAGCACAGCCCACCCCCCAGCAAGGCAAGCTGCAGGGCCATTAACGGGTTGCTCAGGCCGCCAACCTTCACCAGTAGGCCGGTCACCAAAATTGTGCCGCCAACAAACGCAACAAAGCACTGCGCGATTTCAGCCGCGCCGGCGCCGTAGACTTCTCGCGCCACAACCGGCACCAACACCATATAGGCACCGCCATAAAAAAGGCTCATACAAAACACCAGGAATATCACTGGCCGCATCAAATTCGACGTGAACACCAGGCGCAACCCTTCAAGGATCGCACTACCCGCACCCGATGATGCGGATAACGCTGCCGTCTCGCCCGCAAGCCGAGACATCGGCATCAACTTGAACGCGAAAAACATGCCGAAGGCCATCACAATGGCCTGAATGATAAGTAACGAAACGGCCCCAACCGACTCAGCGGCTCCTCCCATCAAAAAACCAATTACTTGCCCGCCAAAGGTTAGGCCCATGGCAATTGTCACGCCCTTCTGCAAGTCATCACTGGCTATCTGGTTCAGCATCCCGTCTCGCGCTGGCTGCGCGAAAGCGGTGACGCTGCCCATTGCGAGCGCGTAGACAACCACCATTTGAAAGCTCAGCGCTTGGCTGTATATAACGTAGGCCAGCAGGAGCGCAGGCAAAGCCGCGAGTCCATGACACACCCAAAGAATTTTTGCCCGGTCAAACCGGTCTGCTAGCAATCCGCCTGCTAAAATAAGGAGGATCGCCGGTAACTGCAGTGCAAATTGCGCAAGCCCGAGCCGCGCACCCGACTCCTGCATCTCCACCACAATCAGCCAAGGCAACAAGACCGTTTGGATCCCGAGCGGTGCAACAAAGCAAATTAAGCAGAGCATGTACCAAAGGTAGGAATTTGAACTATTCAACGCTGGGGCATCCTGAACCAATCGAGCTAAAGGCGCACCAATGGCCCCCGACCATACCGGTTAAACGTTCGCTAAAGCCTTTTTTCACCATCCCTATGCGCATGCATCAAGCCTTAAAAAGAGATTCATCTATGTTCCTAAAGGCTTTGAATTCTATAGCATTTTTTGAGGGGTCTAATAAAAACATAGTGCGCTGCTCACCGGCTTCACCCTGAAAACGGGTCTGGGGTTCAATCACAAATGTTACCCCCTGCGCCACGAGACGCTGCTTTAAAGATTCAAACGCATCAAGCGCCAAGACCACGCCGAAGTGTGGTACTGGCACATTCTCGCCGTCCACCGGATTTGTCGCGGCCGCGCCTGCCGATGCCAGCACTTCATGACACACCAATTGATGGCCAAACAAATTAAAGTCAATCCACTGATCACTTCGGCGGCCAAGCGTGCACCCTAAAACATCACGATAGAAGACTTCCGCAGCACTTAGATCGCTCACCCCAATGGCCAAATGAAACGGCGTCAACATAGTGCTTTATCCTGTCAGGCTTCGATAGACTTTAGACAGCTCGTTCGGCAACTGACTAACATCTTGGATGACCATATACTGGCGATCAGGACACATTAGCCGCAGATAGTCATGTCCAGACGGATCCACGGTTAAACAAAAAGATTGTACGCCCTGTTGCTTGGCTTCTGTGAGCGCCTTCATCGTATCATGGATGCCATATTGACGATCGTTGCGATCTTGACCGTAATCATGATCCTGAGGATAGCCATCACTGATAATAATTAAGGCTTTAATTCGAGCTTCGGTTTGACACAACTGCATGGCCGCATGCCGAATCGCCGGGCCCATCCGAGTACTCCGGCAAGCTTTCAACCCACCAATCTTGGCTTTAACAGTCGCGTCGAGCGAATCGGTAAAGCGTTTGCAAACTGTATATTCAACCTGATCACGACCGTAGCCACTGAATCCAGAAACCGCGTAATGATCACCCAACGCCTCCAGAGCCTGCGTCATTTGAATGACGGCATGCTTTTCAAGATCGATGATCTTTTCGCCTTCGAGTGGTGGGGGCAACGGCTCATCCGACCAATCAAAGTCATGATAGACCTCCTCAGTCGGCGTGGGCGCATTCGGGTCGGGTAATCGATCATCGGTTGAGGCACTTAGATCAATCAAAAATAAGGCCGCAACATCCCGACCCTGCCGATGCCGCTCAACATAAATGTGTTCCGACGGCGTTTGACCTGCCCGGCGATCTATCACCGCCTCAATGGCTTTTTCTAAGTCCATCTCTTCGCCATCGCGAACACCGCGCACCTTCACCAGCAATTCAGGTTTTAGACGACTGAGTTGGCGGCGGACCTGCTTCTGCAGAGCCGCATGATGTTGCACCGAGTCTTGGTAATAAGCGCCATCTTCGTCGGAGTCATGAACTTCCATTAATCGGCACCACCGCCTGCGATAATCCTGAATATGGTAATCCCACTCATCGTAGTAAAAACTCTTCGGTCGAACAGCGGCCATGGGCGCCGGTACCAAGGGCGGGCCGTTCGGCTTGCCCCCCAACTTGGGCTCTGCCTCACCAAGCGCGTCTGGCGCTTCGTCAAGATCGGTCATGAGCATAGCCTCGTCAGCATCCACATCACCGACATTTAGGGTTTCCAACATCAAGTCTTCTGGGCTGACTTTCATCGCCAGTCCGCCGAGGTCCTCATCCAACGCAAGGCTTTCCTCGAGCTCGAGTTCCAGCAGCGGCAGATTCAATCCGCCCCCCAAAAAGCTCAATCCTCGTCGATGTTCTACCTGCGCCACCGCGAGCTCATCTGCCGAGGTTAGAGGCTCAACCAACGGATAAATCTCCGCTAACACCGATAAAACATCTTCTGGGGTGGCGCCTTTGCGCTGAAGGCGCCCAATCGACTGCACCATAGTCTGAAGTAGGGGATCCTCCCCGTCCGCGCCCATCGCCGCCGCGCCATCAAGGCTTTGCAACACGATCCACTGAAACATACTCGGCGCCGCTGCCGAGTCAACAGCACCTATAATCGCTCTGCAGGCATGCTGCTTGAGCCGCTGAATCTGCAGATTTGTGCCGGGCAGTTGCTGCGGCCACTGCCAATCAATTCTTGCGCCTTCTAGGACATTGAACAGCGCACGCGCGCGCGGGAGGTCCTCATAATTCGACAATGCCTGTTCAGTGCTCTTGAGATGGCGAAGTGTGTGGAAGGTTTGATAACCAAGCTGGTGCAGCAACGCGACTTTATAAAACTCAAAATTACCCTGAACGGTCTCAAACTTGGCATAGGTTTTGGGCAGAATGATCTCTAGGCCGGTGAAACTTAATGCTTCGACCTGCGGCCCCTCAATTTCTGCTGGCGTCACAAGCGTCAAAGGCCGGCCCGCAAGTGCTTCGCCATACAGGTTGAGGATCCGTCTTTGATCTTCTAGACGGACCAGACCCATCAGAGCCGAAAGCTGATCAGTCGACTCAGCCGATTCCAATTTAAAATAAGCTTGACTACGTTGCAGACTGCCTTGGCAATGGACCAATCCATGGGTCAACCAGGCGTCACAAACAGCCGGTTGTTCCAGTGGTAGCCGGTCGGCCACATCCAGCAACAATCCCACAAGCCAGGCCTCATCAATCCGGACCAGCAACTGGGTGAGCGCAGGTGAAATGAGCAGATTCAACGGGCATCTGAGCATTGCATCAAAAAATGCTTGAAGACCTTGTTGCTTACGCGCTAGGTGAAGGCAGATCGGCCACCAGTCGTTGAGGACTCTGATCGGTAACCGTTGGTTTAATTCAACTTCTGAGGCAAGGAAATCTAAGCAACTTTGAAGGCAATGCCCTTGCAAAGCGCGCAACATCGTATCGCTAATCTCTGACGGCGCACGGTCCAAAAAACGCACCAGTTCGGCCCGCCCCACATCAACCATTTGTTCGGTGAGCGTAATCCAAGCCGCAAACTCGAAGGGCTCCGCCGCAGCGAACCGTACTTCGCCAACCCGTAAAACATCCGCTAGCAAGTGCGAGGCAAACTCGAAGCGCGCTTGTACCCGCAGGCCAAGTGTTTCAATCGAACGTAATTGCGCATCACCGTCTGGCTGCAAGGCCGCGATACTGACAAGCCGCCAATAGATAACGGCCGGTTCAAAATTAATCCGCGACAGTGCCAAGGCAGCTTGGCCTCGGGTCAGCCATTGCGTGAGACCTTGTCGCGCGATCATGGTTTCGGATAATGCTAGGAACCCAGCCGCCGCCTCAAAACCATGCCAACCCGAATCTGCAAGCGCCAAGACCATCTGATCAAAGCGCTGCTGACCTTCTGCATCAAGGGTGAGGCGCTGCCTTACGGCTAAGAACTCAGCCGCCGTGGGTTCGTGCTGTTTAGCCAGTACCGTGTACACATCATCTGACGCGCTGGTCATTTATCCGATCATCGATTCAGCGAATATGGCCTGCACAACAGCCTGCATCGCCGATTGAACATCAGCATCATCAGAGACCGCTCGGCAGATCGCGACGTCACAGGCTCTGGCTGGCGCGACACCCGCCACCATCATTTGCCCGGCGTAAATCAACAGCCGAGTACTCACGCCTTCGTCAAAGCCGTGTTCTCGGAGGTGGCGTATTTTTGCGCCCAATGCGGCTAACTGCCCCGCGGTCTCACGATCAACGCCACTCTCGTGAGCGATAATATCGGTTTCAGCGGCAACACTCGGATAATCGAAATCAATGGCTATAAAGCGCTGACGGGTACTGGTCTTCAAATCTTTGAGCACGTTTTGATAACCGGGGTTATAGGAAATCACCAAAAGAAAATTAGGATGGGCATCCAAAATCAAACCGCGCTTTTCAATCGGTAAAATACGACGATGATCAGTGAGCGAATGAATCAAAACAGTTGAATCTTTTCTCGCCTCTACAATCTCATCCAAATAACAGATCGATCCCTCTTGAACGGACCGTGTTAAGGGGCCGTCCTGCCAGACTGTTTCATCGCCTTGCAATAAAAACCGCCCAACAAGGTCTGTCGCCGACAAATCTTCGTGGCATGCAATGGTTTGTAACGGGTATTCGATGCCGCGCAGCTCAGCCGAGGCCTCCGCCCCGCGAAACAGTTGATAAGCCATATATTCCACAAAGCGCGTTTTGCCGCAGCCCGTTGGCCCCTTCAACAGCACTGGTAGGCGTTGGGCGTAGGCCGCTTTGAAAAGGGCCACCTCATCACCGACTGGAAGATAAAACGGTTCTTGATCGAGGGTTGCTGAGGCCGTTGTTGGGTTATTCATGATCCATTCCTTGCCACTGTGGTGGTCGCTTTTCCATAAAGGCCGCAACGCCCTCCCTAAAGTCAGGCGTACGACTCATCCGCGCCAATTGCTGCTCGCTGTAGTGAACCGACGTCGCCACATCCCGATGTAAATCTCGATAGATCTGGTGCTTGGTGACGCGCAGAGCGTCCGGAGCATTTTGCGCTATCAGCTGTTCGGCGTAAGCCTGCACCGAATCGATTAGAACATCCGCCTCATAAAGACCGTTGATGAGTCCCAGTGACAACGCTTCTTCACTGCTGAACCGGCGTGAGCTCAACAATAATTCATTCGCTCGAGTCAGACCGATCATCCGAGGTAGCAGCCACGACAGGCCATACTCAGCGGGAAAATTCAGCTTGCCATGGGCGGTTGTAAACACAGCGCCGGGCACTGAAAATCTTAGATCTGCGAACATCGCAAGCGCCAAGCCAACGCCTGCTGCCGCGCCATTGAGTGCCGCGATCACGGGCTTGGTCAAGCCAAAATGATAGGCAAACGGCGCGTCAAACTCTGGCATCACACCGTAGCCCGGACGAGCCAAAGGATCCGGTGTGCCAGGGTCATAGCCACCCTTCTCCGAATGCCCCTTTAGCGCTTGGGCATCACCACCGACGCAAAAACTGCGCTGCGCACCAGTAATAATGATGGCTCGGATTAAAGGGTCTGCCTCAAGTTCAGCCAGCGCCCAGCGATACTCGGTATGCATTCTACCGGTCCAGGCGTTATGGCGATGGGGCCGGTTTAACGTGATCCGACCCACGCCCGCCTGACGCGTCATTTGAATAACCTTAAGTTCCATTGAAAAACGCCTCTGCTGCTCGAGCCAGAGCCTCATCATACCCATTAAAAAAATGATCTGCGCCCTCAATAAATTGAACTGATGATGGGCCAAAACGGGCGCTTAACGACTCAGGCTGTGCAAAGGCATCTTCTGACCCAACAATAACGTGTCCGCTTAAAGCAGCTTGCTCAGATAGCCTTTGCGAGCCCAAAGCCAGGACTGGCGCGATCAACAAGACCTCAAGGTTTTGCCGTGAGCAAGCATGTTCCAAAACCGTAATTGCGCCGAAAGAATACCCTAACAATTTGGGCGTTACGTTCTCTGAAGCCTCGACAAAGGCAATCACCGCGGCAAGATCCTTCGCAGCCTTGGCGGCGGTTTCACTGTGGCCAGCTGACGCGCCAACGCCCGCCGCATTAAACACAAGGGTCGAGAACCCATATTGAACGGCTTGACGCGATAGCGTCTCAAGAATTCGATCGTTCAGGTTGCCGCCATAAGCAGGATGTGGGTGACACATCACGATAATCCCCCGACCAGCCCCCGTTATGCGGTTCATTTTAGCTTCCAACACGCCCTGAGGACCGGGAATTTGCAACGTCGACTTAACAGCTACGGTCATAATTTTGATCTCCTGCTGGCCTCTTCAAGCCCTTTGCGTTCTGCGAAACCACTTAGGTTACGCGCGTTTTGATTCCCCGGGCCAGCCCGTTCGCAGCACCATCTGTCTCAGAGCCGTGCACAACAGCACTGAATCCATATCATGAAACCCTACCGTGTTCATGACATGAAGCCCTACCGTGTTCATGACATGAAGCCCTACCGTGTTCATGATAGGCTACCCTTTCCTGGATCGGGAGCTATCCCTTGCGTTTACTCTTTATTGGCCTGCCGCTGCTCGAACTCCTTGGCCTCATGGTCTTAACCGACCGAATTGGATTGCCAGCGACCTTGCTACAAATCCTCTTGAGTTGTGCGCTCGGCATTCTTTTAATCCGGCGCTCTGGCCGATCGATCCGGGACCTCATGCAAGGCTTTCAAAAGACGCCTCCCAGTACACTCTGGTCCATCATTCGACCGCTACAGGCCATACTCGGTGGCATATTATTGTGCTTACCGGGCGTTCTTTCCGACGCCATTGGGTTGTACCTGGCGGTTAGCGCAGGCCCTAAGGATGGCGCGGGGCCCGGCAGGCCTGACCGAGATATGCCCGGGTCAGGTCCGGACTCGCCGAACATTATTGAGGGAGAGTTTGTCCAAGAAGATCTCGAACGATTGAACTAACACTCGATCCTTCCCGCAGCCTGACGTCTGAATCAGGTTAACCCTGTCGACAGACGCACGAATCCTGCCGCTTTATGGATAAAGGCAGCCTCACAAACCTAGAACTTGCTGCGCGATGATATTGCGTTGCACCTCACTTGCCCCACCCGCGATGGTATAGCCGCGATGATGAAACAAGGCGCTGCCAATCATATCGACCGCATCATGACGGATCGGTGCACTCGGCGTCTGCCTTGACTCGGCATCCAGCGGCAGGCCATAAAGTCCGGCGATTTCGAACAAGAGCTGATCTTGCACTTGGACGAGTTGACTGCCCTGGAGCTTCAGCATCGAGGGCTCAGCACCCACCTTGCCACCGCCATCAAACCTCGACAACAAGCGCAGCGCAGTGCCTTCAAGCGCCGTCAATCGAATTTCGATTTGTGCCGCCTTGGACGCCAACACGGAGTCTTCCAAACCAGTGTCTTGAAGAAGCCTTCGAACACGAGCCAGGATCCGCTTATTCTCAGCGACTCGCGATACCATTAATCGCTCGTCACCTAACAGGGTTTTAGCAACCGTCCAGCCCTGGTTTTCAGCCCCCAATCGATTGGATCGGGGCACCATAACATCATCAAAGAACACCTGATTCCAAAGCCGTTTACCATTGAAGGCATAAAGGGGTTCAACCCGGATCCCGGCTGATGTCATCGGGATCAATAAAAAAGAAATGCCCAACTGCTTCTTGGCCGTCACATCTGTTCTAACCAAAGCAAAAATGTGATCCGCCCGTTCCGCCCCCGACGTCCAGATCTTTGAACCATTGACGCGATAATCGTCTCCCACAACCTCGGCACGCGTCATTAAGCTCGCAAGGTCCGAGCCGGCACCCGGTTCAGAATAGCCCTGACACCAACTGATTTCTGCATTCAGGATCAAAGGCAGGTAATAGGCCTTTTGTTCTGCTGAGCCATATTGGATGATGGCTGGTCCAACCATATTAAAGCCGAAACCTTGGGTTTCAGGCGCGTTATGACGGCGCATTAAGACCTCAAATTGATGACGACGTCGCATCGACCAACCCGTCCCGCCATACTCAACTGGCCAATTTGGGGCCGCCCAGCCTGCCGCAGCGAGCTTACGGGTCCAGTCATCTTGCATCGCTTTATCAATCGACATTGAGTTCGCCACCCGCTGCTGGATCGCGGGATCCAGGTACTCCGCAATAAAGGCCGAGACCGTTTGTTCAAATTCAATGTCTGCTGTCGTCGGTGATAAGCGCATCTTGACTCCCTACCGTGTGTAAACGTCCGCTGCAATGCTATCGAACGCGAACTGATTCAAGCTACCGCTTTCAGGATGCGCCCCTATTTTGTAGCTCAACCTTTATAGCTCAACCTTTATAGCTCAATCTTTATAGCCCAACCCGAGCCAAAGTTGTACCACCTTACCCGCTTTTGAGCACGCTCCTAAGAGCACCATCGTTTGCATCTGCATAATGATAATGAAAACGACCCTGCCGGAGGAAGGTCGCAGCGCCGCCTGCCAATCA
>JABGTE010000254.1 GCA_018647445.1 Gammaproteobacteria bacterium
ACAGGCACCAACCGTGAGCCCTGAGTAGCTGTAGCATTCAACCCGCAAGCTATCTTGCTCTCGGGCGGCTAGTCCTGCGAGCACTTGCAGACCATACCCGAAGCGTTCACCCGACTGCCATTGCACAAGCAATGCATCCCCCTGAACATTAGATTCAACCTCAAAGGGCTCTCGATCGCGTCGGGTGGCTGCTCTCGTATCTTCACGCTGGTAGGACATCATCAGATTATCCATCGGCTTATAGCCAACTGAGCCATAGACTGAAGCCGCATCCTTAGGCTTAAACGTGCTGTTCAATTTGCTCGCAAAATCAAAGACATCGAGGGACTCTGAGAAATAGGCGTAATCGAGCGCTATGTAGCCGCGCTCAACTTCAGCCAGGTCGAGCACTGTCATTCTTGAGGCCTGCTCCGCTCTGGCTAGCCCCGCATTCAAACAAAATAATAAGATGCCGCTAAAGGTTAGAAAACGATTCACAAGACACCCACCTTTTATTCAGTCCTGACTAGTTTAGCTTGGATATTTGCCCTCGCGAGGTAAAAAAAGAGGCCGAAGCCTCTTTTCCTCAATCAGCCTCGATCACTCTATTCTGATAAGGCCTGTTACCTTCGTAATCGGAAGCCCGCCATACATCAGGATATCGTCAGCATCCGTTGCAACACCCCGTAATAGCGGCAGTATCTCGATCAAAAGATGGCTATCACCTGTTTGCAACTCGACGGCTGCCCCAGTGTTTCGAGCAACAGCATTTACATCAAAGATACTAATCAATTTGATCGACAAGGTCGCAGGATAACCCCGCCCTGCGCTCGTCACTTCCAAGATTTCTTGTTGGGCATCCAGCACAAAGGTACATCCTGTTTGACCCACACTCCCGACGGTCTCGTCACGTTCTGCGCGAGCGTCGGGATGGTGCCGTTCGCACCGAAACAGCTACTTGCTACCGGCTACCAGGCACCGCGATTAATAATCGGTCGCTCGCCCGATTGGGGTTCAACCATCCGGCTAACGCGCGAAGCTTTTAACCCTTGGCGGATGTGGTGTATTCAAGAACGTGAAGAACCAATGAATAAGGACAATCAAGATAAAATCCTCCGTAACCAGCAGAAGTCGGCTTAGCCCTAATCCGCCGAGGAAGACAACGATGCAATGACGCAATTGCCAGCGAAGAGTAAAGTAGTGCAGCCCCGCAAAAATGAGGTTGCTAACGACCACTGAACCAATCGACCCTAGGACGCTTTGCATGAGATGTGGAGCCACCAACCGGAAAAGCAACTCCTCAACGAAGGAGATTATCCCTAAGTAACACAGCCATAAAAGCGTTTGACGCTGAATGTGGATGCCGCGCCAAAGCCAATGCCCGCAGACGAAAACCAGTATAGCGAACAACAAACCATAATGCTGCGGTTTCAACGCCAAAACCGCTTGCCCTCCTATCAGACCTAAAAAATTTCCGCCGCTATCTGGATAACCACCCGAATAAACCAGCAGCCCCAAGCAAATGATTAGAAGTAGACTCATTGTCAGACCATGACGGATTAACACCCATCGAAAGCTGTCAATTAAAAATCCATTTAACCCAGCCTGGCGCTGCAACCGCCCACGCCGATTCTGATTTGGTTTAGTCATTGCTTACCTTACATCGCAACGCTCAAATCAAAATCGGTTTGAGCCGCGCCGTTTCATCCTTGGATTGGCTTTGGGTTTGCGCGGGCTGTGACACCGGTGCTGAATCCTTGTACTTTGCAGACAGTCGTCAACAAACAAATCTCTAAAGCTTTTAAACCGATTGATGCTAGGCCCGCTTGCCGTCGCCACTAGATGACCGCAACTCGGTCTTAACCATTGTTCCAATGGACGCCAGCACCGGCTTCTGTTTAGAGCCGCGATTCGGCGTGCAAGGTCACCATATGACTTGCCTGAAATGCTTTCAGCAGTTTAGCCCCCACTCATCGCGCTAAGCTCTGCCCGAAAATCTGGTGCTGCCAGCGCAATCATGGCCTTAACCCTGTCACGATGATTGAGCGTCTTCAAATGCGCAACGCCAAACTCTGTGACCACAATATCAACGTCGGTTCGTAGGGCGGTCACCATTTCCACTTTCGGAACAATTCGCGAGACACTGCCGCCCCTTGCGGTGGCCGTCATTGCAACAATCGAGCGCCCACCTTTCGAGGCTTTAGCCGCACGCATAAAGTCAACCGAGCCGCCGGTGCCGGAAATCTGCCTGCCGCCGGCGACCTCGGCATTCACTTGCCCGAAAAGATCCACCTCAACCGCCGAGTTAATCGATACGAATTGATCCAACTGCCGAATAATATCGACATCGTGAGTATAGTTGACGCTTCGAAACACAACGTCCGATGCGTCCGACAACCAGTTGAAAAATGCGTGATCGCCCAACGCCATGCCCGTGACATGCTGCCCCTGATCAATCGCTTTGCGTTGGCCCGTCACATTTCCTGACTGAATCAAGGCTTGTCCGCCACCATCGAGCAAACCGCCATGCAGGCCTAAATCATTTTTATGGGTCAACTGACCGAGAATAGCCGC
>JABGTE010000222.1 GCA_018647445.1 Gammaproteobacteria bacterium
CCGATCTTTGAAACCGATTATCGAGGTAATCTGACGACCGTGCGGTTCACCTATTGGTTGCGAGCGCCGATGACCGGCGATATCACCACCATTAAACGCTTTCATGAGGCAACGTCGTTGTTGCATCACTACGCCGATCATCCCGACTTCCAAATCCGGTTCCGTCTGGCGCCGGGTGACCTCGTAGGCTTCGATAATCGGCGGATATTCCATGGCCGCGATGGTTTTGACCCAAGCGAAGGCGCGCGCTGGTTCCGCGGCTGCTATCTCGAGCGAGAAGAGATCGAATCCCGCCTGCGCGTGCTTGATCGCAACAAACGCCTGAACAAGGTTTAGGGTCATGGGCATCGCCTTAATTCCCCAGATCAATATCGCCCCGCTGTTTGCCGAAGACCTCTCAGCGCGCGCCGCAGTCGATGCCGCAATTTTTGCTGCGGCCCAAGAGATCGGGTTTCTAACCATTACCGGCATGCCAGCGCCAAGCGCGATCGATCACACGGCCAAAGCGTCGCTTATTCGGTTGTTCAGCTTGCCTGAGGCCAAGCAGCGCCCGTTGTGGAAGAATAATTTTGAGCCGAACAATCCGAATCTGTATCGGGGCTGGTTTCCCCTGCACTCTGGGCCGACCCTCAGCCGGGAAGGTTATGAGATCGGGCCCGACATCGTGCGCGCGCTACCGGATCACAGCGATGACTTGCTCTATCAACCGACGCCATTACCCGATGAAGCCGATCTACCCGGTTTTAATGCCGTGGCCAGTGCCTATTTTTTGGCGATGGAGTCTATTGGTCTTGCGCTTTTAGCCTCACTATCAAGAAGTCTTGGGATCCCCGAGACGATTTTTTCAAGCGTTTTCGAAGACGGCATCTCGACTTTGCGATTGCTCCGATACTTACCCCGAGAGAATTTACCGATCTCAGACGCCCTCAAAGCCACCCGCGGCGAACATGTCGATTCTGGGCTGCTGACCCTTTTAGCGCCGGTCTCGGGGGGCCTCGGCCTGCAGGCTAAAAACGGCGATAAAGAATGGATTAACGTGCCGGCCGAAGAAGGCAGTCTGGCGGTCAATTTTGGGGGGCTTCTACAGCGCTGGACCGGCGGCAAGATCAAAGCGACCGAGCATGGGGTCATACCGGTCGATCACGAGCGCTTTTCGATTCCCTTCTTTTTTGAACCCCGTCCCACTGCCCGAATTGAGCCATTGCCCTTACCCGGGATTGAATCCTTCGAGCCCTTCTTGTTTGGGGATCATCTGTGGGCCACCACCACCCGGTTCGCCGAGAACTTTGGCCTGCTGCACTTGCGGCCGCACAAGGCGCCTTATCAAGACCCCCTTGCGCCCAAGCCGAACGCGACCTTTTTATAGAAGTAAGGTCTGCATCAATTGTGATGGCGTTTAAGCCTGGGCTCATCAAGCCTTTTTTATCCGTGATGCCGGCGGCTCTATCAAAGGACACTTGATGTAAAACCAACATCCAGTCGGACCCTGCAACAATCCGCCTTACACGAGACCCTATCCAGCCTTTTTTCTGACGAAAAGCCAGCCAGTTTTTTGACTGGCCTATTTGGGTCGCTTGGCCTCGTCAATCTACCCACGCAACCGACGCCCGATTATACTGAGTGCTTAATCTTTGAACGAGTGTCCTTTCATGACCCAATCCGTAATCGTGACCGCTGGCGGCTCAGGTATTGGCCTCGCCATTGCCCAGGCCTTTCGACAAACCGGGGCCGACGTTCATCTAGTTGATCAAGACCAAAAAGCGCTCGCAAGTGTCACCCAAGCCAATCCTGAATTTCAGGCAACCTGCCTTGACGTCTCCGATGAGCGCGCCGTGAACGAGGCCATGACAGCGCATCTGAGCAAGCTTGGTCGTCTCGATGTGCTGGTGAACTGCGCGGGTATCGCGGGACCAACGGCAGGCATTGAAAACATTACCCTTGCGGAGTGGCGCCAATGCCTGGCCGTGAACCTCGATGCGATGTTCCTGTTTTCACGCCAAGCCGTTCCGATCATGAAAGATCAGAAAAGTGGTAACCTGATCAATATTGCGTCAACCGCAGGCTGGCATGGTTATCCCTTAAGAACGCCCTATGCCGCATCGAAATCCGCCGTAATCGGCCTCACGCGATCGCTTGCCATGGAACTCGGCCCCTGGGGTATTCGAGCCAATGTGATTTGTCCGGGCAGTGTTGCCGGTGACCGCATGGATCGAGTGATCACCGCTGAGGCCCGCGAAAAAGGGGTCACCGAAGCGGAAATCCGCAGCCGCTATACCAAGTCGAACTCGCTCAAGACCTTTATCGATGCAGAGGACATTGCCGATATGGCGTGCTTTTTAGCGTCGAGCCAAGCGCGCCGCGTGACCGGGCAAGTGCTTAATGTGGATGGCAATTTAGAAGCCTTTTAGGCCATTGACGCCTAGCAGGTTTAAACAGAACAACCCAACTACGCGGCATACCCCCTGACGTTCAACATTCAACCTGCCGCCTCATTACGCCAAGTCGGATACCCAACCTTCCCCTAAACCGCTGCGATCTATAAGCTAACCCCTGCGGCGCCTGCGCCCTCATTTGTCTTGATTGCACCACCAAACCTAGGACCGACTTTGACCAATAACGATATCCTGCGACGCATTCGCTATGCCTTCGATTTTAGCGATACAGAAATGATGGCCCTCTTTGCCGCGGGAGACCTCACCGTTACCCGAGAACTGGTTTGCGACTGGCTCAAGCCCGAAGAGGATGAGGATCATCAAAGCTGCTTGGATATTGAATTGGCCACTTTTTTAAACGGCCTCATAAACGACCGCCGGGGCCGGCGCGAGGGTGCGCAGCCTGAGCCAGAAGAACGCCTAACGAACAACATTATTCTTAAAAAACTGAAAATTGCCCTAGATTTACAAGCAGAGGATGTTTTGGAACTAATGAAACTTGCAGATTTTCGGTTCAGCAAACATGAATTGAGCGCATTCTTTAGGCGACCCGATCATAAGCACTATCGAAAGTGTCAAGATCAGGTCCTACGTAACTTCCTACAAGGTGTTCAGCATAATCTGCGCGGCACAATGGACTAATCGATAACGGATTCTCGCACTTTAACCCTGCCGTTTTAGGGGGCGCGCGAGGCCCCAATAGTAAAAATGTCCCGAAAAACGGCCATGTGGCTAAGCACAAGCGCCTCCCCTTGGATCAAAAACGTCCTACCCAAAAAACGCCCGGAGAAGGCCGCGTTGCTGCGGCATCCGTTATCGCGCATCCACGAGCCCAAGCCGATTAAATCAACCGTCCGGTCCCTTCCCAGTATGGATCGCGTAACTTGCGCTTATACAATTTTCCGGTCTCATGCCGTGGCATATTCTCGACGAAATCAAAACTCTTAGGGGTTTTGTAGCCGGCCAAATGTTCGCGGCAGAAGGCCGCAAGCGTCTCGGCCAAGGCTGGATCAACCGCTGTACCAGGCACCAGCTCTACGGCCGCTTTGACTTCTTCGCCAAATTCCTCATTGGGAATGCCGAAGACTGCAACATCCTGCACCAAGGCATGGGTTGCCAGCACGCCCTCAATTTCTGCAGGATAGATATTAACGCCGCCCGAGATAATCATGTCGATTTTCCGGTCGCTCAAATACAGATACCCGTCTTCATCGAAATAACCGACATCGCCAAAGGTGAAGACCCCCGGTTTTAAGTGCACTGCCTCAGTTTTCTCAGGTTCGTTGTGGTATTCAAAATCTGACCCCATGAGATTACGCACATAGATATCACCGGATTCACCCACCGGGAGCACCGCGCCATCTTCATCCACGATCGTGATTTCAACCATCGCCGACTGTTTTCCAACGGTCCCGGGCCGCGCAAGCCACTCTTCAGCGGTCGCGGTCGTGACGATCGAGCCTTCCGTTGAGCCATAATATTCATTGATCACCGGGCCCCACCACTCGATCATCTGACGCTTTACCATGGGCGGGCAAGGTGCTGCGCCGTGCCAAACGACTTGCAAAGACGCACCCTTAAAGTTGGCCTTGACCGCATCGTCCAGTTTCAAAAAGCGACTAAATTGCGTCGGGACTAAGTGCACGTTGGTGATCCGGTGGGCGTCGATTAAAGCCAAAGATTCTGCTGCATCAAAGCGATGCCGCGTCACAATTTGACTGCCCGTCATCAGGACTAAGAACGAAAAAGCCCATTGCGCGGAATGATACAGCGGCCCGCAAACAAAGGTGCGCCCGGTATTGGGAATTCCGAGCATTTGCGCCATGCTGCCGCCCATCAGTTCCAGCATTTCAACCGGCATCGCCGCTTTTGATGCACTTGAGCGAACGCCCTTTGGCCGACCGGTCGTGCCCGATGTATAGAACATCGGACCGCCTAGAGTTTGGGCCTCGGGCTCATCAGACGGTTGCGCCGCCAAGAACTGTTCATAATCGGTAAAGCCGTCAGCTGCTGTTTGCTCGGGCGTCATCCGAATGCCAATTCGCGTGAGGGGTTGACCATTACTGCCCTTAACGGCGCTCGTAACCTCATGAAACTGGCCTTCAGCAAACAGCATTTTACAGCCCGCATCATCCACCACGTACTGCAGTTCATCGGTCGTGAAATGCCAGTTCACCGGCACGTAGATCACGCCGCAATGGGCCGCCGCTGCCATGATTTCTAAGTACTCTCGGCAGTTACCGGAGAAAACTGCGATGGTATCGCCCGAATCGATGCCTGCGTTCCGCATGGCGGCAATGATCTGATTCACCCGCGTATTCAGTTCCGTCCAAGTGGTGCTGCCGCGTTCATCCACTAATGCCGCATCGGCGCCAGTAGTTGCCACTTTGTTTGCAATATATTGCGCCATCTCAAGGCTCCTCGATTGATCAATCTCTAAGACCACGGAGCATATCATCCTTCGACGGGCGATGACGCGACCCGAAGGGCCTGCTGCCAAAAGTCAACCAGGCTGCAGACGGGTACCACACGAGACCCTCAGCAAAGCAACCCAATCAGGCTACAAGGAGAATCCAGATCTAACCGAAGCGGCGCTCAAATGGCCAATGACCCTGCCTAGGCCGCAATACCTAAGAAGCTTTAACGCACCCCTCAAGGCATCGGTACTCGGCCGAATTCGGCGCCCCAAAGCACTCCCGCCCTGCAAGGCTACTTCTTTAACTCAAATGATTGTCGCCCATAGAACAGGCTGCGATGCGAGACAGGCAACTCATCGGGATACCCGTCTCATCATGCCATTCATTGAAACGGTTCTGAATCGCAACGAGGTCGCGTTTACTGGTGGGTTGCTCGGCGATATCCAAGCCCGAGGCCTTCAGCGCAGTGACAACATCCTGCGACAAGATAAAGCAGTCTTTGCCGACCCGGCGTAAAAACCACAAAGCACTTTGGCCGCCAAGACGCGAGGCCTGCTTTTTCAGGTGCGCCATCAAGCCGACCTGATCAGTGACCGGCCACTGTGCAATAAATGCTCCGAAACTACCCCACTGCCGCGACGTATCCTGCACAAAAAAAACATTGTCCTGAAGCGCCTTAATTTTTTGCCAGTTGCGCACCACGCGGCGATCACTGGCGTAAGCCTCCCATTGCTCTGGCGACAAGTAGCTCAACTTCAGCGGGTCAAAGCCAAAAAAGGCTTGTTCAAATTCTGGCCATTTATTTTCAATGACCTTCCAGCTAAAGCCCGCTTGGTTGATGCATTTGGTCATCATGGCCAAATAGCGGTCGTCCGGCAGATCAACGAGTTCTTCCTGCGACGCAACATAGGGCATGAGCCGCGCCAGGGCCAGCTCCCCCCCCTTCCGCGCCGCTGCCCGGGCCAGGATATTGGAAAAATCTTCTCGCATCGTAATGCCTAAACCGTGTTATTTGAAATCGAGCAGAATAGTAACCCGGAAAGCTCTAAAAGGGGCCCTCAGTGTACTCGCATTGATCACTGCAAACGCACCACCCGCATTGACGGCTTGGATCATTGCGCTCCAACAATCGAATACAGTGCGCCTAGGCCGACACAATTGCGAGCCTAAAAGAGAGCGACGCTATAACCTGCAGGACAAACCGATGTTGCCGGCCTGAGTTTGACTCACACAATCTTTGTGTGACTCTGATCCCGCTTTAGCGCTCAACGTCTTGATGCTGCTGACACCAGAGCAGCGCGCCACCAACCACGGCCGCTGGCAGCAACAACAAATTTACAATCGGCAATGAGGATGCCAGCAGCGCCGAGAAACCAAAACTCAAGGATTGCCAACGGTTGGCGCCCAAGTGTTGCCTCAGCGCCGCAAAGGATACCCGATCACTGTCGGCTGGATAATCCAGATATTGCAGCGCTAAAGACCAGGCTGCCCAAAGTCCAGCGATCACGGGCACTAGCAGGTTCACAACGGGAATAAAGCTGACGATGAGGGTCAACAGCGCGATACCCAAAGATCGAGGCAGCAAATAGCGCAGCAACTGCAATTGTCGCAAAAAACTCTGCCAAGCCACTTGGCCCGTAGATGCCCTTGTCAAGGTAGCTGACCCGCCGCGTTCCTGCGCCAGCACCCTTTCAGCGATCAAGCCGTAAAAAGGTGACCCCAACAGGTTCGCGAGCAGGTTGAAGGTAAACGCCGTGACGACCATCGCCATCACGGCAAACAACAGCCAAATCAGCCAAACCACGGCCTGCAACCAGTCCGGTACGGTGCTCATCAGGCTATCGAGCCAACCACTGAGCCACTGCCCCGCAACAACAATCAAAACAGCATATACCGCGAGGTTGATCACCAAAGGAACGAGCACTAACCAGCGCAGGCTCGGATGCCAAAGCCGTTTTAGGCCGGTGCGAATCAAAGTTGGCCCGGTAGCAGCGGCCCCCAACATACCCAATGGCCCCGTCATACTTCTCTTGCATTCATGAGCATAATCATCGCACCTTGTTCGAGGCGGTTAGATCGTTCAAAACGAACCAGCCGACAGCATCAAGCGCCCTAATCCCTGGCCGAGGCGCACTCCATCCAATGTTAGAAGCCCACCTGCTTAGTATAACCACCGTCCACAACGACGTTGGTACCATTCACCCAACTGGCCCTGGGGGACGCAAGGAACGCAACCACATCCGCTATTTCATCCGCCGTTCCCATGCGCTGCATCGGGTGCTGCAATCGATCCCGCTCGTAAAGTTCTGGTAACCGGTCTCGGATGTCGTCCCAGCGCCCCGCCTCAATCAAGATCGGCCCAGGAGACACCGTGTTGGCTCGGATCCCGTCAGGTCCCCAGCGCTGCGCCAGTTGCGCGATCAGATTGATGGTGGCGGCTTTACTCGCGCCATAGCTGGGGCTGATCGGCACATCGTGGTGCTCGATCGCCGTGATCGTTGCAATCTGAACAATCGCAGCCGCAGAAGACTTCAACAAAAACGGTTTCGCAGCCTCGTAAAACAGCGCATTTCCCAAAATATCCACCTCAAAGCTGGCTCGCCAAGGCTTCACGCCGTCACCGCGTTGACCACTGGCGCTCGCATTACCAACGCAAATATCAATGCCCCCCAACGCGTCACCGGCCTGTGCAACCCAAGCGCTCACCGCATCAGGCTGCGACATATCACACAAAGCGCCGATCACTTTGCCCTTTTCAGAAAGCTCAGCCAGCGCAGAAACAAGGTCCGTCTGCTGTCGACAGCAAATCGCAACCTCAACGCCCTCTTCTAGTAAGCGCCGCGCAATAAATAAACCGATGCCTTTGTGC
>JABGTE010000239.1 GCA_018647445.1 Gammaproteobacteria bacterium
CCAAAGCGATGGCGCTCGTCGCCATATCTAGGATCAGAGGTTCGGACTCAGTCGGCACGCCGCAGCAAAACGGATTGGTATGAAGGCGTTTATCGCGACCACCCCACATCGATACAAAGGGTGGGTGACCCACCACGTTTACAAAGTGAATGGAAACCATGCCAGCGGCAACGCACTGCTCAGCATAGGACCCGATCCGACCTAAATGATGGTTGTTTCGAGAACCAATGCAGGCGATGCCCATCGCTTTGGCTTTAAGGATCCCTAAATCAGTCGCCTGACGACCCACCACCTGGCCAAAGCCAAAGCCACCGTCAACCAACAAAACAGCGCCTTGATCTTTCACAACAGTTGCATCGGCATTGACCTGTAGACCACCCCGCAACGCGCTGCCCACGTAGTTTGGAATCATGCCAACGCCATGAGAGTCGTGACCTTTCAAGTTTGCCTCAACCAAATGATCGGCCGTTTCAAAGGCTTTCTCCGGTTGAGCACCCAATCGCTCAAAAACAGCCTGCGCAAACCCTTTGAGTTTTTCATGGTTTACCAACATCAATCTGCTCCTTTTCCGGGCGAGTAACGCTCGTTTCTGCCCTGGCCTCGACCGGCCGGGTGAGCGAGCAAAACACGTCAAAAGGTAGTTTGACGACACCGCCTTGCAGACTCAATCGAACCTGAGGCACCAAGGCTATCGACTTACGAACGCCGCCGAAAGCCATCGGACCGCCCCTTCGGCGCGCGGTATTACCAAATCAGATTACATGAAGCCTGCGTGGAAGGTCCAACGCAGAAAGAAAACCACAAAGCGGCGCTTGGTCAAGATATCGCGCGCCCACGTGATCAATCATAAATCGGGTGAAAGGTATTAAATGCCGACTCACAGAAGGCCCCTGGATCATTAAACCGACGGTTTTGATTGAGCCTACTAATTCGTTCCATCTGTTCATTCGACAAAACAAAATCTGTGATCGCGAGATTTTCGCGCATCCGATGATCCTGAACGCTTTTAACAATGACCGAGGTTTGTCTTTGGATCCCCCATCGCAGTACGATTTGCGCGGGAGTTTTCGAGACCTCACCAGCAATGTCGCAAATGGTTGGATGATCCAGCACCAACTCTTGCTCATCGGCCATATCCAATTCCAAGTAAGAGGTCGCCCCAAGCGGCGAGAAAGCCGAGACCGCCAAACCCTTTTGTTGCGCGAAACGAAGCATCCGATCTTGGGTCAAATAAGGGTGCGCTTCTAATTGCAATACTTCTGGGGGCGTTGCTGAATAATTCATCAGATCTTGGAGCAAACCCGCGTTATAGTTGCAGACACCAATATGGCCTACCCGACCGGAATCCTTGAGCTGCGACATCGCCTCCCAAGTGTCCTGCAAAGGCACTTTCGCGAGGCGCATTACGGGTTCCGCTGCATCAGGATCCTCGATCCATTCAGGCGGGTAGCGCGTCTCAAACGGCACAAACGCCAACGCAATTGGGAAATGAATCAGGTACAAATCCAAATAATCCAACTGCAAATCGCGCAACGTCCGATTAAGTGCCATCGGAACATGGTCTGGATGATGGTAGGTATTCCAAAGTTTAGAGGTAATCCAAAGATCAGCGCGATCACACAACCCAGCAGCCAATGCGCGGGCAAGCCCTTCGCCCACCTGCTGCTCATTGCCATAGTCCGAGGCAGAATCAAAATGACGATAACCAGCTTTCACCGCTTCAAAAACGACGTCGGCGCAACGATCTTGGGGTATTTTCCACAACCCAAATCCTATTTGCGGCATATCTTTTATTGCGCTTGTCATAGCAATCCTTTCTTTTCTATGCCGCCACCTGCCACCGACCCAAGTACCCTCAGCTCAGTAACCCCCAAGCCTTCCGTAAAGAAGCACCCAATCAATTAAATCAGCGTGCGTTTGATAATGGTTTCTGACCGATCGGGTCCTGTTGAGATGATGTCAATTGGGATGCCGCACAAGGCTTCGATACGCGCCAAGTACGCCCGAGCATTTTCTGGTAATTCGCTGAACGACTTAACGGACTCGGTTGGCGTCTCCCAACCCGGCATCATCTCGTAAACCGGCGTTGTGTCACCTGCCGCATCCATTTCGTAGTCGGTGCACAATGCGATTTCCTTCAAACCGTCCAGCACATCCAGCTTGGTAATGCAGAGCCCGGTTAAGCTGTTCATCTCCACCACTCGTTGGAGTGCGTGAACATCCAGCCAACCACAGCGACGCGGTCTGCCCGTTGTCGCACCAAACTCATGTCCTTTCTCGGCAAGGCGTCGACCAACATCATCCTTTAATTCGGTTGGGAAAGGGCCTTCACCCACGCGTGTGGTATAGGCTTTAGTAATACCAAGGATGTAGTCAAGGTAGCGCGGACCTACCCCGCATCCGCTGCTAATCGCACCGGCTGTGGTGTTCGATGAAGTTACAAAGGGGTAGGTACCGTGATCAATGTCGAGTAGGGCGCCTTGAGCGCCTTCGAACAAGACACTCGCACCAGTCTTACGGTAGCCGGCTAAGGCATTCAAAACATCGCCCATCATCGGCGTTAGTTCCGCAAGGAAGTCATAACTAGCTGCAAGACACGCCTGCAGTGTCACGGGGGCTGCCCCATAGTATTGCTCGAGCATGAAATTATGATGGTGCAAGAGTTCTTCTAACTTAAAGACGAGCTGTTCTTTATCAAGCAAGTCGCGAAGCCGAATGCCGCGACGGCCTACTTTATCTTCATAAGCTGGGCCAATACCCCGTCCGGTGGTACCAATTTTCTGATTGCCTCGCCGCTGCTCAACGCTTTGGTCTAGGGCCACGTGATACGGCATGATAATTGGGCAATCCAAACTGATCATCATTCGATCCCGAACGGCGATGCCGGCACTCTCAAGCTCCTGAATTTCTTTCAATAAATCCGGAATAGAAAGCACAACCCCATTGCCAATAAAGCAGCGTACGTTGGGATGTAGAATCCCAGAGGGTATTAAATGCAGGACCGTTTTTTTGCCCTCCACGACGAGGGTATGGCCGGCGTTATGCCCTCCCTGGAAGCGCACAACAGCCGTTACGGATTCGGTGAGCAGGTCAACAATCTTACCCTTACCTTCATCGCCCCAGTGGGTTCCGATCACCACTAAATTCTTGTTTGTCATGATGTCCTTATCTCTTATCCAATCGACCACGATTCATTCTCTCGTAATCTCTCTAAGTTGCCACTGGCCTGCCAGCCAGACCAGTTCGAGATCGCCAGAAGCTTTTATCGCTTTGCCTTCAAGCACAACATCCCCTGAGGCTCGTCGCTCTTCAATCATTCGCCACTGCTCTTGCAGATTGCCATTAGCATGGGCAACCACATGCACGCGCCTCGCGTCCGGCACGGTCGGAATGGTCTCGCTAATCATTAACAGTTCGATATCAAATCCTGTCGCAGGACGAGCTCGGCCAAACACAGCGCCGATGTTATCGTAGCGGCCGCCACGAGCCACGCTCTGACCAGACTCCCGGAGAAACACTGAAAAAACCATGCCCGTATGGTAGTGCAGCCCGCGCAATTCAGATAAATCGAAGCTCACTTGTACATTTTGATTTCTAGCGCTGATTAGCTCGCTGAGATAAGCCAAATCATCGATTGCAGCAACGAGTCCTGGCCAATTTTTAAACCTATCTTTACCTTCTTCGAGGATTTGACTGTCGCCGGCCATCATCGGCAGCGCACAGATCAATTCAGCAAGCGCGTCCGGAAGAGCGTGCAACTGGGTCATCTCCGCTAACTCGTCGTGCGCTTTTTTTTGAACCAAATCAAAAAATTGCGTCTGCACGGACTCCGGCAAAGCCGTCTCGGCCATCAGCGCTCTAAAAAATCGAACGTCACCCAGCTCAAGCTGTACTGACGTCATACCCAATTGATTCAGCGATTCGATCATCAGGCTGATGATCTCAACATCCCCCGCGAGACTCGGTTCACCAAACAGCTCTGCACCGACTTTCAAGGGGCTGCGAGACGCCAACATGTGTGCCGGACGACTTTGTAAGACAAAATCCGCATAGCAGAGACGCGTGACCGCGTCCTGACCCAAACTATGAGCATCAATCCGTGCAGCCTGAGGCGTCAAGTCCGCAGGCAGACCCATCATCCGACCTGACAGCTGATCAATCACTTTAAAGGTTTTTAGATCAAGGTCTCGACCAGTGCCAGTCAGCAACGATTCCAGATACTCAAGCTTCGGCGGAATGATGTACTCGTACCCCCAGCTTCGAAAGAGGTCTAGCAGAATTCTGCGGCCTTGCTCAATCTTACTAGCGGTCTCAGGCAAGATGTCTTCGACACCATCTGGGAGGAGCCAATGCTCTATGGTCATAATGCCCTTACTTCCTAACCGTTCAACCAGTACAGCATCAAGGTGCCAAGCACCATCAATACCAAACCGTAAATTCTAAGCGATCGTTCATCGAGCCCTTGAGCCTGCACCACCATCGCCTTCCAAGCCTTTGGCGAGGCGAAGGGCAACACACCTTCAATGACCAACACCAGACACAGTGCGATCCAAAGATGATCTAGCGTCATCTAATTACAAGCCTAATCTACCTGCGAGCCTAGAGCTATGATCACTTTTCCAAAGTACTGTTGTTCAAATATTTAAAAAAGTCGCTATTCGGATCCAAAATAAGCATATCGCTCTTTTGAGCAAAGGTCCGTTTGTACGCTGCCATGCTGCGATAAAACTTGTAGAACTCTTTGTCCTCATTAAAAGCATCTGCATAAGTTGCCGCCGCTTCAGCATCGCCCTCACCACGAACCACCTCGGCTTGGCCATAGGCTTCGGCTAAAATCACTTCTCTCTGCCGGTCCGCATCCGCTCGAATACCCACTGCCAACTCCTGTCCTTTCGCGCGATGCTCTTTGGCCTCGATATCGCGTTCGGTATTCATTCGATTGTAAACCGACTGACTCACTTCCTGCGGCAAATCAATGCGCTTTACCCGAACATCAACGACTTCTACACCAAGTTCTTGGTCTGCCACCTCGTTGAGGCTGGCAACCAGATCAATCATTAACTCATCGCGCTGCCCAGAAACCACCTCATGCAAGGTGCGCTTACTGATCTCGTTTCGAAGTCCGTTGTTGATTCGCTGCTTGAGCAACTCCTCCGCCCGACGCTGGTCGCCGGATGTCGCAGTGTAGTATTTTTCAACTTTCTTGATTTTAAACTTGGCGAACGAATCAACAATCAACGCCTTTTTTTCCAAGGTTAAAAACCGCTCGGCTGGCGCATCAACGGTCAGCACACGACCATCGAAAGCCCTAACCTCTTCAATAAAGGGTAATTTCAAATGAATTCCCGTCGAGATATCTGAATTCACCACAGCACCCACCCGCAATAAAACTCCTCGCTCCATCTCGTTGAGGATATAAATAGAATTAGAGCCGACAAACAACAGGCCGGCCACAAGGACAATAATGACTGCTAAACGATTCGACATGGTGTCTCTCCTAAGGTTTTACTGTCGATCCCGACGGGATCGGACGGAGGTAGTGTCTTGCGGACGCTGGGAGATCGAGTCTGAACCAGCCATACCGCCGTTTAATCTAGAGACGGCGCCCGCTTGCTGCATCATCCGGTCAAGTGGCAGATACATCATATTGTTACCGCCTTCAACATCGATCATGACCTTCGAGGCATTCGACATAACCGCTTCCATGGTGTCGAGATACATTCGTTCTCGAGTTACTTCTGGGGCCGCTTTATATTCTACGTAAAGCTTACTAAATCGCTGAGCTTCACCGTTGGCTTGGGCAACAACCCGCTGCCTATATCCTTCTGACTCCTCAAGATACCGTTGCGCCTCACCTCGTGCCTCCGGTATCACTTGGTTGGCATAAGCATCGGCTTCGTTACGAACCCGGACTTCATCTTCTCGCGCTCGAATCACTTCATCAAAGGCTTCTCGGACTGCATCCGGTGGCGCGGTCTCATCAACGTTGACCTGCGTGACGAAGATGCCGGTACCATAAGTATTCATATAATCCTGAATCCGAATTTTGATTTCATCACCCATAACGGCGCGACCTTCGGTTAGGACCTCATCCATTTCGGTGCTACCGACAACATGTCGAACCGCGCTTTCGGTGGACTGATGCAAACTTTTCTCTGGGTCTCTGACTTGCAACGCGTAGTCTTTCACATTGTCTATAACGTACTGCACCGTGAGCTTAACCTTCACAATGTTTTCGTCTTCGGTCAGCATTTCCGAGTCGTGCGGATGCGAGCGAACTCTTGAGGTATTGTGGATGATCACTTGGTCTACAATCGG
>JABGTE010000083.1 GCA_018647445.1 Gammaproteobacteria bacterium
GCTTTGGTAAATGCAGCATGGTCTCGAGGGCTGGGCGCGGTCATTAACAGTCAGGGCATTATGCAGTCGCCTGTTGTGCGCGAGCATGCTCAGATTGCAGAGGACCAGGTCATTATGAAGGCCGTCGCGTTGGGCTGGCCGGATGAGGATTTCCCCGCGAACGCGGTCATCTCAGAGCGTAAGAGCGTTGATGAGGCAGCAACCTTTGTCGGCTTTGACGATTAAGGGTTGCAAACGCTCGAGCAAGCCAGGCGGGTCGTCTCTTTGATTTAGAAAAGGTGGATTTCGGCTCAATGCATTGTTGCGCGTTTTAGGTCTTATTTAGACTTGTTTTGCAAAGACCGAATGGAGGGATTTTGCATTGACACGATTGATGGTGCGAGGGTTGCTGATGGGGCTGCTATTGGCGGGCAGTCAAACAGTACTGGCGAACGGCGACGGAAAGCTGATTAGCACAAGCCTTGTAACCAACAAGCTCCCCAGCGGTGTGCTGGAATATGCAGTCTGGGAGCCGCCTGGCTATCAGCCTGGACAAGTAATGCCACTGATCATCAATCTGCATGGCGGTGGCGGATCCCAAGATCATCTGGAAAGCTTGCTGCCGGCCATTTCGAAAGCAATGGCCGCAGAGGACTTTCCTGCGGCGATCTGGTCGACCCCATCCGCGGCGCGTTCCTTTTACATGAATACCAAAGATGGCACCGCGCTTTGGGAAACGGTGATTGTCGAAGAGTATCTCCCCGCGCTCATGCGTCGGTACGGCATAGTGGATCGTCACAATATAGTGGTTATCGGCGTCTCGATGGGGGGGATGGGGGGCCTTCGCATGGCCTTCAAGTATCCCGGAAAATTTGGTGCTGTTGCCGTGCTCGAACCCGCTATTGAGGCCGCTTTGCACTGGGCCGATGTAACCCCGCTGGACACCTTCTACCGAGAGAGTGTTTACCCAACGATATTTGGTGATCCGGTCGACCCCGTATATTGGGCGGCGAATCATCCAACCGCGATCGCAAACGCCGATCCGCGCGCATTGGATGGTTTGAACATTTATTTTGAAGTCGGTGACCTGGACGATTTAAGGCTGTACCGCGGCGGCGAGTTTTTGCATCGGGTTTTGTTTGACCATGGCGTGAAGCACGAGTATCGCTTGGTGCGAGGGGCTGATCACGTGAGTTCGGAGTTCATGATGAAGCGGTTTACCGATTTGCTTGGGTTTGTGAACCGCCATTTTAATCCGGTAGAGCCTGACTTGAGGTCGCGGGCAGTGAAAAAAGCGCTTTTATTATTATCCGGTGGCGACGAATTGGCGCCGGATGGTCCGTTGGGCCCGCATCGGGAAATGTTTGAGCGTAACTAACCGGGTCGGCTCAAAGGGATGCCGACGGTAATCGCGTTCACCCAGGCCCGTTAAAGGACCAACCGGGCTCGGTAAATGATGTGCCTCGATCGAGCAAACGCTGGATTTTCAGCCTTTAAAACCAAAAAATCCCAATTGGTCAGTCCAAGTCTTTGAGCTCAAGTACCCAGACGGCGCAGGGGCCAGAGGCCTATTGCGCCGAATTGTTATCCGAATGCGACGATCAAAAGTGAGTCGGACAGTTTTCGGCGCTAACAAAGGCTGTATTGTGGGCGCGATTAAGCGCAAACCGACCTCGCTCAATACCCATCTGATGCGCGGGGCAAGCAAAAGCGGCGAGCGCAGTCCGCGCCCGGCTGATTATTAGGCCTTTCGTCTGGTTGATCCGAGTCTCAAAAGCCGCGCACAAGCGCCGATTTGAGAATATGTGACGAGCTGGCAAACCGTTTCTCTTTTGACGCCGTAGAACGAGCGTGGTTAGGAGAGAAAAAGGCCTGACCAATCAAATCGACCCGCATTGGAGATAAGCACTTGAACAAGAGCCAGAAGACATCCGTAGGAATCGCTTGTGCAATGGTGGTCTGGTTATTCTCCGGAGACCTGCTGACCCAACAGGCGGACGCTGACGATATGGCAGGTGATTTCGCCCCGGAACTGCAGCTAGATGTCACCGTGGCCGTGCGTGGTGAGCGCTCCGAATCCCTCGCAAAGCCCGTTATTCTGCAGGTCTTAGGACAAACCGAGGCTAATCGACGAGTCGCCGTTAAATCAGAGCTCACGGGACGGGTTACTGAAGTGCTGGTTGACCGAGGCGCGTACGTCGACGCCGGGGCGCTCCTCTGCCGCATCGCAGCCGACAGTCGCGGCGCTGATTTGCGCGAGGCGCAAGCATCACTTAAGAGCGCGGAAATCGAATATCAGGGTGGGCTAGATCTCAGCCAGAGCGGGCTGCAATCGAAGGCGGCTTTGGCGAAGCTGGCGGCTCGTAAGGAACAATCTATAGCTCGGGTCGACGCAGCCGCCGCCATGCTCGCGAAAACCGAACTTACAGCGCCCTTTGCAGGGTTCATAGAGGAGCGTCCAGTAGAGGTGGGCGACTTAATGACGCCGGGCGCGAGCTGCGCCGTGGTAATTGAACTTGAGCCACTCTTAGTCGTCGGCCAGGTAGCCGAAAGTGAGGTGGCAAATGTCTTCGAAGGGCAAGCCGTAGCGGTAGCCGTCGGCTCCGCAAATTCAGAGCTATTGGGGACAATCACGTTCGTGGCGCGGACGCCAGATCCGCAGACACGATCGTTTAAGATAGAAGCTCGGATCGATCAACCAGGCCGCGCCGCGAGGGCCGGTCTCTCCGCAACTTTGGCAGTGCCAGTCAGAGAAACATTCGCTCACTTGGTTTCGCCCGCGTCGTTGAGCTTGGACGCTGCGGGGCAATTGGGGCTGAAGATTGTAAGCAAGTCTAGTCGAGCGGTATTTAAACCGGTCGAGATAGTTGATGAAAGTCCAGAGGGCGTCTGGGTTGCAGGCTTGCCCCAGAGCGCGACCGTGATCACGGTGGGTCATGAGGATGTGTCGGACGGGCAGGCCGTACAGGTCGATTTCACAGAACTAACCCTGCTTTCGCAGAACTAGAACATGGATATGTTAGCCGCGATCACGGCCCGAACGCGGACGGTACTGTCCCTTCTCGGGGCAATTATGGTCGCGGGTGTCGCGTCCTTCCTGTCAATCCCTGTTGAGTCAGACCCGGACGTGTCCGTGCCGGTGATGATTGTTCAAATCCCGCACGAAGGTATCTCGCCGGAAGACAGCGAACGGTTACTCGTGCGGCCGATGGAGCTTGAACTAAAATCGATTGAAGGGGTTGTCGAGCTTAACGGATACGCAGCCGAAGGTATGGCGACACTGGTCATAGAATTCGATTCCAGCTTTGAGCCTGATCAGGCTGTGCAAGATGTGAGAGAGTCCGTCGATCGCGGCAAAGTGAAGTTACCCAGCACAGCGGAAGAGCCTATTATTCGCGAGGTCTCGGCTTCGGACTTTCCGGTCATTACCGTGTCGGTCGCAGGTCAAGGCGTGAGCGAGCGCACGCGTCTGCAGAGCGCGAGGGCCCTAAAAGACGCCATAGAGGCGGTGTCAGGTGTGTTAGAAGCAAAAATTTCCGGTGCACGGGAAGAAGTGCTCGAGGCCGTGATCGATCCCGTTCAGTTACAAGCGCTTGGGATTTCGGCGGAAGAATTATTGTCATCCCTGCAGCGAAATAACCGCCTGATCGCGGCAGGCAACGTCGACACGGGGCGGGGCAGTTTCGCGATTAAGATCCCCAGCGTGATTGAGTCGGCGGAAGACATTCTTTCAATACCGATCAAAGCGAATGCAAGCGGCGTGATTAGCCTGCGGGACGTGGTGGCCCTGAGTGAAACCTTTAAAGACGCGTCAAGTTACACTCGGACGAACGGTCAAGCAGCCATTGCAATCGAGGTCAGCAAGCGCGCCGGCGTCAGTTTGGTCGATGTGGTGGCTGGCGTGCGCGACGCAGTAGAAGTGGCTCGACTAGATCTGCCGCGCGCAGTTCAAATAGATTACATTGCCGACCAATCGCCTCAGACGATTGAGCAGATCTCGACGCTGCAGGGCAATATCTCGACCGCGATGTTCTTGGTGCTAACGGTTGTCGTAGCCGCTGTTGGATTTAAGTCGCGTATGTTGGTCGCGTTCGGCATTCCTTTTTCCTTTTTGTTCGCTTTCATTTTTGTGTCAGCACTTGGCTATACCTATAATTTTATGGTGATGTTCGGGATGCTTTTGGGCCTCGGGATGTTGATCGATGGCGCCATTGTGGTGGTCGAGTTGGCCGACCGGAAGATGGCTGGTGGGGCGCCACCCAATGTCGCTTACCTCGCGGCAGCACGGCGAATGTTTTGGCCGATTTGCGCGTCGGTAGGGACAACCCTTGCGGCCTTCTTACCACTCATGTTTTGGCCGGGCGTGACCGGACAGTTTATGCGCTACCTACCGGTGACCGTTTTCGCCGTGCTGGCAGGCTCACTGCTGTATGCATTGGTGTTTGCTCCGGTCTTGGGCGGGTTGCTGAGCCCCAGCAGAAACCAAAAAGGGGACCCGCTGGCAGACGTGGGTTCGGGCTTCCAATACAGTAGTTTATCCGGGCTTACGGGCCTCTTTGGCCGAGTTTTGGGTTCCGCAACTCGGCATCCGATATGGGTACTGGGTATCACGCTTGCGTTACTGTTCGCGATCGTTCGCTGGTACGGCGTTGCCGGCAACGGCGCGCAGTTCTTCGTTGACGTAGAGCCTAGCTTTACGGGCGTGTCGGTTGGGGCTAAGGGCAACTATTCGGCATCTGAAATGCGGGATCTGGTTACCGATGTTGAGCAGCGGGTTGTCGCGCAAGGGGACATTAAGAGTATTTATACGCGCGCTGGGAGCGGCACCACAGGCGGCGCGGGCAGTGGCCAAACAGGCGATGAGATCGGGTTTATGTTTGTCGAGTTAACCGACCGATTTGGCCGCGATCGCGATGGCTGGGCGGTGGTACAGAGTTTCCGAGATGCGATCACCGGATTGCCAGGGGTTCGCGCCGAAATCAAAGAGCAAGAGCGCGGGCCGCCGGGGGGTAAAGACTTGCAGATTCAACTGCAGGGGCAAGATCTTGCTCAGCTGGCGGTCGAAACCAAACGCGTGAGAGCGTTTCTGGAATCGATGACGGGCGTTATTGCAGTGGATGACACAGCGCCGGTGCCAGGTATCGATTGGGAAATTAAGGTAGATCGAGAAAAAGCCGCGATGATGGGCGCTGATGTGACCTCGGTAGGCTCCGCGATTCAATTAATGACGAATGGCGTGTTGATTGGACGCTATCGGCCGGACACGGTAGACGACGAGGTCGATATACGGCTGCGCTATCCTCAAGCTAATCGGGGTTTTTCTAAGCTCGACGAACTGCGGGTTGCAACGCGCGATGGTCAAGTTCCCATCAGCAGCTTTGTGTCGCGAACCGCCCAGCCCAAGGTCAGCACGATTTTTCGGCAAAATGGTCAACGCATCATGTATGTCCGGGCCAATGCAGCACCCGGCTATTTAGCAGAAACGCTGGTCGCAGAGGTCGAGGCTTGGCTCGCAACCGCGCCGATTGATCCGGCAATTAAAATACAATTCAGAGGTGCGAATGAGGAGCAGGCTAAGACGCTTGGCTTCATTGGAACAGCGTTCACGTTGTCCTTGATGTTAATGGGAATCTTGCTGGTGACCCAGTTCAACAGCTTTTATCAAACCTTTTTAGTGCTGTCGTCGGTGGTGATGTCAACGGTGGGGGTGTTGTTGGGTTTGATTGTGACGGGCCAGCCGTTTAGCGCGATTATGACCGGCGTGGGCATTGTGGCGCTGGCTGGGATCATCGTGAACAACAATATTGTACTGATCGACACCTTTAATGAGCTGCGTCAAAGTCACCCGGAGTGGACGTTGCGGCAGACTGCAACTCACACAGGATGTTTGCGATTACGGCCGGTATTTCTAACAACATTTACGACTGGCTTCGGGCTGCTGCCCATGGCATCAGGCGTCTCAATTGACCTCATCGGCAGGTCGGTTGAAGTCGGTGGTCCGGTTGCTTCATTTTGGATGCAGCTGGCGTCGGCCATCGTCTCAGGCTTGACGTTTGCGACCCTGCTTACGCTAATCGTGACACCTGCGATGTTGGCGCTGCCGGAGGCGTTGCGTGAGTTCCGCGACCGCGTAGCGTCCTTCCGTCGCTCGAAACTCACGAGATCGGCGTCGGTTTAGTCCGGAGTAGCGATCAGCAACGCTTGTCCTAGGTCGTCTATGCCAGGCGCTGCTGAGGCCGTGTCGACCATCACTCGCTCAGCTCGGTTCTGCGCTGCATGGTCGACAGAGCAGCAATTTCACCATAAGGGATTACAAGGCCCACTCGCTGGCGTCGAAATCAGTCCGAATCTCACTGCTACTGTGATTGTAAAGACCAGGTAATCGCAGCTCGGTGCTGGGCCGCACGTTCTCCCATTGCTTGCCGGATATCTTGAACGGCAATCGTGAGTCCAACTTCCAAAACGGCGCTTGCCGCTGTCTCGCCAATGCCATCGTCCGCACCGCTGAGCTTGCAAGCTTGCCTTTGATTTTACTCGGTTGAGTCATGACTTGAAGTCCACTTCCATGCTTCTTAGTACAACTAGACGCTGAAAGATCTTTAATGATCGCCCGGCCTGACCGTAGCTGTCTATCATCTGACCGTTGTTATGAATGGCAGTTAACAGGCTCCTTTCGACTGAAAACGAGGAAAGCGTTGACCCGCCTCGAGGGCTTGTCTAAAGAGGCAAGCGACAGCTGTTTGTATGACGCGTAAAAATCTGAGGTCTGGTTTTATTGACTGGCCACCGCGGAGACGATTGGGCCGGTGCCACATTGGGCGCCTGATGGGTACCCCGAAGCGCACTGCAAGCAGCATTTTTTGGTATGGTCTTTGGCGAGTATAAGGGCATCGGGGCAGCCAAGACGAATGAGAAGACTGCTTATGTTGGTGTGTGCGAGACGAAGAAAATGGGCGCTCATTTTAGGCAGGAACCAGCCCGTCAAATGGCAGAAAGCGGGCAGGTGGATTGACCGATGATGCAAAGCAAATGGTCCGGCAAAACGTCGAGCGCCGCCAAAATCCATCCGGGTCAAGCGTTGGCGCGATGCCTGGTAGGCGTAATTTATTTGCAGCCTGCGCGTTAATTGTCTATTACTAACCTTCACTCGGAGGAGAATACTAATGAAAATTGGCATGATGCTTGGGTTCGAAGATTCAATAAAAACCATAACCACCATTGCACGAGCAGCGGAGGGCGCGGGAATTAACTCGCTCTACACGGTCGATGCGGGAAGAAGTGCAACGATCACCGCCGCGGCCGTTATTAACGCGACTAGTCGGGCCCAGGTCGGCACTTATATTGTCAATGCCTATGCCCGAGCGCCTTGGATGACCGGGCTTGAAGCACGGGACCTCAACGAGATCAGTGGCGGTCGTTTTGTCCTCGGTGTCGGCACCGGCAATTTGCACTTTAACGATTATTACATGGGAATAGACTCTAAAAGGGCGAAAGCCAAGATGCGTGATTTTGTGGAGATCGTCCGGTTAGTGGTTAGTGGACGCGCAGCTGAAAGAGTACGCTATCAGGGTGAGGTGCATCGCATTCGTTGGCGCGCAACTTGGAATCCCACCACGCCAAGGCTACCCGTATACCTGTCGGCGTCTGGTCCCAACATGGTCCGGTTAGCGGGTGAAGTTTCGGACGGCGTTGGTGTTGGCATTATGTCATCGGTTGAATTTGTGCGAGATATTGTCCGGCCGAACGCACAGGCTGGCGCGGAAGCGGCGGGTCGAGATCCACAGGCGTTACGCTTTCCCACTGCAGCAACCGTCAGCGTCAATCGCGACGTTGAGGCCGCGCGCAACGCAAGCAGAGCGGCAATTTGTAAGCTGTATCATCCGATTCCTCACCCCTATTACGACTCGCAATTACGGCAAATGGGCTTTGCTGAATTTGCTGATCAGGCGACTCGTTTGATGCCGGCTGGCAAGCTGCGTGAGGCGATGGCCTTAGTGCCGGATGAGGTTGTCGATCGAATGACCATCACCGGCAATGTCGAGCAATGTGCGCGGAGAATTGAGGCGTACGTTGGTGTGGCGGATGAACTCATACTCGCTCGAACAGGGCAGCGCAAGGATACCGGCACAATGGCTGACTACGAGGATTTATTGCAGCTTATCAGTGAGTCAGCCGAGTAGGCTGGGGTAATTAGGAATCGTATCTTGCTAAGCCATTGGGGCGTAATAGGTTGAAGCCTCGCGGAAAATATTTTTAGTGTGCTACGGTTTTTACTCAAAACCATCGATCGGTGATTGAGGCATCCTCCAACAGGCGGTAGATTTAGATCAAGCCCTAAACCAGAAAATCAGAGAGACTTTATGAAAAGCTTAATCACCCTGCTTGTTGCCCTCATGCTGTCCCAAACCGTATCAGCAGAGAGCCAAAGGACGTTGTTGCCGGCTGAATTGAGCCAAGGCGATATCGCGGGCGCGATTTTCGAGCGTCCTGACATGATCCAAACGCTGCACGAGGACGGACATGTCACGCTGGACGTAACATCTTTCGTTTCCAGCGATCAGAAGTTTTCCTCGGGGATGTACAAGTCGGGTAAAACCCGGCTAGTGGTGACGGAGCCCTACGGCGTGGATGAGTTTATGTACTTCCTGGCGGGCAGTGTCACGCTCACCTCCGACGACGGCACTGTGCAGACCATTGAAGCCGGCGAGGGTGTCACAATTGCAAAAGAATGGACAGGTATCTGGGAGACTGACGGCTACACTAAGATATGGGTGATCTACGCTGCGACTGGGCAATAGGGCCTGCAGCAGCGCAGGTTTTTAAGCAATTCGGTAGTAGGGAGCAGTTCAATCCATTAACCCTCAAGACCGCGACCTTCAAAGCGCACAGATCAGAACGTCACGTTACTTGAGGTTAATTTTTCAGTATTTCGGTCAAGGAATTTTGCCAAGGCCGGTTTAAGGATTACTTACCGAGAACCGAGATCAGCTCAACTTCAAAAATGAGGGTCGTATTACCGGGTATTGGACCCACACCAGCGGCGCCGTAGCCGAGTTCGGGCGGTACAATTAGCTTCCATTTATCGCCTGCTTGCATCATTTGCAGTGCTTCGGTCCAACCTGCGATCACGCCGTTTACGGGTAGATCGATCGGCTGTCCA
>JABGTE010000122.1 GCA_018647445.1 Gammaproteobacteria bacterium
GCATCAAACGGCATATCTTCCTCGGGTTTAATGACCGAGATAACCCCTTTGTTACCATGCCGACCTGCCATCTTGTCACCAGGCTGGATGCGACGCTTGATCGCGAGGTAAACCTTGACGATTTTCAGGACACCCGGCGCAAGATCGTCGCCGCCCTGGAGCTTGCCTTTGCTTTCTTCAAACTTCTCATCCAATTCTGCTCGACGGGCTTTAAGCCGCTGTTCCGCACCTTGAATCTGCTCATTAAGCTCGTCTTTTTCCATTCGAAGCTTGAACCAATCTTGCGGATCTAGCTCTTTAAGATAAGCCGCCGTAACCTTCTCGCCTTTTTTAAGCTTTGGACCGGCAACCACAACCTTGCCTGTTAGCGCTGCAGCCAAACGCTCATAGGTCGCGTTTTCAATGATGGAAAACTCGGCTTCAATATTTTTGCGGATACCCCTTAAGGCTTCAGCATCAATATCCTTTGCACGCTTATCTTTTTCTATGCCATCGCGCGTAAACACACGCACATCAATAACCGTACCGTTGTAGCTACTCGGAACTCGAAGGCTGGTGTCTTTTACATCAGACGCCTTCTCACCGAAGATGGCTCTCAGGAGCTTCTCTTCAGGCGTTAGCTGGGTTTCGCCCTTAGGGGTTACTTTACCGACCAGGATATCACCAGCCGCAACTTCAGCACCGATATACACAATCCCGGATTCGTCGAGCTTACCGAGCGCGCCTTCGCCAACGTTTGGTATATCACAAGTGATTTCTTCAGAGCCAAGCTTGGTGTCCCGAGCGATACAGGTCAATTCCTGAATGTGAATGGTCGTGAAACGATCCTCCTTGACCACCTTCTCGGAAATCAAGATAGAATCTTCGAAGTTGTAGCCATTCCAAGTCATAAATGCAATTCGCATATTCTGACCCAATGCCAACTCACCGGTATCAACGGAGGGACCATCTGCCAAAATATCGTGCTTAGCAATCACATCGCCTTCTTTTACTAGAGGACGTTGATTGATACACGTATTCTGGTTCGAGCGGGTGTACTTCACTAAATCATAAATGTCGACGCCGGCTTCGCCACTTTCCGTCTCGGCATTGCTCACCCGAATAACAATTCGTGCTGCATCAACAGTTTCGACAACACCACCCCGTGACGCAACCACACAAACACCTGAGTCACGTGCTACTGCGCGTTCCAAACCTGTGCCGACAAGCGGCTTTTCTGATACCAGCGTCGGAACGGCTTGACGCTGCATATTCGAGCCCATCAACGCTCGGTTAGCATCATCGTGTTCTAAAAATGGAATTAACGCCGCCGCGACCGATACAACCTGCTTTGGCGAAACATCCATGAAATTGATATTCTCACGAGCCATCTTGGTGAACTCGCCTTGATGCCGAACGTCAACCAAATCCTCCATCAAGCGACCACGATCATCCACTTGAGCGCTCGCTTGCGCGATCACATAATCTGCTTCAACGATCGCAGAGAGATATTCGATTTCGTCCGTGACCTGCCCATCCACAACTCGGCGATAGGGACTTTCCAAAAAACCGTAATTATTTGTTCGGGCATAGGTTGCAAGCGAGTTGATCAATCCAATATTAGGCCCTTCAGGGGTCTCAATTGGACAAACTCGCCCGTAATGGGTCGCATGAACGTCTCTCACTTCAAAGCCAGCTCGCTCGCGCGTTAATCCGCCTGGTCCCAATGCAGAAACCCGACGCTTGTGAGTGACCTCAGACAACGGATTATTTTGATCCATAAACTGAGATAATTGCGCTGAGCCAAAGAACTCTTTAACCGCTGCTGCAACTGGCTTGGCATTAATCAAATCTTGAGGCATTAAGCCCTCAGACTCAGCCAGACTCAGTCGTTCTTTTACCGCGCGCTCGACTCGGATTAAACCCAAACGAAATGCATTTTCGGCCATTTCGCCGACAGAACGTACCCGACGATTACCAAGATGATCAATATCGTCAACGATGTCGAAACCATTCCGAATATTAATGAGGCATTTTAAAACCTGGAGCACATCGTCATTGTCCAACGTGCCCGCACCAGCTTCTTCCTCTCGCCCAAGTCGGCGATTGAATTTCATTCGACCGACTGCGGTTAGGTCGTAGCGATCAGACGAGAAAAACAAATTGTTAAATAGATTTTCAGCCGCTTCTTTGGTGGGCGGCTCGCCAGGTCGCATCATTCGATATATTTCTACCAACGCCTCAAGCCGATTCGTGCAAGGGTCTGCATCCAATGTATCGGCCATAAAAGGACCATGATCCAAATCATTGGTATAAATTGTCTCAAACCCGGTAACGTTTAATCCTCGAAGCTGTTCAAGAATTTCAGGCGTAATGATCGCATTGCAAGGCACAACGATTTCGCCAGTTTCTTCATCCACCATGTTTTTGGCTAAACGATGACCGCAAACATACTCCGCAGGGACCGACAACTCGGTTAGGTTGAGCTTCTCCATCTCGCGAATGTGGCGAGCAGTGATTCTGGTGCCCTCAGTGACCAGGACCTCACCTTTTTTGTTCGTAATATCAAACTGCGCCGTTTCTCCACGCAATCGATTGGCAATCAAGCTCAAGGTATAGCCATCTTCTGTCATCTGAAATGCGTCTGTGTCAAAAAACAGCTCTAAAATTTCTTCTGCTTCAAGACCGAGCGCTCGCAGCAAAATCGTGGCTGGAAGCTTTCTTCGTCGATCAATCCGAACATAGACCAAATCCTTTGGATCGAATTCAAAATCGAGCCATGAACCACGCATTGGGATGACTCGACCCGAATATAAAAGCTTCCCTGAGGAGTGCGTTTTACCCTTATCGTGATCAAAAAAGACCCCAGGCGACCGATGCAACTGAGAAACAACGACTCGCTCAATACCGTTAATTACAAACGTACCATTCTCAGTCATGAGCGGTATTTCGCCCATATAGACTTCTTGCTCTTTTATATCCTTGATTGCTTTATTCGAAGAGTCCTTGTCGTAAATAATCAGTCGTACCTTGACCCGCAATGGCACAGCATAGGTAACACTTCGCGACTGGCATTCCTTAACATCAAAAACCGCCTTGCCCAGCCGATACCCGACATACTCCAATGCGGCATTACCCGAATAAGAAACAATCGGGAAAACGGACCGAAAAGCAGCGTGCAGACCTGATTCTAAACGGTCCTCTTGGCTGCCTTCTTCTTGAAGGAACTGCTTATAAGAATTGACCTGAATACCGAGGAGGTATGGGATGTCCATTACCGTCGGCAATTTGCTAAAGTCTTTTCTAATACGCTTTTTTTCTGTATACGAATAGGCCATTAACGCCTCCAGGTTTACTTTGGGTCTCAACC
>JABGTE010000119.1 GCA_018647445.1 Gammaproteobacteria bacterium
CTCCTTGCCGTGGGCGCGCGCTTTGACGATCGGGTGACCAACACCATTTCAAAGTTCTGTCCGTACGCCAAAATTGTCCACATTGATGTCGACCCCACCTCGATCAGTAAAAATGTTGCGGTCGACGTGCCGATTGTTGGGCCCGTGATCTCGGTCCTTACCGAAATGCTGGGATTAATAGACCTTGAGGCCAAAGCGCAAGGTGAGCACAACGCAAAGCACTTAGCGGACTGGTGGGCTCAGATCGAGGGCTGGCGCGGTCAAGATTGCCTGGCATATGAGCCCGATGCGAATGTGATTAAACCCCAACAGGCGGTTCAAGCGGTTTATCAAGCCACCGGCGGTGGCGCCTATGTCAGCTCGGACGTTGGGCAGCACCAGATGTTTGCGGCTTTGTATTATCCGTTTGATTGGCCACGGCAGTGGATCAACTCAGGGGGTCTAGGCACCATGGGGTTCGGTTTGCCGGCTGCGATGGGGGTGCAAGTGGCTTTCCCCGATGCTCAGGTGGTCTGCATTACGGGCGAGGGCAGTATTCAAATGAATATTCAGGAGCTGTCGACGTGCCGGCAGTACGAGCTGCCCGTCAAGATTATTAATATAAACAATCGTGCGCTTGGCATGGTTCGTCAGTGGCAGGATATGCAGTATGAAGGCCGGCACTCCCACAGCTATATGGATTCGATTCCCGATTTTAAAGCGCTTGCCGAAGCTTATGGCCATGTTGGGATTAAAATCACCAAACCTGAGGAGCTGTTGCCGGGATTAGAAGCGGCATTTGCGCTGAAGGATCAGCTTGTCTTTGTCGATATAGAGGTCGACCCAAATGAGCACGTATATCCGATGCATGTGGCGCCGAACGGTTCAATGCGTGACATGTGGCTTAAGAAAGGGATTCGAACCTAATGAGACGAATTATCTCAATTCTCCTGGAAAATGAAGCTGGGGCGTTGTCGCGCGTGATCGGATTGTTTGCGCAGCGGAACTACAATATTGAGTCGCTGACGGTTGCGCCAACAGATGATGTGAGTCTGTCTCGTCTGACGTTGACCACCAGTGCCAGTGATGTCGAGGTCGAGCAGATCACCAAACAGCTGAATAAATTGATAGAAGTTGTAAAGTTGGCAGACCTGACCGATGGCGAGCATGTTGAGCGCGAACTGATGTTGCTAAAGGTAAAGGCCTCGGGGGCGCAGCGAGCAGAAGTAAAGCGGGTTGCGGATATTTTCCGAGGCCAAATTATTGATGTGACCGCAAGCACTTATGCGATCCAGTTGTCCGGAACGACGGAAAAATTGGACGCTTTTATAAATGCACTGAGCGAGTCGGTGGTCCTGGAGGTAGTTCGCACCGGGGTCACAGGTTTGAGTCGCGGTGAAAAAGTGTTGGCTCTGTAACGCAAGTTGTTCAAATAACAGCCTGACCATCAGGGTTCGGGCCCTGGAGTTACCATGGTGAAGGATGCATCCAGTTCCAATCAGAAGCCCCAGTCCGATAATGTAAGGCCGCTGCCAAATAAACGGCAAGGCTTGCGGCGTGGAATCTATCTTTTGCCAAACCTCATCACGACCGGCGCACTCTTTTCTGGATTTTATTCCATCATTTCGAGTATGACGGGCGATATTGAGCAAGCTGCAATTGCGATTGTGATTGCGGGGTTTCTCGATTCGTTAGACGGCCGGGTCGCAAGATTAACCAATACGCAGAGTGAGTTTGGCGTCCAGTACGATAGTTTGTCGGATCTGGTCGCCTTTGGGGTCGCCCCTGCGCTCTTAATGTTCAGTTGGGTGCTCGCTGATCTTGGGAAGCTCGGTTGGTTTGTCGCTTTTTTGTACATGGCGTGTGCAGCCTTGCGGCTCGCTCGGTTTAACACGGCGCCAGATAGTAAAGTGTTCTTTGGACTGGCGAGTCCTGGTGCCGCGGGAACCATCGCAGCACTCGCTTGGGTTTGGCACGACAACGTGCAGCAAAGTGCCGGACTGGAGTTTGGTTTACCCTTTGCGGTTCTGGCGAGTGTGTTAGCCATTCTGATGGTGAGTAATATTCGGTATTACAGTCCGAAAGAGTTCGATTTTGGAGGCAGAATACCGTTTTTATTTATGGTGACAATTGTGTTTCTGTTTGTCGTGGTCGCGGTCTATCCGCCGGGGATGCTGCTGATCATCGGGTTAACCTACGCGGCCTCAGGGCCAATCGGCAGTTTGCTTCGTAAACGTCGAAGAAGTCCAGACGGAGACTAGCCCTCGAAGGGCGGCCTCGAGTCTTGTCGCAGAATCCCAAGGAGCGAGGAGCATGAAAGCACCCGTTGGTAGCAAACTAACTGAGCGAGACGTTACCCCCGAAGCAGTTTATCTAAACCGTAGGCAATATCTAAAAGCCTCAGCCGTTGGCGCAGCGGCTCTCCTGGCGCCAACCCTCAAGGCCTCTGAGTCGGCCTATGGTACTGACTCGGCGCCGCTTTGGCTAAAATCCCAAAACAAACAAGCATCCCCAAGCCCTTTCTCGACAACTGAAAAGTTGACCCCTTATGAATACGTAACGGGCTACAACAACTTCTATGAGTTTGGTACTGGGAAGGATGATCCTGAGAAGTACGGGCAGGATTTCAAGCCGCATCCCTGGCAGGTGACAGTGAGTGGTTTGGCCGAAGGTACGGGCACGTTTGATTTAGAGGATTTGCTGAAAGGGCTGGAAGTTGAAGAGCGGATTTACCGCTTGCGGTGCGTTGAAGCTTGGTCGATGGTGATTCCTTGGCTTGGCGTGCCGATGGCTGCACTGCTACAGCGGCTTAAGCCTCTCAGTAGCGCGCGGTATGTTGCGTTCGAGACGGTTTATCGGCCGGAGGAGATGCCGGGTCAATCATCCTTTTTTGCCGCGATTGATTACCCGTATATTGAAGGGCTAAGGATGGATGAAGCGATGCATCCCTTAACCTTGATGGCAACTGGGGTGTACGGCCGTTCATTGCCGAATCAAAATGGCGCGCCCTTGCGGTTGGTTGTGCCATGGAAATATGGCTTCAAGAGCATTAAGTCCATTCGTAAAATCACGTTTACCGATCGGCAGCCGCAAACAACTTGGGAGAAGTCAAACGCGCGTGAATATGGTTTTTATGCCAACGTGAACCCCGCAGTTGATCATCCGAGGTGGCGCCAATCCGAGGAGCGTCGGTTGCCAAGCGCTCTATTCGCGTCGAATCGAGTCCCTACCCTGCCGTTCAATGGTTATGCTGAGTCGGTGGCAGGTTTGTATCAAGGCATGGATCTCAGGAAATACTACTAGCTGATCAGGCACACGTTTACGCTGATGAGGGCCGTTTGATGGACAAGATGCTCCTGACCCGCTGGTTCTGGTTGATTTTGTTTTTGCCTTTCGTTTTCGCAGGCATTCGAGTTGCCCAGGTTGTGTGGTACGACGCAAGCGCGCTCGGCCCGGACCCCGCTCAAAACTTAGTCGATCTTTTTGGGACCATCGCCTTGTGGTTCCTCTGTGCGGTGCTTTTTGTGACGCCGGTGCAGACCGTTATCAAAACCCGCTGGTTGCTGCGGCAACGTCGTGCACTAGGGGTTGCCTGCTTTGCTTATGCGCTGCTGCACTGGTTGTCGTATGCAGGCTTACTGCTGGAGTGGCAGTGGCAGAATCTGGGTCAAGATTTGCTGAATCGGCCTTACATTATTGTGGGGTTTTTGGCCGGTTTGATGCTTGCTGTGCTGGCGGGGACTTCCAATAATACAAGTGTGCGCGCGCTGGGACTTCGCTGGAGAATATTACACCGTTTGGTCTACCCTGCTGCGCTGCTAATTTTGATCCATATGTTCTGGGTTGCGCGAAGCGATTACACAGAAGTCGTCCTGTATACGGCAGTAGTTCTATTGCTGTTGCTGCATCGATGGCGGCAGCGAGTGAAGCCCGCGTAAATCAGTGCTGGTCCTAGCCTGTTAGGCTTTGTGGCGCTAAAGCCTGAAGGAAAGCAGTCTGGCCGTCGGGTTTGCGTGGATTTTCGGGGCTCGATCAGATGATAATTTCGCGTGTGCGATGATTAAGTCTTGCAAAACCGTAGAGTAGTCTAGTAAGCTGCGCGTCCGTTGTTTGGAACCGCCGTTTTTTAAGAAAAAGTAGCTCGCCGGAAAGCGAGTGAAATTAAATAAGAAAAGGTGTTGTAAAGGGAACAATGGTACGTATAATACGCGTCCTGGCCAAGCGGTCAGGCTCGCAAGAGTAAGGTTGTCAGCTAAGGGGCTGAAACCATTCGAGGCAAATTTTACGAAAGTTTCCCGCTTACTAAGATAGTCGGCGCGGCATCCTTCGCTAGAAAG
>JABGTE010000111.1 GCA_018647445.1 Gammaproteobacteria bacterium
CCATAAAGTAATCCGAAGTTTAGTCGGCTTTAGCCCAGCAGCAGAATTGTAAACGGGTAGCGCCCGCGGCGATAGAGCGCCAGCGGCGATAAAGCGCCCGCGGCGACAAAGCGCCCGCGGCGACAAAGCGCCCGCGGCGATAAAGCGCCCGCGGCGATAAAGCGCCCGCGGCGATAAAGGGCCTGCTTTGACGAAAACTGGACTCGATAGACGCGTGGGGCGATTCCGCGCCTGCATCGTAAGTGACCTGCGAATATTACCCCGATGGATCGCTGTTAACATCCAAAGTCGATCTTCTAGGGCCGGGAAAGAACTGATTGGTTTGCCGCTGGTAGGCTTTGTATGCGGGTCGTTTTTGGACCGAATAATATTCTGAAGGCACCGCGCCGGTGTAGCTGACAAGGGTCGCAAACAACCCATAAGAAACCATTAGCAGGCCAACGCCCAGCAAAGCCCAAATGATAAACGACTCGGCAGAGTACAAAGCGAGCCAAGAAGGAATGGCCGCAATCACAACAGCATTCCACACCATCCACTCGGCAAAATAGTTAGGATGACGGGTATAACGCCACAAGCCGACGTTGCACACCATTCTGGGTTTGTTGGCTTTCTTCATTGCCACTAAGAATGCCAGCTTTTGCTGATCGGCGAGGGTCTCTAAGCAAAATGCCGCAAGCCATAGGCAAAGCCCGAGGATTTCAAGATAAGCAATTGAGGGGCTGGGGTTCATAGCCATGATCATCGCTGGTAGCGCAATAAAAGAGGCATTAAAAACGCCTTGGCTGAGGACCTCGACTTGCGCACGCAGCCGCGTGTTCGTGACGCCGATGTGCTGCCAATGGATTCGTTGGTACTGGTATCGTGGTAGCTCGGTTTGAAGCCAGCCTTTACGCCAGCCATGCAGTGCCCCGAGTCCCATTCGACCGCCGATCAAGAGGTACACGAGGCTCACGATGAGGGTTCTGAGCCAGTAGCCATCTCGCAACAAAGCAAGCGTTAATACGCCGATGAGTAATACACCCAAGGGCCAACCAATGTCCACGTATGACATACGCCCGGTGCGCCAAACCGGAATACACACTACTGCAATAAACAAAGTCAGTTGCACTGCACCGTTAATTAAACCAATGCTGGCCAAGGTGCTGCTGCTGATTAGGACGATAAACCCGGCAACATAGGGCCAGATCGAAAAGGGGATAATGTACTTCATACGATTTACCTTATTAAGCCAGCACTCAGAAACGTCAGTGCACTCAGCTTGGGCGTAAGAATAACAGGGGGAACTCGGAAATTTACAGTGCTATGCCCTTGCGATCGACTTCGGCCTCTCTTTTGTCGCGCCGGCGGTTTGATACGAAACGATGTTGGGTTCGCCATCCTGCTTCGGTTTTAACGATTTTATCGTAATAGCTTGCCGTGGACGTTCGACCCTTGCCGATAAGGGCAACGATGCGAAAGCGTAGCGTGACGCCGTCTTCGTTGGAGTCCGTGTAAACGTTGGTCATCATATGAGTGCGGGGATGGGCGGCCTCGGATTCCATGAAGGATTTTATGTCATCAAGGCCATTGCAAATGCGAGCGCCAACCCCGGTAAGGTCGAACACGGCATCCGGCGTGAAAATAGTGTCTAGGGCGGTCCAATTTCGATCGTCGATGGCATCGCCGTATCGACCAGGTAACTCATGAATTTCTACTCGGTCTGCAGTTGTGAGTTCGTGTACCTGGCTCGTCATCGTTCGGCTTCCTAGATAAAGAAGATAGCGGTCAGTGTGTCGTGAAAGACGAGAAAAATAAACCTTAAGCTTGGCGGGGTTTTGATCTTTGTCTCATTGGGTTTAGTAGAACAATACTCTGCAAACAGTATGGATGGTCTTAGTGCTTAACCCTACGCGACAATGGGTACCACAGTCCCTCATTTGAACTCATTTAGATAAAGGCTTCTCAAGCCGCTAGAGTCGCGCTCTTAGTTCCGGTTTGCCTCAACAAAGCAGCTGTACATCTAGACACTCCGCCACGGCGGCTTGCGGGTCGTTTTGAGTCGATGATACGGTCCATCGTTAGGGGGTATGGCGCGTCGGTGTCTGCTATTTGAGCGGTTTGGCGGCAGCGCAAAAGTCGGCTCACCGCCTGCAAGAAAGGATAGCGATTCTTACAAACTGCACAAAGTAGGCCAGGGAAAAAACCGTGCAAAAGTTGCGATTTATTGGTTCGAGTTGTCCTGTGCACGTGCAATCGCCGCTTCGGCCATTTTGCGCTCAGTGCCGTCGAGTCTGGCTTTCATACCCTTGTTCATTTCATCAAGAATTTTAACTGCAAACTCGTTGTTTTGGATGTTGTCCCAATAAGCCGAGACGCGAGTCCCCTCAACGATGGGACTATCAAAACCAAGACGCGGCACCGTACTGCTGCACATCCACAAAGCGGGCACTAGGGTGCAATCAGCGCGCGTCAGGGAATCACCAACCGCGAAATTGCCGATGCCAATATGTTTTTCCAGCGCCCCGATGCCGCGCCTGACCTGGCCGATTAAAAGGTCAAGTACTGCCTGAACCCGTGTTTCTGTGTTGGCCTGACTGAGCGACATAAAAATATTGTTCATTAGATAAATGTCAGCAATTCTTGAAACGACTCTGACATCGGCACGTTCCTTAAGCGAACTACCCGTGAGCGCCTTGTCAGGAAATCGTTCGTCAAGGTATTCAGCAATGACTTCCGATTCGGGGATGAGGCCTTCGTCCACTTCCAATACGGGGATTCGACCAATCGGGGAAACCTGAAACATTTTGCCCATCATAAACTGGACGGGTAGATCAAAATTTATCTCATCTTGGATCCCCATCGCATAAATCTGCATTCGTACTTTGGCACTGTAAGGGCTGAGATCGCCGGTATATAACTTCATAAATCACCTTCTCGGCAGAGCCCTGCCGTTCGAAAATTGGACTGTTTGTGAGCTGGTCATTGGTCAGGCTCGCGAATGATTTCTGCAAAATAGCATGTTAACGAATCCGGGGCCCCTGTTTCTGATCTCTTTATGCAAATGAATACCCGGCTGATCTGAATCGGTCCAACGGTAAAGCCATAGAATTGGAGGCGATTAGGCGTTTTGCTCACTCGGAAACGTTTGGTGGGTAGGCTAAACGTAATTTGAGTTCGCGATGATCAATCTGCTTCCGGAGTTGTAAAGAAACCATCACTTTCGGCACTGCCTTTAATCTGTTTTGGCAGCAACAAACCCGAGAATGTCTCAAGACCGCGCAATCGATTGCAAGTTCTGACCCATGCTCTTGAGTGAAGGGTGAGAATCATTTGGGTTACAGCGACCCTCTGTATCTCTGATGGACTACTTTTTTTTTACGGGAGAGAAAATCAATCCGAAATCAGTCTCGACTAGGTTTCTGTTAGGTCTAGGTCCGTAATCGACTACTTCAGCCATTGGCGATGTAGTAAATCGCCATTAGACGAAATCACTTCCACAGCTGCGCCCTCAGAATAGATACTCAGCTTCATCAAACCTTCTGCGGAAACTGCAAACAGAGTGTTGTCGTTATGACCAACACCGCTCACTTTATTCTGATGCGCTGCGCCGCTGACCAATTGGTAGTCAGGGCCTATTTTTCCGGCCGCTGGTGTCAGGGATTCTATCGATGACGCTTCAAATATTTGTAAACTGTGGTCATGACCCGCCGCATAGATGACATTGGCGTCAACAGTGAACGCGTCGTTAAGTCCAGCAATCAGCCGCTTGTAGGGCTCGTTGTGAATGTCCTGGTCGGGTTCGGAAAACAAATCCACCAAGGCCATAAAAAACGCATAACCACGACTGGTATAAAACTGAGCGTGGGGCCCCATGGTTTGAATGGGATGGTGGGCGGTTGCGAGAATTAGGTTGTTTGGATACTCCCGCACGGTGTTTGCGATTAATCGTTTTAAATGCGCTATTGTCTGATCGAAGCCTGCTTGGTCAGCAGTGATCAGCCATTGCGTATCCAGAAAAATAATACTCACACCTTTGCGATGAGCGACTTCTGGAAAGGGTATCGCATCTTTAACCCAAGGCCGGAAAGACACCAATGCGCCATGCTCTTTAGCGTAAGCCGATACATGTTGGGCCTGCGTATCGACTTGATCCGCGTACCAATCGTGGTTGCCGGGTACCAAGAACAATTCAGCGCCACTGCGCCTTGCGATTTGAAGCTGAGCATTTAGGCGATCAATCAATTCAAGCTGCTCGGGATCATACTCCGTCTGCTCTGCTTCCAAATTCGGATAACCAAAAAAATAGATATTGTCGCCTAGCATCACCACCGAAGTTTGTTCGGGTTTTTCTGCTGCGATATCGGCGGCCATCGCTAAGGTGCCATGCCAAGGCAAAAGTTTTGAATCTCCGGCATCACCCATTAACAGGACCTCCCATAGAAGCTCAGTCGTGGGCTCATCGATGGAGACTATATCGTTGCGTAAGTAGGGCGTGTCGTGGCTTTCGCTGATGACCTGCTTGAACGTAAGTGCCCATGCCGTGCCTGCAATCAACAGAACAATCAAAAGGCAGGCTAGAAATAAATACAGTAAACCTTTCATGAGTCTTATAATCATTTTCTATACTGATCCATTAAGTGAATTGCATTCATCCGTTAGCAGAAATACCGCCCTGCAAGGCTGCGCAGGCTTTGGTGCGGCGCGACCTTTACTCAAATGAAAAGGTAAAAGCGCACTACACTCCTGGTCCCCCATCGGCGACCGGAACAGGTATGCGTCAGCCGACCATCGCGTTTTATGCTGACGTCAAAAAAGCCCACCAGCAAGGACTTTGATGTCAATTAGGGGCCTTTTGACCTCTTAGGATTTCCGTCGTCTGGTTCCGTAAAACAGCATCAATAAGATTAAAGGTAAGGATAGAAAACAAGCGCACCAACCGTCGCTGCGCCAATGGCTGTTAATAGTACGGCGCCGGCAGCAACATCCTTAGCTTTTGCAATCAAAGCGTTCTGTTCTTGGCTAACCGCATCTGCGAGAACCTCGATGGCCGTATTCATGCCCTCCGCTAACCAAACAATACTGATTGCGAGTACCAGTGCGATCCACGCCATCGTCGAGACGGAAAAATAAGAGCCCAAGCTTATGACCAAGATAGTCGCGACAAAATGAATCCATGCGTTGTGCTCGCCACGAATCAAATGGCCAATACCCGTAAGAGCATCTGCAACACTGTTTAGTCGCGCCTTGATACTAAAATTAGCCAATGCATACCTCGGTAAATTAAAAGGGCGTGGTTTCCAATTGATTGTCCTCGAAAACTTGATCACTAATCAATGACCTTTTAACTACCTGGAGGGTAGAGCGATACGGTGCGTTAGTGCACAGGCCGGCGATGGTGTACCTGTCTTTTGGCGTGCGGTTGACCCTCCTTGGCGTTAATGGGTGAGCTTTGGGCAGTTGGGCTTCCGCGCATGCGCTGCAGGGAAATACTATAAAGACGTGTTTAAGGTATCGGCTCAAGCACCGCAACCACTGTTGTGGCTATTTGAGCGCGAGACTCTTTAGCCAGGTGCGACAGTCGTATCGCCCGGTTCTCGGACCGGCATGAGAAATTTTTGGGCGAGTGTCGGCTCTGTGGGGCCAACCCCTACATCGACCGTAAAACTGTCAGCAAAAGTGCCAAATACTCGGTCCCACAGTAGCGTCGCGCATCCATAATTAGTATTGCTCTCTTCCAAAACCACTGAGTGATGGCGAATGTGGTGTCGATTCGTTGTAAACAGTAGGTCCATGCCCTTACTGTTCATATTAAGATTTGTGTGCGCGATGGTTGCTTGCGTCACCAGTAAAATAGTAGCGCCGGCGGCGGCCGGTCCCACACCAAAAATTAATTCCATTAGTGCCGCTGGTACCGCCAGGAAAAAGAGTTCTAACGGATGGTTTAAGCCGGCATTAAGCGCATTTAATTTTTTGAATGAATGATGGGCTCCATGCCCGGAGACTCGCCAAACGAAATGCCAACGATGCTCTGCTCGGTGAATCCAATACCAAAGGAGCTCACTGGTAAAGAAGACGAGGAACACTTGCACTATTAAAGGCCAACTATGGGGCCAGATGTCTAAACTCATGTTTTCACGAAATTTTGAAAGGGGCGTCACTAAATGCACCTGATACAGTTGAGCGACGAGACCTGCACCCATAACCAGTATGACAACAAGGACAACATTGAATAGTTTGGGCCAAGCAGGCACAACCCAACCAGGCCTTGCGGGTTTCCAATACTCCAAAGCGCCGAGTAATGAATGCACACTCAACAGCACTAAGAGATAGAAGACGGGTGACTCGAGGTTGAACAGCCAAGCAATGAGAACACAGGCTAAGATAATTGGGTGAAGCGCATACTTAATGAACTTGTCGACCATAGTGAAAACACTTTTTTGAGTGCCGAGTTTTATACTAGGCCCGGCGCCACCAGAAAGCGAGGGTTCCAATGAATACTATTTTTAGACTATTTTTACTCTTATTTCTTGCAATTGTTTGTGTCGCAACGAGCCACAGTTCCTTGGAAGATGATTTGCGCATCGCAGAAAAATTGCTAGATGAATTTTATGAATTCAATCCAGCTGGTTTGAAGGCGCTGCTTATACCTGGGGAAGATGCGGCGCAGTTGCTGTATTACCAGGCTTGGGCTGAAGCAGCTCATTACCGAGTAAAACAAAGAAATGCCTGTGTAATAGATAAGCGTGAGACGATTCATTGCGCCATCACCGTTACAGATGATTTTGGCCTCACAATGGGCTACGAAGCCACAGATACTTTTAGCCTCAAAGTAGTGGGTAATAAGATCAGCGCTGTCAGTTTCGAGGGTGACGATCCACCAATTTTTGAAGCGCTTTTCGAATGGATTTCGCAAAATAGGGCTGGCGTCTTAAAAGGGCCGTGCAAAGATTTATTCGATGGCGGTAAAACGCCAGCAGCGTGTTCAACGGCTGTTGTAGCCGCAGCGAAGGCTTTTATGGCAGGTCCTTAAACTTGCCGGCAGGTTTCTTAGACAAGCCTTGATGCCGTATCGGTTGAACGCTCTGGACCTGCGCGCCTCATTGGCAACCAAGGAAATGACCCACGCAAAAGTGCAAACGGGAACGGACCATCTTCTTATCTCGGCGAGTCGATTTAACTGATAACGAGCGCGAGACCGGCGCGGAAAATCATAACGATCAGGATAATCATCGAAATCACAAACGCCAGCGCCCTTGCCGACACGTTGTTATTGGTCAAATGAATCAGCGAATGAATTGCGCGCGATGCAGCATACAGCCAAGCCATCTGTATTTGAAGCTCATCTACCGTTTCACTCAGATGCAGATAGACGACCAGTGCATAGAACAGCACGGGCTGCTCGAACAAATGATTATAGTTGTCGGTTATGAAACGCATTCGCGGCGATAATTTTGGACGCAATTCATCTGAGTGCATCGCGCCTTGTAAGTGACCAAAATGTCGAATAATTAACGGCAAGCGAGTAGCCAGCAGCAGCATGCTCACAGCTGCCGTCAGAATGATCATTGCTAACATTGGAAGAAGGATATCCATCGTAAGGCTCCGTGTCTGACGGTTTGCGTTCTGAGGGCGCAATGAAATGGCGCCTCGCTTCTTAAGATTACAACATTGCACTATCGGGTTTTCAACTGATTGGATTGGGCCCGGATTGATCTGTTTGGTCCGAAGCCGAAAAAAGGCAGCGTTATCAGCGCAACATCATTTCAGGCTGAATTGATGCGCTCAAAAAGGGCAGATCTTCAGTAAACCTGCTTGGGTTATGAAGAGCGCTACTCGAATCGTTCGTCACGACTAAGCGAATCTCAAAAAGTGGCCCCAGCTTTAGGGGCTGACACCTTGATAAGAGTTATCTAAGAAAATTGTCGTGACACACATGATTCTGAAGGACTTGACGCGTTTGCCGAAGGTTTTTCCGGAGATGCTGTTTAAGGCGCCAGTAGCTTATCCGCGACCTTAATTTGAGTCTAAAATTCGCAAAGTAGTGGCAATGCTTAGCCATGGCGGTTTTGGCTAGGTTTGCCTATGATGTGGGCTTCAGTATTGGAGCAATGACGATGGGCGATTACAAATTATTGATCAAAGGTAAATTAGTGTCTGGCGATGAGGTTATGGCAGTTATAAACCCTGCTACGGAAGAAACCATCGTTGAATGTCCGAAAGCCTCAGAAGCGCAGCTAAACGTTGCCGTCGCGGCTGCTAAAGAAGCATTTCCTGCTTGGAGTGCAACAAGTATTGAGGAACGTAAGAAAGTCATCGGTGCCATTGCTGATGTTATCGAAGCGAATGCAACCGAACTGGCGCAGCTGCTTACGCAAGAACAAGGCAAGCCGCTTGCGGATGCAACCGGTGAAGTCTATGGAACCGCCGCTTTTTTCCGCTATTTCATGTCGTTGGATCTTCCCGTAAAGGTAATCGATGACTCTGAGGGCAGAAGGGTTGAGGCACACCGCAGGCCACTCGGCGTCGTCGGTGCTATCGTGCCTTGGAATTTCCCCCTGATCTTAATGGCATTCAAGGTGCCGCCAGCCTTGATCGCTGGCAACACCATGGTGTTGAAGCCAGCGCCAACAACGCCTTTGAGCACGTTGCGATTGGGCGAACTGATCAAAGATATTGTCCCAGCCGGCGTACTAAACATTATTACAGATGCTAATGATCTTGGCGCACCACTGACAGCGCACCCCGATATCCGAAAGATTTCCTTCACCGGCTCTACTGCGACGGGCGCGAAGGTCATGGCCGGAGCTGCTGGATTGCTGAAACGTATCACGCTTGAGCTAGGTGGCAACGATGCCGGTATCGTGATGGATGACGTTAATCCAAAAGAAACGGCGCCAAAATTGTTTGACAGTGCTTTCCAAAATAGTGGTCAAGTATGTATTGCGATGAAAAGACTCTTCGTTCACGAAAATATCTATGATGAAGTTTGTGACGAGCTAGCAAAAATTGCCAATGAAACCGTTATCGGAGACGGCTCTCAGCAGGGCACCAAGCTAGGCCCACTGCAAAATAAAATGCAATATGAGCGTGTAAAAGAACTGATTGAAGAGGCCAAAACCGACGGTAACGTCATTGCAGGTGGCGAGGTGCCGGATCAAGCGGGGTTCTTTATCCGACCAACAATCGTCCGTGACATCAGCGAAGGCTCGCGGTTGGTTGATGAGGAGCAGTTTGGCCCAGTTTTGCCCGTTATGAGTTTCTCTAGCTACGATGAGGTTATCGAACGTGCCAATGCTTCGCCTTGGGGTTTAGGCGGATCTGTCTGGTCGACTGATCTCGATAAAGCCTACGCCCTAGCAGAGAAGATGGACGCTGGGACCATATGGATCAACAAGCACGCTGAGTTGGATCCAGCAATTCCATTTGGCGGCGCGAAACAGTCCGGACTCGGAAATGAACTGGGTGAAGAAGGGTTAGCTGAGTTCACCCAGCTAAAAGTGATTAACATAGGAAGATAATTACGTTTCGTCATTATGAACCTCTTCGATAACGCAAATCTTCGGTGGAAACGATTCACGGGCAGTCATCACTTTGATTACCCGATCGACTTTCAATCAGCTCTACTTGGGGCCAGAGATGACGGGCATGTTGACCTATTGTACCGTTGGGCCCCGAATGCCTATTGTCATTTCCATAGACACACCGCTATCACCACATCATTGGTGTTAGCGGGAGAACTGCATGTCATGGATATTGACCTTGAGACAGGCGTTGAGACACGATCTAAGATCAGGCGACCGGGAGATTACGCTTGCAAGCTACCCGGCGATGTTCATATGGAAAAGGGTGGGCCAGAGGGGGCCGTGGTCCTTTTCAATTTGTTTACAAAGGATGGCTCACTTGCCGAGACTCTGAGCGACGAGGGTCATGTTCTCTCTGAGTCCACTATCGATCAGATATTACGTGGTGAAAAATCGCGCTAGGCGCAGTTTTGGCAAGGCTACCTAGAACGTAGAATTTTGCACGTTGGGTTGGTCATTCTATAGGCAGATCGCACAACGAGTGTTTTAAATGGGGAAATGGCTTTGCGGCAAGATCCCTGTTAACAGGAGCGTGCACTTAATCCAAGACACAAGCGGGATTGCTGGTGTAATCGTGCAGGTAGCCGTTGGTGAACAAATTGACCAAATAAAGGATCAACATTCCACTGATCTCTAAATTTGATCGAATATGAGCAATGACGATACCTGACGGTTCTTCGGACAATGAGGTTAAACTTCGCTATTTTCAGGCGTCTTTGACATCCCTGAAAAATGCTGCCTATATATTCTCCTTCACTCTAATTTTTCGGAATTCAGACCATGACGAATGGCGTTGGTGGATCGACCGCAGCAACCGAACTTGCGAAACTTACGTCACAACGTGGCCAGGCAGTTGCTATCGGTCTCGATGAATATCAGCAACGTATCGACAAGCTGCGTGCGCTGATGTTGGCAACCGGCATCGACGCCCTCTATCTCGATGCCACCAACAGTTTGCGCTATTTCACCGGTTTGCTCTGTTATGCAACCGAACGGTTGCATGGCGCTATCATTTCCGCCAGCGGTGAATTGCTATATGTGGTTCCTGCATTTGAGCAACAAAAAATACTGGCCAGTATGGTCGTCGAAGGCCGTTTCGTGCTCTGGGAAGAGCACGAGGATCCGACTGCTGCGGTTGCCAATGCAGCAATGAAATTTGCACCACAAGCGCGCTGTCAGCTTGCGATCGATTCACAGACGCCTTTTTACACCGCGAGCCGTTTGCAGGCTTTTGATGTCAATCTAGTGATTAGTAACGGGGAAGAGTTGATCGCCAGCTGCCGACGCATAAAGTCTAGCGCCGAGCTCGCCCTGTTGACACAGGCGAAGGGTATTACTTTGCGAGTTCAACAGGCAGTTGCAAAAATTCTGCGGCCGGGCATTGATACACGGGAAGTGCAGTCCTTTCTTGATAAGGCTCATATTGCCTGCGGCATGGATGGGCGCTCAACCTTCAAGATCGTGCTGTTCGGTGAAGCAACCGCTTATCCGCACGGAGTACCCTTTCCACAGCAGCTAGTCGAGAATGACATGGTACTGATCGATACTGGCGGAACATTGCATGGCTATAACTCCGACATCACCCGCAGCTATGTTCTCGGTGAGGCAAATGCTCGTCAGCGCGAAATTTGGGAGCTGGAGCAGGCCGCCCAACTCGCCGCGTTCAACGCAGCTCAGGTGGGGGCACCCTGTTCGGCACCTGACCTTGCGGCACGCACCGTAATCGAAGCCGCTGGCTTTGGCCCGGGTTACCAGGTGCCGGGGTTACCACACCGTACTGGCCACGGCGTCGGTCTCGATATCCATGAACACCCCTACATGGTCAAAGGCAATGATCTGCCGCTTGAACCCGGCATGTGCTTTTCAATAGAACCGATGATCTGCAGCTACGGCGAATTCGGCGTGCGCCTTGAGGATCACGCTTACATCACCGCGGCGGGTCCGAAATGGTTTACCGAACCGAGCCATTCGATGGATGACCCCTTGTAGCAAAAACAGCCGAAACCCACCAAAAGGCGGGGGTGATGACTTTTTGCGGTTAATCAATGATTGCTTGATAGGTTAAAAGCTGCATTAACTCAGCCACGGGGTAGGTGCCATCGGGCACTAATTGTGTATGCACAAGCATCACCAATTGCTCTTCAAGATCTACCCAAAAATGTGTCGTAGCCGCGCCGCCCCAACTGTAAGTACCCTTTGATACTGGCAACCCATAAGTCGCAGGCCTGGTAACAACAGATCCGGCCACACCAAAACCTAAGCCCCATGCGCGTCCTTGGGGAGAGCCGCCATACAACGCAACAACTTTTTTCAAGCTTGATACCGGATCGTCGGGAAATATTGGCGGCAGATGATTTTGCATCATGAATTCGACAGTCTTGCTGCCCAGATAACGTCGACCTTCATATTCCCCGTGATTTACCAGCATCTGTGCAAACTTTAAATAATCCCCAACGGTTCCAACCAATCCGGAACCGCCAAAGGCCACAGCAGGAGGGCTGCGATAATAGGTGTTGGCGGCGTCATCTATAGCCACCAGTCCACCGTTTGGATGCGGTACGTAATTCGTCGCAAAGCGCGACAATTTTTCTTTAGGCACATGGAAATCGGTATCCGTCATGCCCAAAGGTTCAAGCAGCCTTAACTTCAAAAAGTCCCTAAAGGGTTGCCCTGAGATGACTTCGACCAGTCGGCCCAACACGTCTATGCTGACACTATAATTCCATTCGGTACCCGGTTGAGCGACAAGCGGCAGTTGAGCTGTCATTTCGCTCCATTCTTTCAATGTGCCATGTCTCTCTGGGTCGTCTTCATCGCTCAGAACCGAACTCATACCTGTGCGTGGGTCAGTCTGAATAATTGGTGCTGATGAGGCGTCAATAAATGCGTCGCGATATATTTTCCCCACAGGTGTCGGGAATAAACTGTACGTCATGCCAGAAGTGTGGGTAAGCAGGTGATGAATCGTTATCGGACGCGCGGGTTCTGTTTGCACTTTTCCGTCTTTGGTACCGACATAGACGACCATGTTTTTAAACTCAGGCAGATATTTAGATATAGGATCAGAGAGTAAAAAATGACCTTCCTCAAATAACATCATCACCGCTGCTCCGGTGACCGGCTTGGTTTGGGAGTAGAGGCGGAAGATGGTGTCTTTTTCCATGGGCAACGACTTGGCCACATCGCGCATGCCATTTGTTTCGAAATGAACGACTTTGCCCCGTCGTGCAACCAGTGTCACAGTGCCCGGAATTTTATCCGCGTCGATCAGGCGACGCATACCTACGCCAATACGCTCAAGCCGTTCACTCGACATGCCAACCGTTTCCGCTTTTACCACCTTGATTTCTGTAGCATTGCTAGATGCGCCCAATGCAAACAGTATTGTGCCTAAACCGGCAGCAACACGTGTCGTAGACCAAAACGCGCGCGTTCCTAGGTTCTGTATTCTCATTGTTATTTTTCCATAAGCTAAATAGTTTCGAAAATTTTTTTATTTTTAGTTTTCCCCAGAATTTGGGTTTTCAACCCCCGAAGATGCTGCAGTCCCTTTCCCTTTCCCTTTATAGGCGTATATGGCGCGCGCGTACACGTTTATAAAGGAAGTACTGTTGCAGAAGTCG
>JABGTE010000145.1 GCA_018647445.1 Gammaproteobacteria bacterium
GCCTCTTCATGTTGGGGAGCTGAGGATGATCATGCCAGCCTTGAAACAAGACTGCATAGCAATTTTTTAGCCGCCTAATCACGCACCACGCCTGAAGCTTCAGGCGGTTTTGTTGCTCTGCGTCAGCAAGCGCCGCGCACTCTATCCAGCGCCGATGCGTTCTTCGCGGTGCAAAGAGCTGTGCTCAGGTTTCAGCCGCTTTTAAATCTCGGCCCTGCAAACGATACACCAGAGCTTTCAAACGCCCCCAACGATGCTGCACGCGATAAGGCAGTGCCAGCATCGCCGGCGTGGCAACTAAGGTTAAAATCGAAGCGAAGGCCATACCCGACACAATGGCTTGTGATAAAGGCACCCAAAGCGATGACAACATACTGCCGTATGTGACGCTACGATCAAGCATGTCGATACTGAAGTTCATTGCCAGTGGTAACAAGCCAAATACGGTGGTCAGCGTGGTCAACACAACAGGGCGGAGTCGCTGGGTGCCTGTTCGCACAATTAACATAATGGGATCTGCCGCGGGATGATCCCGCCGGAGCTCGTTGAAGGTATCGATGAGCACTATGTTGTTGTTCACCACAATACCGGCGAGCGCCACAATACCGATCCCCGTCAACAGCGAACTAAAGGGGTTGCCGGTAATCAAAAGCCCGATCAGAACTCCCGCAGTGGACATCACAACGGCGAACAAAATCAACGCCGATTGATAGAAGCTGTTGAATTGGGTTACCAACAAAACAAACATCAATAAAAGCGACAAACCAAATGCGGATGCGGTGAAGGCTTGAGATTCCGCCTGCTCTTCATCCGCGCCACGGAAGATCACATTCACGCCGGGATCAAAGGTCTGGGTTCCAAGCCAGGCCTGAAGCTCTTTAACCTTTGTATCAGCCAAAACGCCACTGGCAACATTGGCCCATACATAATCGACCGCTATGCCATTAAAGCGACGGATCGTACCAACATTAGGCATCGCCTCAGTCGTGACAAAATTGGAAATCGGCACCATACCGGCAGGCGTTGCGACGGTTAACGCGTCAATTGCTTTAATACCGCGAGCGCTATCGGGATAACGAATCCGAATGTCCACGGCATCATCACTGCGATCCGGCCGATACTCGCCGATTTTGATGCCGCCTGTAATCAACTGCACCGCAACCCCCACCTGCGTCACATCAGCGCCGTACATTGCCGCTCGGGCTCGATCAACCTTCAAGCGCCACTCGATGCCCGGTTTTGCCAAACTGTCTGTAACGTCAACGATACCTTCGGTTCTTTCAACCTGATCGCGCACCCTTTTAAGGGCCGGCCCTAGCAGATCGCGATCAAATGCTGAGATTTCGATCTTGATGGGTTTACCGTTTCTTGGCCCCTGCTCCATCGCTTCGATTTCAACGCTAACGCCCGCTAAAGGCTTCGTTGAATCCCGCACATCTTGAAAAATTTCAGCGGTTGAACGCGTGCGATCACTTTCTGGCAACATTTGCATAAATAAGGTGCCGATTTCGTCATCGCCTGGATTCGACCGGGCATAGGTATTCATTTCAGCAATGCCGTTAATATCTAAAATTTTGGCTTCCACTTCGGCAACCAAGACATTGGCCTCGAATGCCGACAGGTTTCCAGGCGATTTGACAAAGACCTGCGCAAACTGCGGCTCCGCGTCCGAATAAAAAATCACCCCATTGCCGGACTGCTCGTACGCAATAAAACTACCAATCAAAATCGAGACCGTCACCGTGAGCGTCAGAAAAACATGATGGGCGCACCACCAAAGTACTTTCGCGTAGACCCCCGTAATGCCTGTCAGGTCTAACGGATTACCCGATTCCATCGTCCTTAAATTCTTCAGCATGCCCTCTTGGTCGGCACCTGGCCGGCCGATCAATGCGCCAATCGCCGGGCCAAACACCAACGCGTAAATCAGACTGCCTGACAACACTGCAAAGACCGTGACGGGCAGATAGCGCATGAACTTGCCAACGATCCCCGGCCAAAACATCAGCGGCAGAAATGCCGCTAAGGTAGTCGCAATTGACGCGACTACGGGCCAAAACATTCGCTTGGCTGCGGTGGCGTAGGCCTGACGGCGATGTTCGCCTTCTAACATCCGGCGATCTGCATATTCTGTTACCACAATGGCGCCATCAATTAGCATGCCCAAGGCCAGCAACATCCCAAACATCACCATGAAGTTATAGGTAAACCCAATGACATAGAGAATCGTGATGGCGAACAAGAGCGACACAGGGATTCCCAAGCCAACGATGAGGCCGGAGCGAAAGCCCATCGCAGCAACCACAATAACCATCACCAACGCCAAGGCCGTTAAAATATTGCCCTGCAGCTCGTTCACCTGAGCCAAGGCCCAAGGCGCTTGGTCCGTGGTGTATATAATATCAATTCGGCCTGGCAATTCCGGCCGGACCTCGTCGACTATTGCTTTGGCGGCTGCAACCGTCTCGATAATGTTCGCTTTACTGCGCTTCTTCACGTTAATGGTAATCGCTGTCTGGCCATTAACCCGAACATAGCCCCCGCGATCTTTAAAACTGCGACGAACGGTTGCCACATCGCTGAGCGTGATCACGGCATCCGCCGTGGTTTTGACTGGCAAATCGAACAGATCGCTGGCGTCTTCTATGACACTCGGCACCTTCAGGGCAAAGCGACCTTCGCCGTTATCCAGGCTGCCCGCCGGAACCAACCGATTATTCCGGGCGAGCACCCCAATCAGCTCTTCCCCCGAAATTTTGTAGGCTTCTAAGGCTTCAGGGTTAATTATAATTTCAAGGACTTCTTCGCGATTGCCCCGCATCTCAGCATTCAGCACATCGGGGAGTGTCTCGATTCGATCGCGCAACTCAAGGGCCGCGTAATACAGCATGCGCTCAGGAACGCCCTCGCCCGTAACATTTACCTGCAGCACCGGAAAGTCGTCGGTACTCATTTCATAAATGCTAGGCTCTTCGGCAGAACTCGGCAGCTCAACCTTCGCTCGATCAACCGCCTCTCGTACGTCGAGTAATGCTTGGTCGACATCTTGATTCGCATTAAATTGCACAATTAGGCTGGATGAATTCTCACCGGAATAAGACTCAATCTTGTCGACCCCTTCGACACCTCGCAACTCATTTTCAAGTGGTAGAACCAGTAAGCGCTCGCCATCTTCCGCTGAGATACCTTCATTAAAAACTTGGATTTGAAAAAACGGCACGGCGATGCTCGGATCGCTTTCCACCGGTATCGAACGCAGGCTGGCAACCCCCGCAATCAACACCATTGCCATGAGCAGCAAGGTTGTGCGCGGGCGACTCACCACGGCATCAATAAGACTATTCATCCTCTACTACCCTTGAGGGTGCTATTACTCGCCTGTTGCGCATCAACCTGTTCACCCGCAACGACGGTTTGTTGGCCTACAACGATCAAGTCGACAACATCCGGCAACCCCGAGACCCAAATGCCGTCATTGTCTTCTGAAATCAACTCAACTGGGTAAAATGTCACGAGCTGATCCGCTGTGATACCCCGAACGCCGCTTCGGCCCTCGTCATCGAGCACCAAGAGTGCAGGCGTAACCTGATGGACTTTGACTTGCTCAACCGAAATGGAAAGTGCCGCGGTCATGCCGCTCGCAATCGAAAAATCGGGATTATCGACTAAGGCCTCGATGGCATAGGTGCGGGTCCCGGGTGCCGCAACATGGGCAACAAACCGCAGCTTGCCAGCAACCACATCACCATTGGAGAGTGTCGCACTTACAAGCAAGCCTGGCTTTAATCCCGCAAGGTGTTGTTCTGACACCTCACCGATGAGCAACATCGGATCCAAATCAACCAGCGTCACACAGGACGCGCCCGGCGTCACAAACTGTCCGACTTCCATATGCGTGTCTTCAACGACACCCGCAAAAGGGGCCGTTATTTTTAGACGCGACTTTTCCAGCCGCCGCCGCTGCACAACCGCCTCTGCCGCTGCCATTCGCGCCTCCGCGCCCGCTATCACAGCATCCGATTGCAAGCCCTTCGCCGCCAACTGCTTCGCGCCATTTAAATCCAACTTGGTTTGCGCGAGCCCAGCCAGAGCCTCTTTGAGGTTTGCATCTCGATCCTCGACTGAAATTTCGCAAAGGACATCCCCTTGGCGTACGACACCGCCGCGCTCAACTCGACGCTGCAGCACTAAACCACCCACTTGAGATTGAACCAAAACGCTTCGCTCGTTTGTCGTTTGACCCCGAACCGAGGTCAATCGGTTTTGTTCCACCGCGTAACTTGTCATGACACGAACGCTTGTGAGCGGTTGGTCTTCGGACTGGGCGCGTTGCTGAGCGTTCTTTGCAGAAATCGTTTGAGGCACTGGCGCGGCGCCTTCTTCCAACAGACCGGACGCGATCCAGCCGATAATGCCGACAGCAATGAATAAAGCGGTAAAGTAGGTTTTTCTCATGCGCGCACTATACGAAATCACCGGATAAATTCCAGCGAATGCCTGCTTAAACTCGATAAATGGCTAGTTACGTGCGTGCACTGGTAGTTAATTGGTCGTGAGTTGGTGCGAGCTTTTGCTTTAAGGATGCCGTGTGTCGGTTTTCTAAGCATTCGAGCAGATATTTTAAAATACCCTCGGTACTCGATACTCGATACTCATTCAGCCTGTTTTAAAAATCGGCTTGGGTTTGTCTAACACCCACCGCTATGCGAAAAATTTCTCCCTAGTTATCGCGCCAGAAAAGATGCCTAGTTATCCAAAGGCTCACCCGATCAAGCTGTTCAAGCGAAATTGCCACATCCCACTCTTTTTTGTTTTAACTGAAATTTTGCTTGACCTTCAAATGCGAATGATTATCATTTGCATCTTAAGGGTCCAGTCATATTACGAGACAAACTGAAGCGAGCAATCAAAGTGAATTACAACATCCAAACGCTGAGTTCTGGCGCACAACTTTTCATCCTAGGCCTACGAAATTGTGCTGTTGCGTTAAGAAATGGACGCTGCTATCCCTGCTCCCTTGAGAGAGCCAATGCTGATTCACGCTTAATATTAGGCGCGAACCATTTGGAAGAAATGGTCACTCTGCTTACATGCTTCGGTCTCAGGAAGCTAAATCTGAACCCGCCCGAGGTAACACAGCTGGATGCCGATGAGTCGATGCTTCTGCGACAGCTGCAGACCTTAGAAATAGGCTTTGGTGACCCTTGCGAAACGCTACGAGACGTACCTTTACACCCTAAATTACACAACCTTTATTGTTTGGCTGCACATCTCTACCTTGAACATATTCATGCCAAAAATTTAACCACTATATCGCTACACTTGGTGAAAAACGCCAGCCTGGCGACCGCCCAAGGTCCAGTTTTTGCCGCTCCGCAGGGAACCCTTCTCCCTCTAACAAGTAAGCCCCTGCGAACGCCGGGTCTTGCTTACCCTGCGGATCGGCTCCAAACAACGGAGGCCCCAGAGTGAAAAAAATAAGATTATCCAAAATGATCAGTAAAGCTGAAAAAATCGCGCTGGTGACACTTATCAGTATTAGCTTTTTCGCAATTTACGCCTTTAGTTGGACGATTGTGCCGTTACCCGGTCAGTAATGGCCTCGTCGTCTTTCAGGCGTTTTTCACGCGTTGCTTGCTAGGATTCAGCAATTTGAGCGGCGACCTAATGAAAACTACCCAATGCTGGGGAAGTCCTTTTCCTAGACAGACTTGAACGATGAGACATCACCCTCTACACATCAGCCTGCCAGCAACCGTTCGCTGATCAGCTTGTGACCTTCGATGCAAATCTAACGAAATTTTTACTGGTTGTTCAGTATTTAATTTCCATGAAACCTGTTCACTGTTATAGTGACGCGCATCAAAGAGTGACAAGGTCGAATGACCTCTTTGCTGATAATTTACGTTTTAAAAAGACTTAGTGTGGGGCAATTCACCAGAGCCCAAAGTCAAACTAGGCATTTACCTGATTGACTTCATGGGCCATCACGGTACAATTGCGCTTCCTGAATTGCGGGTGTTTAGCTCAGTTGGGAGAGCGACGGCCTTACAAGCCGTAGGTCGCAGGTTCGACCCCTGCAACACCCACCA
>JABGTE010000257.1 GCA_018647445.1 Gammaproteobacteria bacterium
TAACACTCGATTCTGATGGCAGTTATCGTTACACAGCTAATGCAGCAGAGGCATTGGCATTGGGTGAGGAAGTTGAGGATGTTTTTTCTTACACAGTGTCTGATGGAACTTCAAGCTCGAGTGCTGAGCTTCGAATTACGGTTACCGGCGTAAATGATCTGCCAGTTGCTGTTGATAATGTCGATACGGTCCCTGAGGACGGCGAGATTGCGTCAGTTGTTGATAAGAGCCTGCTGTCAAATGATGAAGATGTTGATGGGGATGTCTTATCCGTCACGGCGATACGCGTAGGGGCTCTAGATGAGGGCGGCGCAAGTGGGACGATTGGCGTTGCTCTGACAGGAGCCTATGGCACGCTAACGCTAAATTCTAATGGTAGTTACAGTTATGTTGCGAATGCGGCCGATTCATTGGCTGCTGATATTGTGGTGGAGGATGTCTTTGCCTACACGGTATCAGATGGGACTGCTACGTCGATTGCAGAACTTCGCATCACCGTCACCGGGGCGAATGATGGGCCGGTTGCTGTAAATAATACTGACGCCGTTTTCGAAAACGGTGAGATTGCCTTGGATGCTGGCAAGAGTTTACTGTTGAATGACGCTGACATCGATAGTGACACGTTAACCGTGGTGGCGGTGCATTCTGGCACTTCAACCAATGTAGGAACCACCGGTGCGGTTGGCACTGGGCTAGACGGTGACTATGGCACGTTAACCTTGGATGCCGATGGCGTTTATAGTTATGCCGCGAATGCGAGCGCGACTGAGGCATTGGCGGCGGGCACTGTGGTTGAGGATGTGTTTACCTATACCGTGTCCGATGGATTACTAGAATCGAGTGCGGAAATTCGAATCTCGGTGACGGGGGTCAATGACGCGCCGGTGGCGGTCGCCGATCAGGTGAACGCAATTCAGGGCCAATCTGCCGTTGATATTAATGTTTTGATTAATGATCAAGACGTGGACGGCGATGCGCTGAGCTTGACCTTGGTCGGTGCGAGCGCGGGCGGTACGGTAATCGTGAACGAAGATCAGACACTCAGCTATACGCCCCTGCCCAGTTTCTCAGGCGAAGAGTTGATTACTTATAGCGTCAGTGACGGTAAGGGCGGCTCTGCAACGGTTCAATTAGCGGTTGTAGTATCGGCTTCAGAGATGGGTCCGGTCGCGCTGAACGATGTCGCGAGTATTGAAGAAGACACACCTTTATTAAACTTCGATGTACTGGCCAATGATAGTGCTCCCGTTGGAGAGACATTGACACTGACCTCTGCCACCTCCGAGTCTGCGGCAACGATCACGATTAATGAAGATGGCACGTTGAGTTATCAAGGACCTTCTGATTTTTATGGCGCTGATGTTGTTTCGTATTCGATTCAAGATAGCCAAGGGCGCGTATCTCAGGCCGCCGTTGAGATCACGATCACACCCGTAAACGATGACCCAATTGCAAGCAGTGATGTAGATGCCATTGCTGAGAATGGGCTAATTGCGCTCGAAGAAGATAAGAGCCTGCTTTCAGATGACTTAGACGTCGATGGCGATACGCTCGCGGTGTCGGCCATCCGCGCCGGCGCTTTATCAGAGCAGGGTGCGAATGGCGCGGTCGGAGAAAGTCTGGTTGGTGCCTATGGCACCTTAACGCTAAATGCTAATGGCAATTATAGCTATGCTGCGAATGCGGGCGCGGTCGAGGACTTGTCCGCTGGGACAGTGGTTGAGGACGTCTTTACGTACACTGTTTCGGATGGCGCTTTAAGTTCGAGTGCAGAATTACGGATTTCTGTAACGGGTGTCAACGACGCACCAACCGCGGTTAGTAATGTTGAAGCAGTGGCTGAGGATGAACTGATTGCTGATAAAAATTTGCTCATCAATGATAGCGATATCGATGGTGATGCCCTGTCAGTATCGGCAGTGCGCTCCGGTGCGTTAACTGCCACTGGTACAACCGGCACCATTGGTTCAGCGCTTTCTGGCACCTATGGCACGTTAACGCTGAATGCTAACGGCAGTTATAGCTATGCGGCCAATATGGCGGACTCACTGTCCGCGGGTGAGATTGCAGAGGATGTATTTTCTTATACCGTATCCGACGGCGGTTTAAGTTCAAGTGCTGAACTGCGTGTTTCAGTCACCGGGGTGAATGATGCGCCTACAGCTGTCAGCAATATCGAAACCGTGGTCGAGAATGACGCTCTTGTCGATAAGAGCCTGCTGTCGGATGATGCGGATATCGATGGTGATTCTTTATCAGTCTTGGCGGTTCGCGCTGGTGATTTAAGCGAAACTGGGACGAGTGGCACCATTGGGGAGACTCTGGCAGGCACTTATGGCGCGTTAACCTTGGCTGCCGATGGCGCTTATAATTATGTCGCGAATGCGAGCGCGGTCGAAGCTTTGGCTGCGGGGGCGACTGTTGAAGATGTGTTCACTTACACCGTGTCCGATGGGTCTTTAACCTCGAGCGCGGAGCTTCGAGTAACCGTTATTGGCGCGAACGACAGACCCGTTGCCGTCAGCAATGCTGATTCGGTTGTCGAAAACGGCGTGATCAGCGAAGTTGCGGGCATAAACCTGCTTTTGAATGATGCGGATATAGATGGTGATACCTTGGTCGTATCCGCCGTTCGAGCGGGCGACATAACACAGATTGGTACAAGCGGAACAATTGGCGTAGGCCTTACCGGTGCTTATGGCACATTAATTCTGAATGCTGATGGCACGTACCGCTATACCGCCAATTCGAATGCAGTTGAGGCGCTGGCTGCGGGAACAGTGGATGAAGATGTTTTTACTTACAGCGTTTCAGATGGGGCTTTAACCGCCAGTGCAGAGCTTCGGATATCAGTTACTGGAGTGAACGATCCGGCGGACCTTAGTGTCACGGCATTGGATGCGTCCGTCACGCGCAATGCCTTGTTTGATGGTTCGGCCAGTGGCCAGATAACCCTTACAGATGCGGATCTTGGTGAAGCATCAATTGCTTCAGCCACGGCATTTTTTGGGGTTGTTACGGTCGCAGAGGATGGCGGTTGGGTGTACGACCTTGACGATACCAATGACGCGGTTCTGGCGCTTGATGAAAGTCTGGCTGAGACGTTGGTTGATACGATCACGTTCACGAGTATTGACGGCAGTGAAGTGAGTCTAGACGTTTCGATTTTTACGGCGAACCTGCCCGCGACCCTCACGCTCACGCTAGATAATCCAAGCGGTTTAGCGCTGACAGCCGGGGATTTGGTCAATCAAACGATCACCGGGCAAATCACAGTCACCGATAATGAAGGGGCCATTTTATTACCGATTACGGCCAATTATGGGGACGTGACCCAAGTTGGAGATGAATGGACGTATAGTCTTCAAAACGAATCGATCTCGGTGCAAGGCTTAGATGAAGGTGAGGTGATCACCGACACTATTGTCTTTTTAACGGATGATGCACGGGACTTGAATGCGGACACTGTGATTCTTGATGTGAGCGGCTCCATTGAAGGTCGTCAAACATTAACGGTAACAATTTCTGGGGTAAACGATGCCCCGGTTGTGACGCTTGCGGCGATAGAAACGGATCAATTTGTTGATGAGATTATGGTCGGAAGCGCCGAGGGCGTATTGCGCTTCGCGATCGACCCTGACAATGCCGATGGTAGTGTCACTGATACGCTAACGGTGGTTGGGGCTCGTCAAGGCAGCTTGTCGTCATCGACATCGGTGATAGCCGTAAATCAGCTTGTCTTAGGCAGTTACGGAACGCTGACGGTACAAACCGACGGCAGTTATAGCTATTCTGCCGATAGCGGCTTACAAGACTTAGCATTAGAAGATACGGATCTGATCGAAGACGTTTTCACAGTTCAAGTCAGTGATGGAAATGAGACGGTTGAGGCCGAACTGCGTTTTAACATTGATAACGCAGCGCCTGTTGCAGTCAATGGTGCCCGGACGCACCAAGTGGTGACAACTGGCTCTAGTGGGTTACTGGTCAATTACGCTGACTTCGACGACCTCACTATTACCCTGAGTCAGGCAGATGCCTTACCCAGTGGCTTTGTGGTTACGACGCCGAGCAGTGCTATTGGTCGAGATTTGAGTGTCACGGGAAGCGCCGATAAGTTGCCGGAATCCTCTGTGTTCTTCGGCAGTCTGACCAGTGTGGTGGGTGATTATCGATTGATCTCCTCGGTTAGCGACGGCGATAATCCAGTCACGAGCGATCAATTCATTCTAAGTGTTCGCAGTCCTACGATATTATCTAGCATTGACCAAGTTTATGAGTTTGTTTCCGGGGAGTCGGACTATGCAGCGGTTTATCTAGATCCGGCTGAGAATTCTGGGATTCTCTCGGTTTATGCTTGGGCGCCCTCTGAGGCGGGTGATCGGCTCGCAGTCTTTGGCAATACATCTATTTCTGTTTATTCTGAAACTGGAACCAACTTAACGCTCGAGGGCGCGGCTTTAGTTGATCTTAACAGCAGTCCAGGAGCTGATGTCTTAACGATAAGAGGCAGTGTCGCGGGCCTGAATTTTGCTGGGATATCGGCCTTAGATACCTTGGTGAATCAATCTCTGATTTTAGCGAGCCCAGGTGCGAACCAGTTCCAACTTCAAAATGAAGGCATTGTTCAACTTACCTCCAGCGGGGTCGGGGATCGATATTCGTTCGAAGATGCCAGCGGCAACCCAATAACCTCGCCGGTAGTCGGAATTGCTCAAAGTGCTAGCGTGAGTTTTGGTGATACGGTTCAAACGGTCGGGGGCCAACTATTATTAACGCCGGATAATCAACCGGCTGCACCGTATTTGGTGCTGGCGAGTCTTACCACTGACGGCATAGTTGAGATAACCGGTTATAACCAGGTAAGCATCTCCCAACCTGCTGAGCTTGAGGTTTCTGCGACCTCTGGGAATCCACTGTCCGGCAGCCTGATCCAAAGTGCCGCAGGAACTATTTCGATTTCATCTGGGGGACGGATTACCACCGAGACGCTGCTCAATAGTGGGACCATTACGCTGACCAATAATAATTATGACGGTTTGATTTCCGGTGGCGCGGGATCTGCTGGACACCTGGCGGTTACTGGTACGTACACAGAAAGCGGCGTTTTGATTTCTCAAGTTTTAGATAGTTTTTACATCCCTGCAAGCGACCTAAACGAGCTCAGCGTGTTGGATATGGTGCTAACTGGCGAGATCAGAGCGAGTGCTGATCTGTTATTTAGTAATGTGAGCCAGTCCTTAGATTGGCGCGCTGGCACCATTACCTTGGCACCGAATGCGGATCTCATCATTGCTGGTGGCAGTGTGATCCTTAGTGCTGAATCGACGATAATCGGTTACGGCGACCTTATGTTTGGTCAGGCATCGGGCTCCGTTGAATCAGATAGTACGATCTTTATTGATGGTGCCGTTTCCACCGCGCAATTTGATTCGGGCTTTAATTTTGATTGGTCTCGAGTGACGATTGCCGCGTTAACCAACGCCGCGGCTGACACCTTGACCATTGCGAATCTGGATCAATGGACCCTTGATAACGAGGTGGTAAATACCAATCTTCAGATTGCTGGCACCCTTGAGGTTAACGGCGGTCGTAGTGCCCTGAATGGCAATACAAGTATTGCGACCTCTGGGGTGATTCGGTTGAATGAGTCCCTTGGCGTCGACACGAACCTCATCGTCAGTCAAACATTAACCAATCTTGGCAATATTGAAATCAACCTGGACCCTCTAGCTTCGGGTGAGTTGGTCTACAGTCCGTCGATTTCGATCAGCGGCGGGAGCTATTCTGCGGCTGCTGGGGTGATTACGATTGACACCTCGGCGGCCCATGGGCTGGCCACCGGCGATGTGATTAGGATGCGCTATGCCTTTCCAGAGGGTTACAACTACACAGGTGAGGTTACGGTAACGTCAACCACCAGCTTTTCCTTTGCAGCGGCAAGCGACCCGGGCGCCTTCCAAAGCGGCGGTTCTATCGATGGTTTTAGCACCAGCCTGATACTTTCAGGCGGTTTCACCAACTCAGGCAGTTTGGTGGTGCAGGGTACGAAGCTCGAATCGGCTGACCAAAGCCTGTATTCCGATGCGCGGGTTTTGATCGATGGTGATATTACGAACAGCGCCGGCGGCGCGCTAATTTTTCGAGAGGGCGACATTATCCTCGAGGGCAATCTCAGTAATGCTGGGATTTTAGAGATTGATGGCGCCACTTCGGCAGGATCTACGAGCTATTCCGGTGCGAATGTAACCTTGGACGGGGATCTGATTTTAGCCAGTACCAGTAACCTGCAGCTTGAAGTCACGACAAGCAGTGAATACTACTATGTGAATGGGCTTTACCTAGAAGCTGGCGGGGTCGTTCGAGGAGGGGATGCAGACGCCTTCAATCTTGGCGGCCTAACGCTTAATTTTAACGACTCTTCTTTAGGCAACAACTTTAGTGGCCAAGATTCCAATACACTTTTTCTTTTTTATGACAATGCTATCTCGGGCGCGAATTTTAATACGTTGACGACGGATTTAGCGGCGGGTTACGAGGCCGAAGTGCAAGGTACCGTTTCGAGCAGTGATTCGAGTGTTCAAACCATCTCGGTTGTGGTTTCTGATGATATGGAGTTTGAAAGCAGCGCAAGCGGCAGGTTTGGTGATGGATCAATAGTTTGGGCGCGAGAAGCTTTGCTTGCAGACGTTGCGAGCGCAGCTTGGTCAGCAGGGGTTGCAACCCTCGTGACCAGTGCCGCGCACGGTTTGACGGATGGTCAAACGGTTAATATCTATGGCGCTGGAAGCGGCGGTTATTCATATTATGGTGTGATCTCAGTCATCGATAGCCACACCATTACCTACATTGCGTCAGATCCTGGGCCTGATCCGGGAGACCTTCAGATTGAGGATTATTACGCCTCGAATGTTGCTGTTGAGTCTGCGGATTGGTCCAGTATAGATACAACCGTGACGGTGGTCACAGACCGTAATCATGGTTTGGTGACTGGGCAACTGGTGGACATTTTTGGGAATTCACCTTCATCGTTCGATATCTATTATCAAATCGTCACAGTGATAGATGCCACGACCTTTACGTACACCGCAGAATTTGATCCGGGAACCTGGACTTCGGGTGGCACTATTCTGACTCAGTCGCCGACGATCAACGACGATGTTCGGATTGCGCACGCCTTAACGGTCGACGCCGGCGAGACTGTCTCCCTGAATTCCTTTAGTTTGGAAACCTCGACAGTTTATGGAACTTCAACGACGACAACAACGGTTGGCACGTTATCGCTGGAGGGCGACTTCGATGCCACGGCTGAAACGACAACGTTAAATGTGGCGGATCAATCAACGGTGGCCTACGGCAGCAGTTTGTACGTTGGTGGCGCCGAATCGACGAGTGTTGATACTGTAAATCTGGTTTTGGGTGGGGCCTTGATCGTTCATGGCGGGATCACTTTGCGTTCGGGCGCCGTCGTTGATTCAGGCGGTGACGGCAAAATAGTGATTAGCGAGATTGGTCAAGGCTTCATATGGGATTCGGCCGAGCTGAACCTTACGGTTGAAATTGAAGCGGGTGGCGGGCTGTCGCTCACGCCTTTGGACCCGCAAGTCATTACAGGTTCGGGGCAGATCATCAACTCGGGCGTCATTGAGGCGGGAGTTTATAACGGCATTGCGGTTGGGGTTGATATTGTTAACCACGGAGATCTGGAACTCCGGTTTGACAACACGTCAATTGGCGCCTTTGACGTTGTCGACGGCAGTGATACGACGATCGTCAGCGATGGTCGTTTGATCGTCTCAAGCGTAAGAAGCGGCATCTTTAACCTGAATGATAATACCTTGGATGCGCGTGGCGGTGAGTTGGCAATATTTGTCAATTCTGAATTATCCGATACCTATGGTTTAACGCTCGTTGGCGGCAGCACGGCTGCAAGTCATGGCCTTATCAAATTGCAGGACACGGTGTTCAGCATACCCGGACGGGCCGTAACGATTTCTGCGGTAGAAACCAGCACCGCTGGAATATGGACAATTGCTTTTACGGTCAGTGAACCGATTTCGTATCTAGACTTGCCCGTCGTTTTGGGCGGTACCCTTGGCAGCCTGAGTGATGCAACCAATAATATTGATGGCTCGGTCACATTTACCGCTGAGGCCACTAAAGATCCCAGCGGCAATATGGTCATTACCCTCCCTGACAACGTTTCTGGCGAATACCTTGGCGGTGAACTCACGATCGATAGCGGCGGCGGCACCAGTTTCACGAGTAATTTGGGCACAACGGGTGAACTTAGTTTAACGGGCTATCTCGAGTTTCAATTAACCGGCACGGTTGATTTCGTTGTGGAGGATGACACGCTAGCGCTGACCTTGCAGGGCAACACTGCTGACGGTATTCGGTTGTCCAATGGTACAACCGAAACTGCGACCTTGGTGAATAGCGAAACGATTTATTTTAATAATTTGACGGTTGATACCAACGTTATTTTAGTGAATTCAGTTGATCCAGATTGGACGGCCATCGACCCAGCGGCGATCACCCTTTCGGGCGTTAGCGTCTTTAATGGTGATCTTTACAATCTGCGCAATCCAGAAGGCTATAGCGCGGATACGACGGGCGTTTATTTACTGGATTCCGTCACGTTTAACGGGGCGGTGCTGCAACAGGCTGGCGCGTATCTTTATGTCGGGGTCGACGCCATGCTAATCGGCGGTCGTGCCACGAGCGTCGCCTTTACCAACGACTTTGTTAATGATGGCTTTATGACGGTTGGGTCGCCCGCTGGCGCGTTAAACCATCTCATTAAGGTTGGGAGCGATGCCGCGGCGGGCACGTTTTCCAATTCTGGGAATCTCACCATTGAGATTAACGCCACCGGCGATGATTTTGGCACCGTTGAACTCGACGGTGTGCTGCTAAATACAGGCTCGGTTTATGCTTTGGGTCAATTAACCCTGGATGCGACGAGTTCTGAGGCGAAGCACGAATCGAGTGGTTTGATCTATTTTTCGGGGCTGTATTCGGGACTTACCCTTGGCGCCTCCGATATCCTAACGGTTAATGCGGGGAGCTATTTGATCTTTGATAGCACAGTGGAAAATTCAATTATTGATGCTAGTGCAGCTGGCGCAGGTTTAGTGCTGAGCGGCACGCTCGGCATTGGTGACACCGTGACTAACTACTTAGCCGGGGTGGTTACCACCACTGCCGCAACGGGTACTTTGGAAGTTAAAACGAGTGGTGAATTTACGGTTAGTGCCGGAAGCGTCATCACGTTGGACGCAGGTTTTGGCACGGTCTATAGCGACCTTTTGTCAGTTGGTGGCCCCGCCGGAGTGCTACGACTGAATGGCGGGCGGCTATCGGTGAACTCGACATATTCGACAGCGACCAGTGTCGGATTGATTGGCGCAACAGCCATCCTTGGGTCCTTCGATACCATCGATGGCCTGATTTTGGATACCAGTGGCTCGAGGACCGTGGCAGACGTGGTCCAGACCGCAACGGGTATAACCTTAACGCCCGTGATTAATAGCGCCGTCGTCCTTGCAGAAGGTGACGGCTCTGGTTCAGTGTTTGATTTTGGCGGCAGCAGTGAGTTGACGCATTACCTAGCAGCGGGCGGCGATGATCTGATAAAGGGCCTAGAATCTGGTGATAGCGCTTTTGGTGAAGCAGGAGACGATACCTTTGTGCTGAACTCGGTTGCAATCAGCCGGATTGATGGGGGCACTGGGGTTGATCAAATTGTGCTGCCGGGTACGGTTAACTTTGACTTCACCAAAGGGGGCGCTGATAACACCTTGGGCACCGCCGACGATTGGTTGGGACACCGTTTCGAGCGAATTGAGTTGCTCAGTATGGAGGATGCGACCAGCCAGGCCATGGCCCTCGATGCCAGTGCGCTGCGCAGTATCAATGATGGGTCAAATGCGCTGTTAAACGACGAAGCAGGCTTGGTGATCAAAGGCAATATTGGGGATGTCATCAATCTCAGCGGCGATTTTGACTATACCGAAGACCGATTCGTCCAGATGCGAACAGCGAACGAACCCAGTAGCGGTAGTGCTGTCACGATGACATATGCGCCGGAGTTGTTTACCGGGGTCTCTGACGGAGCGGTATCTTTGTTCTTTGATCAGGATATGCTCGTGAATGTCACGCACACCAACGGGGGCGTAAGCCGTTATGGTCATTCGGGTGTTGATGTGCTCGAAGGCTCAAGCGTTGAAGGCGAGACGCTCGTAGGTCGGGGCGGTGATGATCAGTTAGATGCGCTTGGAGGTGCGGACCGACAGTTGGGTGGAGATGGCAACGATTCGATTGTCTTTGATGGCGATGATCTTGAGATGGATGGCGGCAATGGCGTGGATACGCTGATGCTTTCTGGCAGTGTGGATTTCAGTAATCTCGACCAGTTATCCAACTTTGAACAAGTCGATATGTCTGGCAACAGCAGTTTGGACAGTCTGAGTTTAACCTTTGCCGATGTTTTTGAGTTGGTTGGGGATAATAGTCTGGATGCTTACGTGCCGGCCAATGACCATAAGGTCTTGGTCATCAATGGCGATTCGGACGACGCTCTCATTCTAGATGGCGTCGATATTCGCGATCAAACCGCGGTTGAAACCGGCATTGATTTGTACGGGGATGGCACGACCTACGCGTTGTTTCAAGATATGAATATCGGCGTTGATGTATACGTCTTGAGCGATTTACTGAGCGCTGCTAATGCCTCTGGTAGCGACAAGGTGTCCGAGCCAGTGATGGGGACTCCAGCCTTAGATCAGTATCTTTATGAGCCCGTCTTGGATCACTTCGGCGGCATCTAAGTTAGCGTTCGTTGACCAACATGTCCTGGGTAAGCCAAGCCGATTTGGCTTGCCATCGATTGTTTAGCCAGGCCTCTGGATCGGAAATGTCTTTTGCTAGAAACGCCTCCACCCGGATTCGAATGCGGGGCGTGCCACCTTGCAGGCAGCGCCAAAATTGAGCTTGGCCCGTGGCATAAGAAATAGTGAGGTCTAGCACGGGCGTATCGGGCCGCGCATACTTTAGCATGGTGCTAAATCCGCCTAATTTTGGCTTTAAAAGGTGGGGATAAGGTGAGTTTTGACGCTCTGATTTTTCATCGCTAAAGCGGCTACCTTCAGCAAACACGAGTAGCGCGCCGGGCGCTTGGTTAAGTGACTGTGCAGCGGATTCGATGGCCGCCAAGTCCTGGGCGCGATCGCTGGCAGCGCCGGAGCGATTGAGCCTTGGGAAGTTCAAGACCAAGCAAATCCAGCCAATAATCGGTACCCAAACGAGCTCGCGTTTAATCAGAAACTGAACGATAGGACCACGGCCTGCGATGACCTCCTGCACCAAGGGGATATCGAACCAAGATTGATGGTTACAGACAACAATGGGGTTTGGGTGGCGATTGACGCTGCCTTCTATCGTAATTTCAATACCCACTATCCGTTGCATCCAAAAGCTGTTGACTCGAACCGCTGCTCGATAGGCGCCGTGCGCGAGAGGGATGACAACCTTCGTCTGAAGCCACGGCAGGGGGATCATTTTGAATGGCGTGATCAACACAAGGCCAGTCAACCAAAGCATTAGGTTGCTGAAAAACCAGATACACGAAAGGATGCTTAAACCATGTAGAAGCAGTTGTTTTATGGAGCTCATAGTGCGGCCTCAAGCTTTTGCAGTTGCAGGGCTAAGCCGCTCCGCCGATTCAATGCATTGTTTGATGCGCGGTGCCACGATTCTGGTGTTGCAACCAAGGTAAGCTGGCGCTTGGCGCGGGTGATACCAGTATAAATCAATTCCCGAGACCAGGTTCTCTGGGTTGCGTCGTCCAAAGCGTCTGGTAGTACAAAGAGAACATGATCGAATTCGGAACCCTGGGCCTTGTGTACGGTCATTGCGAAACAGGTTTCATGCTCGGGCAATGCGTTCATTGCAAAACGCCGCGGTTGCGAGTCGCTGCCGGTTTTAAAAAAAGCGATCAGTCCACGCGCGTCTTCGTCGCGATCTGGATCTGACGGGTTTAGATGCTGGGTGTCGAGACAGACCCCCACATCGCCATTATACAGCCCCATTTGGTAATCATTTTTTAAAATTAGGATCGGTTGCCCGTGATAATGTGCACCTTTTAGGCGTTTTAATAGACCCATTTTCTGCATTAGATGCTCAATTTTTGCATTGAGGTCATGCACGCCCAATGCCCCGTGATAGACCGGTGCCAGCAGCCGCACCGCCTCAAGAGTCTGAAGCAGCTTCTGGATGCTTGAGTGCTCGGCCAGCGCGTCGAAGTAGCCGGTAAAAGCCAACTTTAAAAGATCATCCGTTAAGGCTCTGGGCACTATGGTCTCAATGCTGTCACCGGTATCAGGCAGCGTAAGCTGTCCGCCTTGCAGCGCTTCAGCCAGTTCATTGATGCTTGCGCCCTCGGTGAATCGAAAATTTTCCGTCAACTGGCACTGGGCCGAGGCCAAGACGGTCGTTGGCGGCCGCGTCTGTGCATCTTCCGGTGCTTGTGGGGGCAAAGGGGTCGGGTTGCGCGGGGTGATATCGGTCAGGAGGCGACCTAGATTGACTGAGGGTAACTGATCTGGGTCACCGACTAAAATCAATCGGGCGGTCTCCGGCAAAGCACTAAACAGTGCGTCCGCCAGGCTCAGATCGATCATGCTGGCTTCATCGGCAATGAGTACATCCGTCGGGAGCCGGCGCATCTGATTGAACCTCGGTACGTTGCCAGTGCCAAAGCCCAGTAGACGGTGGATGGTTTTGATTTCAGGATCAATCCCTGCGCTCAGGTCCTCGCGAAAGCTGTCTTCCAGTCGTGCTGTGGCTTTGCCAGTAGGCGCCGTAATTGCAATTCGAAGGCTTGGGTCTAGATGGTTAAGCGCTGACACGATGCTGCGAATCACCGTCGTTTTCCCGGTGCCAGGGCCGCCACTAATAATGGTCAATTGCCGACGCAATGCCGTTGCAACGGCAGCCTCTTGCGAAACCGATAACGCGTCGGCCCTGATTGTCGGATAGGAATGTTTAAGATTGGTTTCAGACTCAGATTTGACCTCACGGTTTCGCAAAAAAAGTTGTTGAGCAACTCGTTTTTCGAGATTAAACAGGCGCCGTAAATACAATCGATTGTCGAGTAGTACCAGGGGATTGTGTTCCTCTGGGGTGCCGATTAGGCGCTTGTGGGCTGGTGTATCAAGTGCCTGTGCTTGTTCTGGTGTAAGCAGAATATGGCTGTGCTGAGCGTTTAGAGCATCAATCAAAGCATGAACCAAAGCAAGTGTCGTGGATGGCGTTGCCGGCATAATCCTTTTGATCAACAGGCTCATTTGATGTTTGAGCGCGCGCGTATCCGATCGTAGTCCACTCATGGGCTCAAACTCGCATCAAGCGCCTGAATGAGATCTATTGGGACCGGGTCAAAGTATACGCCTGTCTCTGGACCGCCCGTCATGCCTCTTAAAAACAGATACACCACACCGCCGAAGAGGTCTTCGAAGGCGACATGAGGCTGGCGTACGGCCAATATTTTTTTAACGGCGACGCAATAAAGAAGGTACTGTAAATCGTACTGATGATGATGGATTGCCGCGGTTAAAGCGTCGCCTTCATAGTCTGAGGTCGCACTGCCAAGATGATTGGTCTTATAGTCGATCACGTAATAATGCCCCTGATGACGGCATAAAAGATCGATGCTGCCTGTCATCATGCCCTCAAGCTGCAATGGCACGGACGCGATGTCGTCTAGATACCCGAATTGCTTTGCGATTTCGATCAGCTTGGGCGCGCCGCTTACTGGAAAGTGAAATTCGAGCTCGTCCGAGCGATCACTAAAGTTGAGGCTTTGCAGGGTTAGTCCCGTTGGTGTCAGACGTTGACTCAAAATGGCTTGTAGCCATTGCCTTAGCAGGGGCGTATCGTCCTCCGCCAAATTTAGGCGCGCGCGTAGGCTACTAATAGCTTGATCAAACGATGCGACCGGTGCTGAAAAATCAATGTTTTCGAGTAGTTGATGCATCAGGACGCCCACATGAGGTCCCCTTGGGAAACCCTGGGTGACATAGGCTTCCAAAGTGTCTTGCTCAGATAGGGTCAGTTGTTCAACCGGCTCGGGTTCGTCATCATCAAAGCCCCTGACATAATCTGTGTGGTTGATTGCAAGCACAGGGATAGGCGTCGCGGGTTGTAATTGGGTTTTAACAATCCGGGTATAGCTGTGTAACTGCCACGCGTTGCGAACCACGGGTTTTGTTAGCGCGGGTAACCAATTTTCAGCAGTGGTAACGTTGCGTCGAACTGAACTGTCGGGTGGCGAGCCGCCCAAACACAGTCTGAATTGCGTCTCTGGCAGCTTTAATAATGCCGCAAGCGGATCGGTCAATGGGTACCCTAAAAGCTGCGCGGCTGGCGAGGCTTGAAACCCTTTGCTGGCACCGAGCCCGAGCAGTGTGAGATACCGCGCGCGCGTCATGGCGACATAAAGTAATCGCATGTCTTCTTCTTGTTGCGCGGTGACAGCAGCTTGCTTGAGATCGTCTCGGCCATCCAAATTGACCCAAGCCTCGATCGTGCCATCTTGATTCGCTTGGTAGCACAAAAGGGGTCTATTGGTGGCGTTTGCGGGCGGCTTACCAAAGTGGGCGAAAGGCAAGCAGACAATATCAAACTCCAAGCCTTTAGCGCCATGCAGCGTCATGATCTTGACAAGGTCCGCATCCGTTTCCAGACGTAATTGTTGAATGTCCTCAACGCTTTGGGTATCCCTCTGGTGGTCCTGAATCAGCCAAGTAATCAGTTGCTCGCGGCTAGGGGTCATCTGAGATTGCTGCTGCAAGAGTTCCGCTAGGTGTCTTAGATTGGTCAAGACCCTAGGCCCGTTCGGTTGGCTGAGCCAGCGCTGAGCCAAGTTTTGATCTTGGATCAAGTGAAGGATGAGCGCCGCAATGCCGCGACCTCGCCAAATCTTCTGATATGCGGTGAAGGTTTCGAAGACCCGATTGAGCGCCTGAAGGTCATGTTGTAGGGCTTGGAGTTGTTGAAGCGGTGTTTGAAGCAATTGGGTTGATAAAGCCGATAGCACGGCGGGTCGATGCATGGGCGTTAAAATTGCGGTTAAAACAACTGCCAACTCGATCGTTAGGTCCTGTTCAAGCACCTTATCCTGGGACAGAAAAATGCTATCTATCCCCCGTTGTTGCAGGGCTGCTTTGAGCAGCTCTGCTTCAAGGCGGTTTCGGGTTAATAAAGCAATTTGCTCAGCTCGAATCTGGTTGAGATTAATTCGGAGCGGCGCGTCCGGTTTGAGCCAGGAGGCGATTTCCTCAGCACAGCGCGCTGCTAAGCGCGCGCGATCTTGGGGCTGAGTTCTCAGTGCGAACTCTGGATCGTCGATGCAAAACCAGATTGGCGGGGCGGGCTGACCCGA
>JABGTE010000258.1 GCA_018647445.1 Gammaproteobacteria bacterium
CACCTGGGCAAAATCGCGTGTAGTCGCCTTAAACACGCATGCACGCCGCTTGCCCGTGATAGCGAGCAGCTCACGTATTGGGCTCAATCCTCTAAGCTGGCAAGCAGGCCTTTCAATATTGCCTTCTGCGTGCTGAACGTTACGCCGCCTAGGTTGGGACACGCATTCAACGGTATGCAATAAACTCTAGCATCAAGATCCGAAAAAATGCGCAGAGACTACCTCGCCGCTGCACGCCGGACGAATGAAGGACCCAAAAACTGACGATTTACCTGAAAACGACGCGGCTCAGGGTGCATCCGGGCACCGCTCGGCAATTTTTCGCAAGCTTTGCTATATTAAACACAAGATAAAGCGATTCGCGTCCGACTGTCGGCGCCTTAAGACAAGGGAAGGACCCTGACAATGAATAAAAGCGACCAACCTGAAGTCGATTGGCTGATTTTCGGCCTGAGCGCCACCTTGCTGGCCCTCGTGGTCCTACCAGTGGTGCTATTTCCCGAAGCCAGTCAGAATGCCATCAACGCCATTTTCAAGGTGTTAACGACCCAATTTGGCGTGCTGTACGTCACCCTCACCACCGCAATTATTGTTTTACTGCTCTACATCGCAATTAGCCCCTGGGGCAATATTCGGCTAGGCCGGATTGAAGCGCGCTACAGCCAGTTTAGCTGGATCTCGATGTTGTTTTGCTGCGGCATCGGCGGCTCGGTTATTTATTGGGGCGCAACCGAATGGGTCTTTTACTATACGTCGCCACCCTTTAACGCGCTCGCCAAGAGTGACGCCGCAACCCTCTGGGCCCAGACCTATGGCATGTTCCATTGGGGTCCTGGCGGTTGGGCATTGTATTGTCTGCCGACCGTTGCCATCTGTTGCACCTATTATTTGAAGCAAATTCCATCGCTCCGACTTAGTGCCGCATGCGAGCCCATCATCGGTAAGCAATCAACTGGATTTGGTGGCCGCATCATTGATCTGCTATTCATCGTGGGCCTAATCAGCTCAGCGGCGACCGGTCTGGGTTTTGGCACCTCGGTGGCCTCATCCGCCCTCACCCGACTGATGTCGATTCCAGATAATTTTATTACGCAGCTCACCATTATTTCAGTGATGACCCTAGTGATTGCAGGGTCGGTCTATCGCGGCCTAGACGGCGGGATTAAAACCCTCAGCAACATCAACAGCGTTCTGGCCTTGTTGCTGATCGCCTACGTGCTGGTTGCGGGCCCAACACGCTTTATCCTTGAGATGAGCGTCGCTTCGCTCGGTCATCTTGCGCAAAACTTCGTCACCATGCTGACTTGGACAGATCCGCTTGAACAAGGCAATTTTGTGGAGTCCTGGACGGTTTTTTATTGGGCCTGGTGGCTGGCGCTAGGACCATTTGTTGGGATGTTCGTCTGTAAAATCTCCGAGGGACGGACCCTTCGAGAATTGATTGTGGGCATGCTCTTTTGGGGTAGTGCTGGTTGCGCTTTATTCTTCTTAATTCTCGGTAACTACGCGCTCAATACGGAGCTCACCGGCCTGCATGGTGTGGTGGACGAAACCTTGAATGCCAGCCCCTCGGCGGCGCTGGCAAGCCTCATTGAGCGGTTGCCTGCAGGGGGGTTTTGGTTGGCATTCCTCTCGGTCATTGGAATTATTTTTACGGCCACAACCTATGATTCGGCGTCTTACACCTTGGCCGCTGGCGCCACGGTAAAACTCGAACCCGGCGAGCACCCCGCACGCTGGCACCGGGTCTTTTGGGCAGTTGCATTGGGTATTTTACCGGCATCGCTGCTATACCTTGGCGGACTCAAAGCGCTGCAAACTGCCTCGGTGATCGCAAGCCTTCCCTTGCTCGTTGTTTATGGCATTTTGTTTGCTGCGATCATCAAGACGTTACGAGCGGTCTATGCAACCGAGCGCACTGCTTAAAACTCAAGTCGCTCTGGCGACGATCAGCAGACTGCTTGCCTTGATTGCGGCGCCGCGCGACAGCGGCGCGATAACGGTTTTAGGCACTCAAGGATTTAACCAACCGGATGGGCGTCGAGCCGAAAAGGTTCAAAAGTTCAAAAATTCAAAAGTTCAAAGACTGCACCACCGAGGATTCACGACTGAGCCGCCCCTCACCACTGAACCGCAAGGCAGCAAGCAATCCGTGAACGGTCAAAGCGACAAGTGGGACGCCCCTACTCGCTAAACGATTGTTTTTAGCGCCGCAAGCACTGCGTTGGATTGCTCGCTCAGCATAGCGTGACCACAATCGAGCTCAACAACCTGCGCCCCACGAATTGAACTCGCAACAGCGCGAGACTGCTTGGGCCCAGTCATCTTGTCTTCATTGCCTAAAACCACCAACGCCGGACACGCCACCGCCTCAGCCCGCAAAGGTCCGGCCTCGAAGGCATTGCACGCCCCAAGATCCGCAAAATAGACCCCTTCTGGCGTTCTTTGCAATAACCGTAAACCCCCAAAATACAATGTCATACCCGGGCTTTTGTGCCCACCCATTAGCCCGGGCGCACTATGACTCCAAGTATTTGCCATGACCATCGCTGCGCGATCATCATTTTTCGCGGCATCCAAGAGGACATCGCTAACCGGCATAGGCGTTGACGTGCCGAGCAGCGCAAGAGAGCGGGCATGGCTCGGATAGCGCGCCGCAAAATCTAAAGCCACCAAGGACCCCATGCTATGGCCGACAATGGCAGCCTCACCGATACCGAGCTGATTCAATAGCGCGCTCACCCAATCCGACATTGCCTCTATTGTCGTCAAGGCGGGCCCCTCAGAGTCCCCATGACCTGGCAAATCTAACGCAACCACATTATAGCCATGCCGGGCAAAATGCCGCGCGGGCATCAGCCAAACCGTATGATCCATCCCCGAACCATGGATAAAAACAACACTTGGCTGCTCTGGTGCGTGTTCACCATTACCAACCCCGTAGAACGCCGTCGCGCCTTGCAATTGCGTCTTCATCTTACCGGCCTCCTTTGGCAGCCGAGCGCAGCCCAGCCTTTAAATCCTTAATCAGGTCCGCGGCATCCTCAAGCCCAATGGACAATCGAATCATGCCCTCCGAGATACCCGCTGCAACCAAGGCCTCGGCATCCATTCGATGATGGGTTGTGCTGGCTGGGTGTATCACAAGGGATTTGGCGTCGCCAACATTAGCCAAATGCGAGAAGATTTTTAGGCCCTCAATGAAGCGTACGCCAGCTTCTCTTCCGCCCGCAATCTCGAAACTCATCACCGCGCCGGCGCCATTCGGCAGCAGTTTCTTGGCCAATTCATAATCCGGATGACTCGGCAAACAAGGGTGAAGGACAGACAGCACGCCCTCTTGCCCTGATAAGAATTTGGCAATCACTTCTGCGTTTTCCATATGTCGCGCCATACGCAGCGATAAAGTTTCGATCCCTTGTAGAATATGAAAGGCCGTGGTGGGTGCCATGCACGCACCAAAATCCCGCAGGCCTTCGCGGCGAGCACGCGCGATGAACGCCGCCGGGCCAAATTCTTCCGCAAAATTGAGGTGATGAAATCCATCAAACGGCTCAGCAAGCGTCGGAAAACGGCCGCTGGCAGCCCAATCAAAAACACCGCCATCGACCAGCAAGCCGCCGATCACAATGCCGTGACCCGACAGAAACTTTGTTGCTGAATGCATAACCAGGTCCGCGCCCAACTCAATCGGACGACACAGATAGGGCGTTGTGAAGGTGGCATCGATCATCACCGGAATGCCAGCAGCATGGGCAACTTCCGATATCGCCGGAATATCCAAAACCTCCATGCCGGGATTGCCCACCACCTCACCGAATACCAGCTTGGTATTGTCCTGAATGGCCGCGGAGAAAGCTGCCGGATCTCTGGGATCAACAAATGTCGTTTCGATGCCAAATCTCGGCAAGGTGTAGCTCAACAAATTGTGTGTGCCACCGTACAAGCTGCGCGAGGCAACAATATGGTCACCCGCGCCCATCAAGGTCGCGACGGCAAGATGCATCGCGGCCTGACCGCTGGCCACGGCAACCGCGCCCACACCTTGGTCCAATACCGCAATCCGTTCTTCGAGCACCGCATTGGTCGGATTCGAAAGCCGTGAATAAACGTGTCCCGTACGTTCTAAGTTGAACAATCCGGCCGCCGCTTCAGCACTTTCAAACACAAAGGAGGCAGACTGATAGATGGGGGTTGCGCGCGCACCCGTTTCGGCGTCAGGCCTTTGCCCAGCATGCAGCGCTAGGGTATCAAACTCGAACGGGGGCTTAGACATAATGACTCCAATTGCAACAGCGGTCCGATTTCGAACCCGGGTTTTGGTTAGACCTTGGCGGACAATGCGTTTGAGAAGGCCCGAATATCCTCCGGGCCAATCCCGCAACAGCCGCCAACGATGGTCGCGCCCGCATCGATCGCCTGCATCGAAAGCTCAACGAAATAATCCTGGGTTAAATCGGTTCGACGTATCGTTGGCCCTTCGTTGTCCAGCGTCCAGCCCTTGGGCACTTCCTTAATCCGGTTAACATAGCACCCTATCGGTCGATCCGTGAGCTGTTTGAGCTCGATAATGGCCGTATTCGCGGCTTCAGGCGTTGTGCAGTTCAGAAGGTAACCGTCGATACCCAGGTCAGCAAGACGTTCAAATGCGGTCAAAAGGGTCTCCCCGCTCCGCAGCCCGGTTCCGGGTGCTTCGTTTAAAGTCCATGCAACATAGACCGGTTTGCCGTTTCCCTCAGCCTTGGCTTGGCTTGCGGCGTGATACGCCTCGTCGGCAGAAGACATCGTTTCACACAGAAACAGATCGACATAGGGCTCAAGCGCGCGGACTAATTGCGCGTAAATTGGCTCCGCGATGACCGCCGCCGGCACGAGGTCAGGACGATAACTTTCAGAGAGCGGCGGCAAGGCGCCCGCCACCTGCACGGACTCGCCGCTCTGGGTCACGGCCTTGCGTGCCAGTTCCCCGCCCAAGGCGGTAAACCGTTCAAACTCCGCCTCTAAATTTCCTTTGGCCAGATAACTTGGCACCGTCGAGTAGGTATTGGTAATAATCATTCTAGCGCCGGCCTCGATATACTCTTGATGCAGCGCAACCACCAGTTCTGGCGAGTCGACCAATGCTGTGGCACTCCATAGCCCTTTGGCCGCGCCGGCCAATCTTTTTTGTATTTCCCCACCCATACCGCCGTCTAAAATGGTAATCATGGTTTGTGCTCCTTCGGCCTTGACGGTTGTTCGTATTATTGTGATTAATGGCTTTGTTTGAGGCTTTGTTTAACAGCTTTGTTTAACAGCTTTGTTTAACAGCTTTGTTTAACAGCTTTGTTTAACAGCTTTGTCTAACAGCTTTGTTCGATGGCTTTTTAGGGTCTCGCTGGGCCGCTCCAACTTTCTTACAGCGCTTGTGCTCCTAACATCGTTTACCCATTGGCTTTCCCCAACGTGTTAAAACGATGATCCACCGAAATGGTCGTACGCTAGCCTCAATTACAAGTTCGCTAAAACGGCGCGGAAATCGCTCCGAAAGACGCCCTCAGTCCAAATCGCCGGCCAGTGTAAACGCAAGATTCTCATCAAGCAATGACGAATTATTGCCTTCTGAATGAGCAACCGTTTGCTGCGCTTCATCGCACTGACCCGGCATCTCAGCGATCCAAGCTCGGATCAGTGCAAGCCCTTCGGCATGAACCAAGCTTCGGCCTAACTCCGGCATCATAGCGCCCGGATCCGTGCTCCCTAATCGATAACTCAAGATCGATGCATCGGGATTACCCGGCACAATCCCGAACTGCGCCCCACCGGTGCCTTGACCTGCCGCGATCGGCGCTTTGCAGACGCCCCATCGGATTGGATCTTGACTGGTTGCCGTCAAGAACATGCCAGACGTATCGGCAGGACCCGTTGGGCTATGACAATGGCCACAATTGATATCCAAATAGGACCGCGCCCGCAGATAAAGCGGCCGTTTTGCGTCGCGCCAATCAACGTTCGCGCCGAGGCCCACCGCTTCTTGCAGCACCCCATCGCTCAGCGCGCCAAAGGCCGCCCATGCCGCCAGTTGATCACCGGCCTCGACTCCGGTCGCCAAGTGACGTGGATGAGGACCAATCGGTAAAATCGCTTTGGTTGCTTGATCCAAAACATGACAACCCGCGCACTGATTTTGGTTGGGGACTAAATAGGCAAAGGCCTGCGCTTCCTCCGAGGGACCCTCACCCTCACTCTCACCCTCACTCTGCAATGACGCACGAATCAACGCGCCTGCTGGGCTAAGCGTGGCATCTTGCTGATCCGCATCCCAAACGTAGGGCAATGCGGTCCAGCCACCGGCCCGCTTGACCAGGACCCTGGTCTCTAACAAAGTCACCTCTGCCAAGCTAAAATCATTGAGTCCCAATTCAGAGCCTTGATTGGCTTTAACCAGCCGGAACTCAGATCGCTGACTCCCCGACGCCCGACGATAATAAAAGGTTTTGGTAATGATCGTGCCGACTGGGTACCGGAACCGGTCGGTGTCCGCGTCAAGGGCGACTTGCCCCCCCGCCGGCAAGCTCAGCGTGCGCAGCTTACCGGCATAATCGCAAAACAAGGGGCTCGCGAGCTGATAGACCTGAGCATCAACCGCCAAGCTCAGATCTTGATCATTGGCTTGGATCACCGACCATTGGGATAGTTTTTTGGGGTTATCGACCGCGAAATACTGACTGCTCTGCAAACGCTGATCTGAGCAGCCAGCGCTCAAGGCTATCAGCATAACCAGGACGCTCAAGCGCGCCCTCTGTCGGCCAGCGTACCGCGCCCCTACATCCGCCGTTACTGCGTGATTCGGCAGCCTAGCAATGATTGTGACAGCGCAGCACAGCGAAAGCATTCGGCGCTCAGCCAGCTGAATCCACGATTGCCAACGAGGAATTGTGCAATTGAACTGCTTCATCAAATCCACCCAACCATTAAATCAGATGGACAATTGTACCGGTGGCAAGGGCTCATGCCGACATTGAAATTGGCTTTGCTCAAGCGTGGGGTTGGCGTACCCCCCAGGGCCATCCACATTCAGCAGCTGCGTCTCAGGCTCACCCGCAATGCAAAAATTGAGCGCGGGCGGTAATTTTCCATCCACGGCTTTTTCTGGGTTTAAGAAACCATCCCAAATGACATTTGGAAAAGACCCCGTTAAACCAAACATCGCGAGTTTCAAAGCTTTAAGCTCAAGCGTATCGGGCGACGTGCCACCACCTTCGTAGCGATTATCATGGATATAGAGGGTTTCAGGATAGGGGTCAAACGCAGAGGCCGTCTCCCGACTTGAGTAATTGGTAGAGAACACCGAGGAGATAATAATGTGCGCGGTATCATTGCCCGCCAAGTCATTTTCAAAGATCTCTACTTCGTCGTTTGAATTAATAACAATACCGGAACCCGCGGGCACGCCAGCAACCGCACCACCCGGTGCTGCGAAATTGTCCGTGTTGTTGTTATGAACGAGGTTCCGAAAGATCCGAGTACGCGCGCCTTCCTGAGAGAGGTTCGGCATATTAAAAACCAAGATGCCTCCGGTATTGTTGATCGCCACATTGTCAAAGACATCGGCATCAAACGTGTTCTCGATTTCGATCCCCGCAACGTTGTATTCCGCGCGGCTATTTCGCACCACTACATTTTTGGACTGACCCACATAGATCCCCGCATCCGACGCGCCGATGGCCACAACCTCGTCGATCAGTGTGTTTTCAGTTTGCACTGGATAAATACCATAAGCCCCGTTAGCGGTGTCTGGACCGTTCGTCCATTCGGTACGGACCCGACGGATAATGACGTTTTTAGACTCATTAATCTTGAGTGCATCACCCTTGGCATCTTCGATCGCCAAATCCTCAATCGTAAAATCATTCGCTGTCACCAGCAGGCCCTCTGCTCCCGACACCTGCTCCTTAAAGCTCAGAATTGTTTTGTCCATTCCAGCACCCCGAATGGTCACCCCATCGACGGACAACGACAAACCGCGATACAGCGCATACGTTCCAGCTGGAATGTCGATAACGTCTCCGGGTTTCGCTTCTAAGAGTTGTAGCTGTAATTGTGTTTCGAAATCGACTTCGACGGCCGATACCGACTCATCCAAGACCGCTGGCACCTCTTGGTCTGCACAGCCGGCAAGACTCAAGAGTATAACCAGCCCAAAAACACTGTTTCTCGATGTGATCATTGACCCACTCCTTCTGAAGGACCTATATTATTGCTTTAAGGTAGCTTTTTTAGCGCTATTTAGTCGCGGTGCTTCGATTTATCGCTGTGTCGCAGCCGCTATATCCTTTTGATTACGAACACGTCCTTTTCATCCTTAGTCTGATTTACAACCTGCCTGTCTGACGCGAAAATCGCCTCCCCGCTTGGGTTCTAAAACCGACAACCGACGCGCTACCCTACGCGACACCAGCCACCGCGCGCGTACCATGCCGCTTTAACGCTAACCCAGTTTCAGTTCTTTCAACAAACTGCCACAGTCCATCGCGGCCAATGAACTGAGTCCTCGCTCTAGAATCACTCGACCAAGTTCAACCCCGCGTTCATTACCCGAATCCATGGTGCCAATAATTGCGATCGGCGTGATCATCGTAATCATCAGGTTGACTCGGAAATCCTCAAGGCATTGATCGAAACTGTAATCCTTGACCCCTTCATCCATTAAAATTTCATGGTAGCGCCGAAGGGCAGCCATCTCTGGGGCCCCCCGCATTTCCGGGCCACAGCTTTGAGAGCTAAAGTACGCGATATCATGAGGACCTCGACCGCCCGTGGTGTTCTGCCAATCCACGGCCACAATCTCAATCTCGCCATCGACCACCGGTAGCAGCATGTTATCGATACGATAGTCACCATGAATAATGGTTTGGGTGCCTGCCATGGCGCGCTCAAAGATTGAAACGAAATTTTCGCCAATCTGGGTCACGACTTCAGCGAGATCGCCGGTAAAGTATTCCGGAAAGGCGGCAAGGGTTGGCGCGACACCCGGACGAAAAACCACATCCTGTCGGAATTGATTTACCTCGGGTACATTTTGAAAGCGCAACCAAGGATATTGATCGGTCTTGCCCCAAAACCGACCGTGTAGTTGCGCCGCCTTTTCAAAGCCCTGCAACATCAACCCCTCATCACAGCCTTTGAGCTGATCACCCGCCGCCGCGGCGCCAAGGTCTTCCAAGATCAGCAGGAAATCCTGCGTCTCGGGATCAATGTCTGCGAAATAACACTCCGGGCTTCGAATCGGGCACAAAGGCGACAGGTGCCGATAGAAATCAATTTCGTTGGCATAAAAATTAAGCTGCTTTGAAATACTGACATTCTCAGTCTGAGCGATCACCTTCAACACAACCGACGTTTCTTTGCCAGAGGCCAAGGTTATGGCGGCACGTCCAATCGAGGACATCAGACCAACGCCCTCTCCCAGTGGCGTCACTTGCACAGCGGTGATGGCCTCTCCCAGCCTTTGGGCCAAAAGCTCGTTCGCTAGTGCAACCGTAAACTCACCTGCGTGCTGTAGTGAAATAGCCATGTGTTTCCTTTTAAATATGGTTTAATACTGGAATAGTAACCCAACCCCAGAGAGTTCGAAATGCAAGATGTATTGGAGCGGTTTTCGCTCAAGAATCACGTTGCCGTAATCACCGGCGCGGGTCGAGGTATTGGCGAGGGCATCGCGATGGACTTCGCGCGTGCCGGTGCGAAGGTCGCCGTCGCAGCGCGCAGAACGCAAGAAATCGAGGCGGTAGCTGAACGGATTATTCAAGCCGGAGGCGAGGCGATCGCCGTTACCACAGATGTGACGGACCCCGATGCGCTTGAGGCACTGGCCGTTGCAACCAAGGCGGCTTTTGGCAAACTCACGATTTGGGTGAATAACGCAGGTGGGTCGACCATGCGCCAGCCCATGACGACGCTGCCCAGAGATGAATGGCATCGCACCATCGCCGTTAATCTCACATCGGTCTATGACGGCTGCATGACCGCGGCACGGCACATCGATGAAGGCAGCATCATTAACATTTCCTCAGGTGCGGGCACAGGTCCTGTTCCCGGCAGCGGCCACTATGGCGCGGCCAAAGCAGGCGTGAACTCTCTCACCTGGACCTTATCCGCGGAGCTCGCGCCCCGCATTCGAGTGAATGGCGTGATGCCAGGCGCCATCCCGACCGAAGTGATGCTCAAAGCGCTCAAAAAATCTGAGGACCAGCTGGACGAACTTTTGGAAGAATGGAACATTCCACTCGGCCGACTCGGTACGCCCCAAGACATTGGTTCAGCCTGCGTTTATTTAGCTTCAGACGCTGCCAGCTGGATGAGTGGCGAGATCCTACGCGTCGGCGGCGGCGCAAAACCGAGATAACGTCACCCGGCGGTCAGCACCGCTCAACCAGCCTTTAACGTCGTGGTTAAAAGGGGGATCGTTTCAGTCTTAATCGGCTCAGCCTCCATTGATCACGCCTTCACCGCTTTAGGCTATTACAGCATAACCACCCGGGTTCCAATGTTGCCACCCGCTAGCAGATCAACAAAGGCCGCTGGTGCGGCGGCCAGACCGGAGACTTGATCGGTAAGACTAATCAAGGCGCCCGATTGCAGCCAGCTGTGAATTTCGCTGCGCGCCTCGTTATATTGATCCGCAAAGTCAAACACCAAGAAGCCTCGCATCGTGATGCGTTTGTTAACCAACAGACCGGGGATCCCTTTTGGACCAGGCTCTGGTGAACCAGTATCGTATTGAGAAACCACACCACAACAGGCAATTCTGCCGCCAACATTCATGCGAAAAAGCGCGGAGCCCAAAATGAACCCGCCGGTGTTGTCAAAGTAAACATCAACACCATCCGGCGTTGCTTCTTTTAACGCTGCTCGATAATCCCCGTTCTTGTAATTCACCGCGGCATCAAACCCAAGCTTCGAAACCAAGGTGTCGTTTTTCTGATCGCTACCGGCCACACCCACCACCGTGCAACCTTGAATCTTCGCCATCTGCCCGACCAAATGCCCAACAGATCCTGCCGCGGCCGACACCATAACCGTTTGCTCTGCCCGCGCCTCACCCACCGAGAGCAAGCCAAAGTAAGCTGTAAGACCATTGACCCCCATTGGCCCGAGATAATGCAATGGGTCATGCCCGGCCGGTATCAGCTCTAGGTTGGCGGGTTTTTGGACTGAGTATTGTTGCCAGCCCGTGCTGGTGAGAACCTGATCACCGACCTGCACCGCGTCTGAGTTCGTAGCCACAACGGTGCCAACACCGGTGCCACCCATGACGATACCCGTGGTCGGCGCCCCGGCATAACTGGCACTGCCTTGAAGTCCAGCCCGGGTACCAGCGGTAATCGCGAAGGCATTTGTTTTAACCAACACCTCCCCCGCCTGAATCTCAGGCATGGGGCTTGCCACCCGCTCGTAGTTGTCCGCCGAAAGCTTCCCGCTTGGCAAGGTCTTAATTAAAATTTGCTCATTCATCGTTCTGGCGCTCCCTTTCAAATTTCTGCCTTGAGGCTACCACGACAACAACACCATGACACCTGAATCACCCAGCGGGTGACCCACCCTTTGGTTGTCAGGTATGATCGATCTTTCTTCATCGTCGCCGGAACGCCCATGCACCAGGACCCTTTTTTACCAAGACAGCTACAGCAGCTCATGGCCCTTGCGACGCTTATCCTGCTATTTTGGATCAGCGGCTGCAGCGTGCCCTCGGAGTCAGTAAACGTAAAAGCAAGCCTTGAAGCGCCGCTAACCCCGTGGCCACATGGCGCGATGGTGAGCGCCGCCAATCCGCTTGCCGTCGATGCAGGGATCGAAATACTCGAGCTTGGCGGCAGCGCCGTGGATGCCGCAATTGCAACCCACTTAGTGCTGGGCTTGGTCGAGCCCCAGAGCTCAGGTCTTGGTGGCGGCGCGTTTTTACTGCACTTTGACCGCACCCAAAATCAAACCACTTTCCTAGACGGCCGCGAGAGTGCCCCCGCAAGCGCGACGCCCGATCTTTTTATGACCGATGATGGTGTGATGGGTTACCTAGATGCTTGGCAAAGCGGTAAAGCAATCGGTACGCCCGGTGCGGTCGCGCTCTATCACGCAGCTCACCAACGTATGGGCCGCCTGCCCTGGGCGACGCTATTTCAACCAGCTTTAAAACTCGCAAGCGAAGGCTTTATCGTCTCCAATCGGCTTGCGCGTTATTTGCCGATGATGGCGAAACGGAGTCGCCTTGCAGTGAACGCTGGTTCAGCTGAGTATTTTTATCCGAACGGTGTTGCCCTCGAAGCTGGTGCGAGGCTGAAAAATCCAGAATATGCCGCGACCCTCACCGCAATTGCAGCAGAGGGACCCAACGCTTTTTATACGGGTGACATCGCCGAGGCGATCGTAGCTGCCGCAGCGCGCGCACCAAACCCTGGCGGCCTAACCCTTACCGATCTGAAAAACTACGAGGTCAAAGAACGACCCGTCATCTGCGGCCCCTATCATGCCTTTAAAATCTGCACCACCTCACCCCCTTCCTCAGGCGCCGCGCAAATTATGATCATGGGCCTTTACGATCGGCTCAATCCAGACGCTGCAAGCTCTGAAACCCGGCTTCAAAGCTTTGTGGATGCTCAACGGTTGGCCTATGCCGACCGCGACCACTTTTTTGGTGACCCCGATGAAGTCAACATCCCGCTCGACACGCTGCTGGACCCTGAGTATCTCAAATTTAGAGCGCTTGATCGATTTGAACCTTCTGAGAAACCGACACCCGGAGATCTAAGCGCATTTGACCCCCGCCTAGCTGGCGAGCAATGGGCCGCCGACACCACCGATGAAATGGCTGGCACCACACATCTATCGATCATCGATTTTAACGGCAATGCGGTTGCGATGACCGCAACGGTCGAAGGCCCTTTTGGAACCCAACGCTGGGCTAAAGGCTTCGTACTGAATAATGAAATGACGGATTTCGCCAAAGAAGTTCCTGCTGACGGTCGACGCCTCGCCAACGCAGTGGCGCCGAATCGAAGACCAAGGTCCTCAATGTCGCCCACCATGGTTTTTAAATCCGATGGGGAACTCCGACTGGTCACCGGCTCACCGGGCGGTAATTCAATTCCGGCTTATGTCGCCAAAAGCCTTATCGGCATTCTGGATTGGGGTCTAACACCGCAAGAAGCCGTTAATTATCCCAATATCATTGCGCGCGGCGAAACGGTGCGGGTTGAAATTGGACGGGCTGAGGGCCCGGAGGTTGCCAATACGTTAGACGCCTTCGGGTATACGGTTAAGCGCCGCGATGGCGAAAACTCAGGATTACATGTCATTGAAGTGACACCAGAAGGCCTTATCGGCGCTGCGGATCCGCGGCGTGAAGGTGCGGTTCAGGCGCTTTCAGCCCCATAACGTTTAAAACAAACCCAATAAAGGAATCCCTATGCGACGCGCAGCCATTGTCTCCCCTATTCGTACCGGTGTTGGTCGCTATCTCGGCGCCTTAAGCGCTTTTGGCGCGGAGGACCTGGGCGCCCTCGTTATTCGCGATCTGATGACGCGAACCGGCCTCGACCCAACACGCGTAGATGAGGTAGTTTTTGCCCAGGGTTACCCTTCGGGTGAGGCGCCTTGCATTGGACGTTGGGCAGCGCTTGCCGCTGATCTACCCCTTTCCGTCTCGGGCACCCAAGTCGACCGACGGTGTGGCAGTGGTGTTCAGGCCATAGCCAATGCTGCGATGATGGTACAAACCGGCGTGGCCGATGTCGTGATCGCCGGTGGCGCTGAAAGTATGAGCAATGTCGAGTTCTACACCACAGCCATGCGACAAGGTCAAAAAGGCGGCTCAGTCGCCCTCCACGACCGCTTGGAACGTGGACGCGTGCGATCACAGCCCGAAGCCCGCTTTGGCGCGATTTCAGGGATGATCGAAACCGCCGAAAATTTGGCAACCGAGTACCAAATCTCCCGAGCTGACGCGGATGCGTATGCCTTTAGGTCCCAACAACGCGCCACCGCCGCTTGGGAGGCAGACAAATTTAAAGATCATCTGGTCGGTATAACAGTGCCCCAAGGTAAAGGCGCGACGCAAAACTTTGCAACTGACGAAGGCGTCCGACCCAACACAACCCTTGAATCCTTGGGTCAGCTCAAACCCATTAATGGCGGCGTTGTCACCGCAGGCAATGCCTCCCAACAAAATGATGCCGCCGCGGCTTGTTTGGTCGTCGCTGAGGATCAATTGGAAGCACTGGGTCTTAACCCGAGCGCTTACTTGGTCGGCTGGGCTGCCGCAGGCTGTCATCCAGCAACCATGGGCATTGGCCCGGTGCCGGCGGTTGAAAAACTATTCAAACGCACGGGCCTTGGGTTTGATGATATGGATTTGATCGAACTGAACGAAGCGTTTGCATGTCAGGTCTTGGCCGTGCTCAAAGGCTGGGATTGGCACGACGATGACCGATTAAACGTGAATGGCTCGGGTATTTCGCTGGGTCACCCCATAGGCGCCACCGGCGGTCGAATCCTCGCGGACATGCTGAGCGAATTGCACCGACGTCAAGGGCGTTATGCCCTCGAAACGATGTGTATTGGCGGCGGCCAGGGCATTGCTGCGATTTTTGAACGAGCTGCCTGAACCCATGAATCAGCCCACCGAGCGAACGGACACGACCTTTTCGGCCGATCAACGACCAGTCGTTAAAGCCCTTTTGCATGCCTTACCTGAGGGCACAGTTCTCATTGGAGCCGCCGTCACCGAGCGTAGCGCAGGGATCTGGCGGTCTGACCAGGTCCTCGCGCAAGTCCTTGTTCGCCCTAAAACCACCAAAGATGTCAGTTGCGCACTGCGAATTTGTTATGAGCATCATCAAAGCGTGGTGCCTCATGGGGGCTTGACCGGTCTGGTTGAGGGCGCGTTAACCGAACCGCTCGATATTGTGCTTTCAACTGAACGACTCAACGTCATCGAAGAAATCTCTGCCAGTGAACGCACGATGGTGGTTCAGGCAGGCGTGATGCTACAAAACGTTCAGGAGGCCGCAGCCAGTGAAGGCTTAATGTTCCCGCTTGATTTAGGCAGTCGCGGCTCCTGCACCCTTGGCGGCAACCTGGCAACGAACGCTGGCGGCAATCGCGTCATTCGTTATGGGATGGCCCGTGACATGGTGCTCGGTCTAGAAGCCGTGATGGCAGATGGCACCATCATCAGCAGCATGAACCGAATGATCAAGAACAATGCCGGCTATGATTTAAAACAATGGTTTTTGGGTACCGAGGGGACCCTCGGGATCATCACCCGCGCCGTACTGCGTTGCCGCGAAGAAGTCACCACCGCGCCCACCGCGTTGGTCGCGATCAATTCCTTTGATGCCCTGATTGCCTTCTTAAAACAGCTCGACCGGGGCCTTGCTGGCAACCTATCGGCTTTTGAAGTGATGTGGCAGAACTTTTACCAACTGGTAACCCAACCACCGGCCCCAAACCAACGCCCGCTGAACGACAATGCAGCGTATTACGTCTTGGTTGAAGCGATGGGTGCGTCCCAAGAGCAACTCGAAGCCATCCTTGAGCAAACCCTTGAGGCCGAACTTATTGTGGACGCGGTGGTGTCACAATCTAGCCAGCAGACCGATCAACTTTGGGCCCTGCGGGATGATGTTGCGCAGGCCTTTCAATTTGCACCGGTCTTTTTGTTCGACGTGAGCCTCAGACTGTCTGAGATGGCAGCCTATGTGGACGCAGTGAATGCCGGGCTCACAGCGCGTTTTGAGGCGCCCAAAAACTTTGTGTTGGGACATGTCGGCGACGGCAACCTACACTTTGCGATCGCGGTGGGTGGTGACAGTCCGGCGCAGCGCGAGGGCGTCGAGGCGGCGGTTTACGAACCGCTTATAGCCATCCAAGGCTCGGTTTCCGCGGAACACGGCGTAGGCCTAGAGAAAAAACCTTACCTGCACTTTGTTCGCGACGAAGCTGAGATTCAATTAATGCGCACGATCAAAGCGGCCATGGATCCCAGGGGCATTCTCAACCCAGGCAAGATATTTTAAGAGTGCCGCAGCCGAGTGCTCAGATCATCCGCGATAAAATTTTTGTATTCGGCCAAGATCAAGATCATTGAACCAACAGAACTGATGCACCAGACATCAAGCCGTGCGCGGGCGGACTGATTGCCAAAACCGTCTGGCTCGATCCCTTGTTTACAATCGAGGCACATGACTTGCCCCCACGCCTCATCATTCCTGCTCTCAAAATAACCACTCCCAGCCTGCAGGGCCCTCAATCGCCAATCCAGGCCACTCTTTGAGAGATTTGGCCATTCGCTCGTGATGGTTTATAAATAATCAGGCTGGCTCTAAACCGCTCATAAAAAGGGCTGCATCAAGCCTGCCCTCTACCGCCGTAACAGTGCACATGTTCTGGTAGCTTAATAAGAATAAGGTTGGCGCCTGCGACCAGCCAAAACAGGAAGCGATTAGATGACCTCAACAGCGACCTCATCCAGCGAGCTCAACAAGCGCACCATTTATTTCCATGGCTGCATTGGCCTGCCACTTGCCGTCATAGGCTATCCACTTTCGATCTGGATTCCCGCCCACTACTCTGGCGGATTAGGCTTATCGCTGGCCGCGGTTGGAACCATCTTAATGCTGGCGCGGTTTACCGATGTCATTACGGATCCGCTAATGGGCGAATTGTCTGACCGCTGGCAAACCCGTTTCGGTCGTCGCAAGCCTTGGGTCGTGGTTGGCGCGCCCCTCATGATGCTGGGGGTGTACAAGCTCTTCATCCCGCCGGAAGGGATCGGCATGCTGTATTTCTTATTTTGGCTGACCTTGTTTTTCTTAGGCAGCACCATTATTGCCCTTCCGCACAGGGCCTGGGGCGCCGAGTTGTCGCCGGATTATCATCAGCGCAGCCGGGTTACAGCCGCGCGGGAACTATTTGTTCTGGCAGGCCTCATGGTCGCGGCCGCGGTTCCCATGATCATCGAAGTGATGGCCGATCGTGGCGGCTCGGTGGGCGAAGTCTTTGGCGCGCTGTGGCGAGACGCGACCAGTGCGTTCACCGGCGAGATTATGAATGCCACGCCCAGCGATCGAGCCGCTTTGACAGGGCCCGTTCTCGCAGGCCTCGCCTTTGTCGTGATCGGCATCTTGCCCATCTGCGTCTTTTTCGTTGTGACTTTCGTTAAAGAGCCTGAGCGCCACGAGAAATCAACCGTGCCGCTGCTTGAGGGTGCAAAGATCGTGTGGCGAAACGGCCCGATGCGCCGCGTGCTCATGATTGCGCTGCTCGTGATTTTTGGTGAGTCCTTTCGAAATGCTGTGTCGCTTTTCTTCATTCGCGACATCATTGGTATCCCGACCATTGGCGCGGCCTACTTCTTTTATTTTATTGCAGGCCTTGGGGCGATCCCATTTTGGCTTTGGCTAGGCCGACGAATCGGCAAGCATCGCGCGTTTCTGTGCACACTGGTAACCGTTGCGACCGTCAGCGGCATTAACTTCTTTTTAGAAAACGGCGATTACCTGCCCTTTTTCTTATTGTTCATTATAAAGGGCTTCTGTTTTGGCGGCCTACAATTCTTACCGGTCGCGATGCTTGCGGATGTTGTGGATGTCGATACCGCCCGCAGTGGTAGCAAGCGCGCTGGCACCTACTTTGCCGTCCTGGGGTTGACCGAAAAACTCGCAATTGCCCTCGGCACCGGCATCTCGCTGAACGTCGTTGGCTTGTTGGGCTTTGACCCCTCTGGCGGCACAGCTAGCAGCACTGACATTGGTGTGCTCAGTCTGCGGATTGTGTACTGCGGCGGGCCTATTTTATTTTATGGCCTTGCGATGAAATTGATTTGGGACTATCCATTAACGCCCCAGCGCCATCAGCGACTGCGCGAGCGGATTGAACGCCGCAATACCCGGCTAGCCAAACTTGCCGGACAATAACGTTAAGGCCGCGAGTTGATCAACACAAGTTTGATCCCAACTAAGGGTTGCTCAAACTAGGTGATCAGCACGGAACCATGACGTGCATCTTTAACCCCCCATGGGATCAAAGTGCATTGCACGACGCCCATTGAGCGACCTTATTAACGAATAACACAGGCTGGTTGAGCGGCCCCAGCAAGACAGCCTCAGCGTCCATAGCGCTGAGGCTAATCGACTTCTAACGTCGGTACCGCGCGGCGGCCCGTCAAGCCACCCCGGGCGCTCTAATGCCAACGCTGCGGACTGTTCGCGCGCTCGCCCGAACCGAGCCGCCTTCGCAGTCGTACCTTTGGCCCAAGTCTTTTTATCTGACGGCTCAGGCGCATCACCCCACCCATTGCCTCCGTGCAGCGCCCCTGCGCTCACAAAGGATTATAAGCTGTATCGAAAGCCTGCGAGGTACCGCCTACCATAGGACTCAACCTGATTCGGGTTCCACGACTTTCCGGTGTATCGGACATCCGTCTCATCGGTTAGGTTATTCAAATTCAGGAAGACAGAAACCTTGTGGCCAATAAGCTCCTCCATGTCATACCGTACAGAGACGTCAACTCGCGTTTGCTCATCCCAGTAAACCCCCTCAGCGAGCCCAAAGACGCCCGCCAATTCGGTCTCGTCTAACCACGCATCGCGGTATCCATAGCTCACCCGTGCTGACAAACCATGATCTTCATAAAAAATAGAAAAGTTATAGATTAGGTCTGACTGACCTGGAAGCTGTAAGGACGCGCCACTCGGCAAGGTGTATTCCGAACTAGCAGACGTGGCATTCGCTTCAATACCGAATCCAGAAAGAAACCCTTCCGTATAGTTGTCGAGTCGCCCAGTGAACGACACTTCGAACCCTCTAAGTTCACCATCGCGCCCATTACCAAAGCCCGAAAGGTCCCAAAGTTCCCCCTCGGCCGCAGCATCAGAGTAAATGCTCCCCAGAACTTTCTCGTTGGACTCTGAGATCACGTTGTCGATCGATCTATGAAAAATCGTTAAGGCAAACAGGCTGGCTTCATTGAAATACCATTCATAGGCAGCATCAACACCCCAAGAGGTTTCCTCCTCGAGAAATGGGTTACCACCGGAAATAGCCTGTCCCGTGACACTGATATTCGCCGCCGCGCGCGCTTCATCATAGGTTGGTCGACTGATACCAGTAGAGAACGAAAAACGAATTCTCTTGTCATCGGCCAAGTCCCAATTAACGTGAACATTAGGCAGAAAGTTGGTGTAGGTCCTGTTAACTGTCAGAGGCACCAGATCAGGGCCTGACAATTTTGAGCCCGAAGTCTCGTAATCTGTATCCTCAACTCGCAGCCCGAAAACAATATTCCCCCAGTCTTTATCTACCGTTTGCATCCAATAAGCGGACAACATTGTTTCTTCGATATTAACTTTAGTTGTCTCTGGGAAGTCGACCCTTGAGTAACCCGCGGCTTCCAGGCCACTCAAAATCCCCGGGTTATCCGCATAGAAACCACCGATGGTATTGTTCATATTGGTGGCCCAGGGCGCACCGTTAAAAGCGAGAATTTCAACGGGCATCGAGAACAATGCGATCGCTGTCGCCAGCGGTGCGCCGCCGCCATTCGCTTCACGAGAATCGGTTTTGAAACCAAACTTCATCGTGCCCCAAGTGTTTGAGCGCGTCAGATCAATTTTGAATTGATCCGCATCCGTCACCAACCCACCAACCGCGTCAATGTGCCAACGGCGGGTAAAATTATCCAGTTCCCGCAGGTCTTCATCAAAGGTCACGACTGGCTGATACGGATTGGTTAAGTCATAAGACAAATTTGTGACCTCGCCTTTGTCAAGGTAGGGGATCGGAAGGTACGCATCAAAGAGGGTATCAATTTTGCTAAAGCTGGCTTCAACATCATATTCCCCAAGGCTGGTTTCGATCCCTAAGGTGTGAACGTTGGTTTCGTTGTTATATTCACCACTTTCCAGTAACCGACGCGCCTTTGCAGTTGCCACCGTTCCTATCTGAGGTGTCACGTCACCGCCCAGATCCGCCGGATAGAAGTTCCACTGGTTCCGCTCTTCTTCATCCTTAAAGGCCGTGTTAAGACTACTTAGATAAACGCGGCCGCCGTCGGATAGGTAAAACTCAACCGTTCCACCGTACGCCTCATCCGTTCGATCAACCAAGTAGTTCCGAAATTCAACTTTATCACCAGGCCCAAAAGTTAACGCGCCTTGGGTTCCGGAATATTGCATCTCCCGATTGTCCGTAATTTGTTCACGCATATTTTCGGAGCCATACAACACAAAGCCCATTTGCTCATTAGAGTAAGAAACCCGGGCATTTTGGCGCTCGACATCACCCTCCCCCAACTTCTGCTCGCCGACTCCAAGCTCTAAAGAAAACGACCAGCCGTCTACATCGGAAGGCTGAAAGGTTTTTACATTAATAAATCCTGAAACCGATTCACCGGGCATATCAGCTGTGATGGCTTTATTGGCGACTACTTGTGAGGTAATGACCGCAGGATAGGCATCGAACCGTGGTATCCGGCCATTCTCAACCCCCGGCACGTCAATGCCATCGAAAGCGGTTGTGGTGTAACGTTTAGGCGCGCCTCGAAAATTAAGATAACGAGCTTGGCCCTGGTCTCGCTCAATTGAGATACCCGGGAGACGCCCTAATGCGTCGGCCAGATTTTGGTCTGGGAACCGCCCTATCGCATCGGCGGATATAACATCAGCAACATTATCGGCGGTTCTTTTTGCTTCGATTGCAGCCATTTGGCTTGCCCGAATTGATTTCCCGATAACAACCACTTCTTCGATTGCCTCTTCCGCCTGGATTGGGCCAAAGAAAAAAAAGACACTAACCAGAAAGACACCCCGCACGCTATTTTTAGACCACTTTTGCTGTTGCATTTTCGATCCTTTTATTATTTTTATTTTTTGTCTATTCCCTTTCACCTATGTTTAAACGTATTACAAAGCGTCGCCTATGCTGCTCACCCGGGTCGACCCGATCAGGGCACTCTAAACAACAATTTGCCTATTCTTCAGACTATCGAGACAAATCTTAAAAACCAGTTTAGTTCGATATTGGTTAAAAAGACTTTTATGGGCTGGAAGACATCCTTTTAAACGCCGATTAATCCTCGTGATGCCGACGAGCTCTTTGTTTTTTTAGAAACTTTCTGAGATTTTTTGGCAATTCGCGCGGAGCAAAACCGTTCTAAGCGTTAAACGACCGTCACTCTGGGAGACGCCTCACCAAACAGTAATGCAACATCGTTAGCTCGAAGTCTTTGAACTAGGCCCTGATTAACATAGCCTTTTTCCGTGATTTCACCATCACCGATAGCGGGCGGCGGCGTGAGCAATAAAAACCGCGTAATCGACTGCGAGGACGCTGGATTTTGCGTGTTGTGGGTCATCAAACCAGCGCGAATTTTAGACTTCACCGCCTCACTGGTAAACACATCGGCCTCAACACCGTCGACCAACTGCGAGCAGGCTGCTAGGTTCGGCCAAATCAACACCGCGATAAAACTTTCATTAATGCCGCAAATTACCACGTCCCGTATCCAAGGGGCACAAGCGGTCACAAGTTGCGCGCGCAGTGTTCCCGCAGAGACCCAAGTCCCGGTCGACAATTTGAACTGTTCCGCGATTCGACCGGCAAAACGTAGACCTGCTTCGGGTCGCTTGGGATCGGCAAAGGTCACAGCATCACCCATTTTAAAGAAACCCTCTTCATCAAAGGCCTCTAGCGTCCTATCCGGATCATTAAGATATCCTGGTGTCACGCCTTGTGACTTAACTCGGACCTCGTAACGATCACCGACCGGCAGTAATTTGAATTCGGCACCCGGCATCGGCAAACCCACCACCGTTTGATCATCACAGGGCCAATAACGAGACAAGCCAACCGCAACCTCCGTTGACATCAGGCTGGTTGACATCGCGCGACGAACGCCTTGATATTTTATCAGTAGTGCCTGCAGGCGATCGTAGGTCGACTCAGGGAGTGCCGCACTGCCATACGCCAGAGATGTGACGTGACCAAAAAATATTTTGGCGAGCTCAACGTCCTCCTCAAGTGCTTCAACCAGCATGTTCCAACCCAAGGGTGCGCCAGCATAGGAAGTAGGCTTCACGATCGCCAAATTCGCCAGCGTCTTGTCAAACTCACCTGGCACAGGCTTACCGTCATCGATGTAAATCGAACCCCCAGCATTCATCACAAACGCCATACGCAGCACGCCTGCCCCGACGTGGGACCAGGGCATCCAGTCTAAAACTCTTGGCGGTGCGCCATCCGGTTCATCTTCGCCGAGCGCGGCACGGGCGCTGAGCATCGTCGTGACCATGCCATGGGTATGGATGACGCCTTTTGGACTGCCCGTCGAGCCGGAGGTAAACATATAACGCGCCACCGTGTCAGGGCTAAACCCAGCGACTCGTTCATGAACGAATCGATCAGACACATCGTTGCCCTCAAGTTCAAGTTCCATTGCGGATCCTGGAGTATTGCTCCCAAGCCAAATGAAAGGCTTTTCCGAAAGCCCTGTATCCACCAAGGCCTTACGCTGAACTGCATAATTTTCGGACCAAACAAATTGCGGTTGCGCTTTTTCAAAGACCGCTTTTAATTTTCCAAAGGCTGCGGGAACCGTCGCGTAATTATTGCTGACCGGCACGTACGGCACGCCAGCAAGCAGTGCCCCCCAAGCCACAACAAAATGCGCTCTAGACGCGCCAGACAGAATCATCAAAGGGGTCGATTGACTGCCTCCTAGGCGGATCAACTGAGCAGCAACCGCCTTGGCTTGTCGCGCTGCAGCGGCATAAGTTAATTCAACAAAGCGGCCAGATGCATCCTTTTCAGCGATCACCACTCGCTCGGCATAGCGTGTGTGCCAGTCAAAAAAAAGCCCAGCTAATGATTGGTTGATTGCCTCGACAGATAAGGGACTTCTAAGATACAGAATCCCTCCTGCCTGGGTCTCAACGGCAACTTCTGGATTTTTGGCCATAACCTGGATCTCCACCGGTTCTAAACGATCAATGTCTCCGTACCACCGCCAGGCAGAATCGCGTGTCCCCACGCCCGGATCCACAGCATTCGGGCTGCTAACCTAAGTACCAGCATTGCCTCCCAACTCATCAAGGCCTGCGACTTGCATTGTCGGGTGGCTTTGGATGCTTCTAAATTGCCGTAAAAGCACGCCCTCTGTCCACCATTGCGCGCAGGCCTTGTAAAGCAAACGCGGCTTTAAAATGGCTTGCAGTCCGACGATGCAACCGCTGGAACTAAAATACCTTCTGCGAATTGCCGCGTAGTCTGACTCTAACAATCCTGACGTCAGCAAACCAAAACCCCGTTGGGGAAGGCATTTCTGGCCGAGAATATGGTCTTAATCCTAACCAGCTGCGCCAGCAACAGTGGGCCTAAAAAGCACGATTCACGTCATGCAACACGGGTCGGAACGGCTGAAACCAATTCCGATTTAAGCGCGTGCAAAACTCTGAGCTGGATCGATCCAGCGCGCAGGATGTAAAGTCACCAAGGCTATTTTGCTCCGGAAGAAGTACTCGGCAGTAATCCTCTCGGTGACGTTTTGTCGAACCGAGATAGAGATAAACGATACCCGCCAAGGCGCTAAGATCATTGCTGGTGGAATGAAAACTTAACCTTGGTCAGGCAGCAGGTCATCGAATAACCCTTAATGATCCTGAATGAGTTGAGATCGATGCCGACTCAACCGCTCGGGCTAACTTTTCCTAACGCTGTTTTCGTTCTTCAAAAGCGACTGTGGGTTCGTAAGGAAAAAACACAGAGGCTTTGAACACGAGCGACCATCGTTCTGCGGCCAAATGACGTGAGAACCTGTCAAAAATGAGCGCCATGGGTCTCCAAGCCATTCAACAACAAATCCTTTGGCCTGAATAAAATCCAATGTTGTCCGTTTTTTGATCAATTCATCGGTACAGCACTCAAGACTGGCCATGATTGACCCGGTCCAGTTTGGTTAAAATATTGATTCAACTTTACAACAGGCAAAAAAAAGCCCGGCAATGCCGGGCTTCTTAATGTCGAACGTTACTTTACTGCGGCATTCTAAACGTTATGTCTGCCTTGATCATCCGACCAAACGCATTGTGCGTGAACGGATCGTAATTGAGGTCACCCCGTGCTGCGGGTGGATCCTCATCCGTCAGGTTCAACGCTGACAAACCAATTGTCAGATTGTCGATCCCATTGAACAGATAATGCGCGTCGAGCGTAACTTGAGAGTCAACCGTTGCAAGCCAAGGATACGCGGCCGTTGCACCGGTATCGTCGTAATCGCCAATATATCGAGCCGCTAAGCTTGCGTAATGGCTTTGCGTCTCAAAACTTACAGTCGCATTAACCTTTAACTCTGGCTTGGACGTGAATGACGGACCGGCATTGTAATTCAACTTACCCACCAGATCGCCGCCCGTTGCCAAGACTATGTCGCCAGAGATATCGAGCTGATCGGCACGCTCATATTCGAGGACGTAAGTCCCTTCAAGGGCTAAACCAAGCGTACCTGGTAAGACGTCTTCAATGCTGTATCGGATTGCAAAATCAACACCTGACGTCGTGATCTCTTCACCGTTAATGATATTCACTAACACCCGCTCAGTAGCAGCCAAATTGGTATGTGCGGCAACTGGGAAAATGTGAGTTCGCAACTCGTTGCAAGTCGCGCTATCCGTTGCTACGCCACCCGAGCCCGTGCAACCAGCACCGGCGTAAGCGCCTAGCAAGGAATTGAAACCCTCTGTCTGGAACGAGTCGTCAAAGGTGAATGACCACCAATCGACGGAAGCGTACAACCCTTCATTCTGATAAATCGCACCAAAATTGGTTGAAACTGCAGATTCTGAGGTCAAAGCCGGATTACCGACGGTATCGATCGCCTTAAATGCACTGGTATAACTAACATAAGATAACGCCGTACCCGTTCCTGCGAGGAAGCTCTGAGGCGGCCCACGAAAGGTTGTCGAGACAGAACCACGAAGCGAAACGTTGTCGCTTAAATCCCAGCTAACTGCAACCTTTGGATCAAGCGTGCTGCCGACAAAACCGCCGTAGTCTTCATAACGCAGGGCTGCTTGAATATTGATGTCATCAGTCAGAGGAATGGCGAGTTCACCGAACACACCGTAAACCGTCCGTTCCGTCGTCTCTTCGTCAGATGCAGCTAAGAACGCTGCAACCCCTGTGGGGGAACTACAATTTGGCGACAGTTGCGCGGCTGAAACCAAACCCAGCGCCGCACTTGCTGGCAGCGTGTAAGGACAGGGGTTCACTGAACGGTCGGCTAGGTCACTCAAGTCAGAATCAAAGTACTCATTTCGAGACTGGGCACCAAAGGCAAAACCAATGTTGCCACCGCTGAGTTCCCAGTTAGTCTCACCACTAAACACCGCTTGGAAAACCAACAATTCGTTGGTTTGCTTAGATTCTCGCTGTCCAATCAGCCATTTCAGCAAGGATTCAGAGTTTGCAACCTCGGCATTGTAGTCCGGGTTACTGTTGCCATTAACAAATGATTGCGGCAATGCTCTTGAGAATGGATTGTAGTACTCACAATCACCCACACCCGCGCCATCAAGCGCATCAGCATCGGAGAAACTGTAACTACCATCATCCCCTAACGTTGTTGCTGGCAAATCGCAATTGGGTCCACCGAAACCTCGCAGCGCCAAACCCATGCGTTCCACAAACATGTCTTGACCGCCAATATCGCGGTTGCGCTTAGACCAAGCCACACTCACGTCATAACTGAGTTCATTATTGAACAGCTCGCCATCGAGGCCAAGCACGATGCGAGACGTTTGTGTAAGCCGCTGTGCAGCTTCAGGCTCACCCGTTCCGAAGGCGCCTAAGACACCCATGGCTCGACTGACGGTAAAAGCCGTTGGCGCTCGACCAAGTGCTGCTGCCGCGTCAGCACCGCCGACGATACCAGAAACACTCGCACCTTCTGCCAACCCGGTGACGTCCAGACTTGAAATTGCCTGAGCTTCGGTGATCGACGCTGCGCCACCGGCCGCGGTTAGACCATAGAAATTATTAAAATCGATGAAACCCGGGTGATTTGGAAGGATCACTCGATCCGGACCGTACAAAGACTGCGGGGGATAAGAAGGCGACGTTTTCCACTCAGGTAAGTCGACTTCGGAATACATAGCTTCAACGTGAAGTCTGTGGTCATCACTAAAATCCAAATTGAATTCAGTGTAAATCTTTGTCTGTTCAGTTTCTTCGATCAGATTGTCGAACCAACCATAGTTGAATCCACAAAGGCCGTTTCCAGTTCGCAATGCGCCCAAATTGGCACACTGTGGATCGTTGAAAACTTTCGTGAATGAGCCGCCAGCTGTCGTGAGTGTCTGTTCTTGCGAGGTACCATCGGCCAAGGTTACGTTAACAGGTACGTCTTGACCCGCATTAACACCCGCGAACCAAACGTTCAGTCCTGGGTTACCAATTCCTGACCAACCTGCAATAGGGTTGACGTCAGTGTTCACAAGCGCCCAATCTCGCGATTTAATCGGCAGTTCGTTTCGGCCACCATGCTCGGCGGCAACCATGAAGTTCCAATTATCGCGTGCGACACCCCAGATGGCATCTACCGAGTAATCCCCGTCAGAGCCTTGAATGTCTTGGAAGGAGCCCCCGATTTCAAATCCCTCGTACCCACTTCGAGTGATGAAGTTGACCACGCCACCAATGGCGTCTGAGCCATAAACTGCCGCAGCGCCATCTTTCAGCATTTCGACTCGGCCAATAGCATTCATCGGAAAGGCATTAATATCGACGCCGGCGCTTTCTGTTGCAACATGCCGTCGACCATTAACTAAAACCAAGGTTCTTGCTGCGCCCAATCCTCGCAGGTTGACCGTTGCCACCCCTTCATTGGCTTGGCCACCAGATGTAAACTGGTTGGTCTCACCTAAGTTCGCCGCTGTCACACCTAAGTTCCGTACCATCTCGATAATGGACGGAGATCCCATTTTTTCAAGATCCGCACTTGTGATGACATCGATGGGAAGTTCGGCGTCTTCTGGAGATCCTTTAATGTAGGAACCAGTAACCACGACCTCTTCAATTTGCTCTTCTGCCCAGGTTGTTGGGACAAAAGCAACCGCAGTTGCCGATGTTACCAACGCCATGACCAGCCTCTTAAGCGAGACTCTCGACATTCCATTCCCCTTTTTGTTTTCTAGAATTAGGAAGATAGAGCGGATTTTATTTTTTCGCAAGCCCATCTGTTAAAGAAAAATCGAATAAATTCAGCAAATTGAGTTGCGCGCGGCAGTCAATTCTGCTTTCAAATATCCCACCTCGAATACTGCAAACCCGTTAGCGGCGATACCGCATCCATTGTTTTCAGAGCATATCGAAGCATAACACCTTACAAATACGGCTCCCGGCGCACTAACTAGAACGGATCGGCCAAACCCAAACGCCCTTCTAGACCGGCCCAGCAGGCGCCGCTGAGCGGGGTAATAGCGCCGACTGTTAGGACCCTATCACGAGCATCAGACGAACCAATCTAAACCAGTCCTCGCCAGACATCGACACTCTTAAAGTTGATCACAGCTCGCGCTGCCAATTCTTTTGGAGCTGCTCGATCTGGGGCGGCGCACCGGTTGGGTATCGCGACTTGATTCGATCAAGCGCCTCAACACGTTTTCCCAAGGCGTCTATCAAAACTAGATGCGTATAGAAAAAATCGACTCGTGCTGGCGCAAGCGCACTCGCCTTAGCCAAGAACGGCTGGGCCGCGGCGTACGCTTTGAGCCGAATATGGGTCAGCCCCGCGCTGTAATGCAAAATGGCCTCACTCGGGAGCAGATCCAGTCCCCGCGTCAGAACACTTAAGGCTTCATCTTCTCGGCCTTGTTGACGACGCACATCGGCCAAATTCAGATAACCGCCCACAAAATACGGATCCTGTGTCACAGCCGCTTGCAACTCGGCCACAGCCCCGGCCCAGTTCCCCTCCATCATCTGGCCCTGCGCCCTTTGCAGCCTGCCCTCACCACGCCAAGCATTTTGGCGAAGACTTATGTCGGCCGACGCTTGCATGGCTTTCAGCGCCGCAGGGTTGGCGGCCCCAGCCATGGATGCAGCCAAATCTCTTTGGTGCCCAATCAGCAGCGCGGCAAGACGAACGGCGAGTACCGGGTCCCGCAGCAACCCATTGACAATCTCGACATCCACTTGGGCATTTACAGCGTTTGCAACTTTTATTGCACTCAGTCGAACCAGCGATTCTGGATGCGTCAACGCCGTGCTTAACCACCGCTCTGAGGATCGCAGTGCGGGTTCCGGTGAGGTTTCAAGCTGCGCAGCTTTCATGATGGCAGGCACCCTGTCATCCGCCAACATTGCTAGGACCTGCTCACTCGGGTCTGAGCCTGCCGCGTGAACCATTACAGAATTTTGTCGCCTCCAAGGCATGGACTGCGGAGCCTGCTCGAGCGGGCTGTTCGCCTCAGTTAGCGCCAGAAAGGCAACCCAACGGTCTTCGTGGCATGACTGGCAAACATCTCGGGTGTCGAGTGCTTGGCTAATAGGTGCGCTCGGCACGCCGAAGCGATGATCCCGACGAAAATCGACTCCCATATACGTTTTCCCCGGCATGTGGCAGGTGATACATTGTGATGCCTCGCTACTCGGTGCATGACCATGATGTTGCCGCGCTTGATACGCTTTTGGTTGATGACACGTGAGACACATTGCATTGCCTTGAAACTTGACCGCTGCGGTATGCGGGTCGTGACAGTCTTGGCACTGAACGCCCGCCTCGTACATCTTGCTCTGAAGAAAAGACCCATAAACATAAACCTCTCCTTCAATTTGGCCGTCGGCCTGATAAAACGGCGGTATGACGGACTCTGGTTTGAACTGATCTAAAAAAGGCGTTTTCGAATGAAACCCATCGGTTAACGGCGTACGCAAGCTATGACATGCAAAGCAGGTGTCCATCGCGGCAGGATCGCGGGGCGTGCCCTCCCAGTGCGCGACACGGGTCTCGGATGGACGGACCCACTGACCCGCCTCCGGCTTAGGTGATCCATCACCCGTGCCATGACCCTCATTCGGATTATGACAGGCTAAACAATCCACATTGATTGCGGCAAAGCTGGAATTAAATAACTGGGTCGCCGGATCATAACCCCGCTTAAACCCTCGAGAATGGCAGTCCGCACACATGCCGTTCCAGTTTTGGAGCGGCTGCCGCCAATCGAACCTTGCCATCCGATCGG
>JABGTE010000259.1 GCA_018647445.1 Gammaproteobacteria bacterium
AAAACTTGGAGTACCTTCGCCGGCAAAGCCAACGTTCTGCTAACCCTTGCGAGAACCAATCCAGATCTATCATTGGGACACAAAGGTTTAAGCCTGTTCCTGGTTGAAAAGCCCAGCACCGACGATCACTCATTTACGGTCAATCAACCCGGCGGCGGCGCTTTAACCGGCACCTCAATAAGCACCGTCGGGTACCGCGGCATGCACAGCTATCAACTCTTCTTCGACCAGTACCTCGTGCCCCACAGCCATGTGATCGGCGAAAGTCAGGGGCTCGGTCGCGGTTTTTATTTCACCATGCGCGGTTTCACAGGCGGGCGCATTCAAACGGCGGCCCGTGCCTGCGGTCTGATGCAGGGCGCCTTTGAACAAGCTTTGCGATATGTCCAGGACCGTAAAGTATTCGGCAAAGCCATAGGGAATTATCAGTTATCGCAGGTTAAACTCGCAAAAATGGCGATGTCCATAGAAGCCGGGCGACAGTTCACCTATCAAGTCGGGCGCATGATGGATGAAGGCCTCGGACAAATGGATGCGAGCCTCGTGAAGTTAATAACCTGTAAATCTGCCGAATGGGTCACACGGGACGCCATGCAGCTGCACGGGGGTATGGGCTATGCAGAAGAGACGGCGGTTAGCCGTTACTGGCTGGATGCGCGCGTTCTTTCTATTTTTGAGGGCACAGAAGAAACCCTCGCACTCAAAGTGGTTGGCCGCGCGCTTATTGAGCAAGCCGCTTAACCCCCGCTATAATCAACATTCAATCGAAGGATATACATCATGGATCTCAACTTTAGTGACGAAGACTTTGCCTTTCAAATGGAAGTCAGAAATTGGATTAAGGATAACTATCCAGACGAGATGAAGGCGCGAAAGCAGCGCAGTCCTGGTGGACATCTCTCGAAAGAGGACCATGTCTATTGGCAAAAAGCCCTGAACACCAAAGGCTGGGTCGCACCGGGGTGGCCCGTGGAGCATGGCGGATCGAACTTTACCCCAAGCCAGCGGTACTTATTCGACCTTGAAATGGCCCATGCCGATACCCCGGCGATTATCCCATTTGGTTTGGGTATGGTTGCGCCCGTCATCATGAAATATGGCTCCGAAGCTCAGAAAGCGAAGTACCTCCCCGATATTCTCGACACCAATGTTTGGTGGTGTCAGGGCTATTCAGAACCCGGCGCGGGCAGCGATTTAGCGTCACTTCGCACCAAAGCGGTGAGAGAAGGCGATCACTACATCGTCAACGGCACCAAGACCTGGAATACAATGGGTCAGTACGCCGACATGATTTTCTGCTTGGTGCGCACCAGTGATGATGACATTCGACAAATGGGGATCTCGTTCCTTCTTATCGATATGCATTCGCCCGGCATCGAAGTGCAACCCATTGTGACCATCGATTGTCCTCCAGAGGGTCATCAAGAAATCAACATGGTGCATTTTACCGACGTTAAAGTACCCGTTGAGAACTTGATTGGGGAAGAGGGTAAGGGTTGGACCTACGCCAAGTATCTGCTCGAATTCGAGCGGGGTAATGCCTACTCACACGGTCTCAAGGCTGGCCTGCAGCGTATTCGCAATATCGCTGACGCAGAGCAAGATGGCGCCAGCACCCTGGCGGACGCCTCCGATTTCCAAAGGAAGCTTTCAGAGACTGAAATTGCGATCTCGGCGATGGAGTTCACTGAGCTGCGTATTTTGAGCTCTTTATCTGCTGGCAAAAACGTGGGTCCTGAATCCTCGTTACTGAAGTGCCGAGGCACTGAGTTGCAGCAGGCCTTAACCGAGCTAGCCTTGGAAGCCACCGGCTCCTACGCGGTGCCCTTTGACAATCCCGGCCCGATAAAAGGTGCCAATGACGAACCCATTGGCCCAGACTATGCCAATACAGCCGCGCCAGACTATTTCAATACTCGAAAAGTCTCGATCTATGCCGGCTCGAATGAGGTTCAACGCAACATCATGGCAAAGATGGTACTCGGTCTTTGAGGGACTACTCTCGCCGCCAGGTTGTTCTAAGCCTGGCGGCGTTGGGTCTCTCGCCCTTAGCTGGCCTGGCTGCTGACAAAGCAGCGCTGGACCTCAGCAACACACAACGCCTCCCCAGTGGGCAGCCTTCGGTGCTGTCGCCTAATATCACCCAAGCACTCATCGAGTCGCCTTTGGTGTACCTCACGCCGCTGCATCGCAATGGCCAACCGAGCCGCTGCCAAGCCGAGATCTGGTTTGTGATGCTCCAGGATGAGCTATTGGTTTGCACCAACAGCAAAAGCTGGCGCGCCCGTGCCGCGGTTACAGGAAGACAAGAAACTCAAATTTGGGTCGGTGACGTCGGCGTCTGGGAGACGGGGTTTGAACAACACCTCAAGCTGCCCAGCCTGCACGCCACAGCGCGCGTTGCGCAAGCACCGCAGCTTATCAATGCTGCGCTAGAGGCCTTTGGTGAGAAATATCCGATCCAATGGTTGCTGTGGGGCAATAGATTTCGGCGTGGCTTATCGGACGGCTCGCGGATAATGCTGGCTTATCGGCCCAGTCCAGCCTAACCCAATCTGCAAGAGACGTTGTGAACTCACCGATAGGGCAGCAAACGACAGGCCACATCCGGTAAACCTTCGCAGCTGTTCCCCCGAAAAATGTTTCCATGAATCGCTAACCCAGAAAAACCGCCGCAATGAATAAAACTTTTCTAATAAGGTAAGCCCGTCAACCAAACGCTAATCGAAATCAGCCACTAGGTCCTAGCTAAGACGCAGCAGTCGCCTGCTCAATGGCACGTGTCACTTTCCTTCGCTCGATGGCCAAGCGAAAAGGGATACTTGGATCAGCAGGCAAATCATCTCTGACCGGAACGCCAATCTTCGGCAGCGGCGCCTCGGCAAAAGCTTTGGCCGCGATATCCGGTAGACCTAACATTCGCAAGATATGCCTCAAAGTCTCGAACACGGCGGTTTTTGGCAATCGGCCACGTTGAATTTCAAGCGCCACATGATTGGCCATGCCCGTGATCAAACTCTGGGTAATGGCGACACTATCGCTTTTGAACCGTCCGCCGCGGACACCAAAGGAAATATCATCACGGCACTGCCGCGGCGATTGTACCAAGACCTGCCTATCGGAGAGGCCGGCGTTGATCACAAAACTTCGCCAAGCTTCATTGTTTTGAGACTGCGTAAAAAAATATTTCAGCGAAACCGATAACCGCATCGCAGGGTCTTTCAATCGCAGACGGGTCTCAGACAGGTGGGCCTCGAAGACCTCATGAAAGTCGTCGACGATAGCCGCAACAATGGCCGCTTTGTTTTCGAAGTAGTTGTAAAATGATCCTGCAGCAACACCCGCAGCATCGGTAATGTCCAAGATTGCGACGTGCTCAATACCCCGGTCATAAATAAGGTCTCGAGTCGCCGTCATTAACTTACGACGCGTTCGCTCTCTCTTCGTTAGTTTTATAGGTTCCGCAGTTACCGCATTTAAGACAGACACGTTGCGTGCATTCCTTTTAATCAATGATTTTCAGCGATCTTCCGATCGACTGTCCGGTACTCAAGAAATATTGCTCAAAGAGCATAGCCTTAATTTATGGAAGACTGAAGCGGAAAAAATGGAGGCATTCTTCAGTAGAACGGCTTCGAAGTTTTGCGAAGTTCTACAAACTCACTCATACTCGAAGGCAATCGAAATCACTTAGAACAGATCGAAACGTCACTAAAAATGAAGGCGGGCGCCCCAATGAACTTCGAACTCACAGATGAACAAAAATCCATTCAAGCGGCCATACAAAAGGTCTGCCAGCCATTTGATGATGCTTATTGGCTGGCCCGGGATACCGATGGCGCTTTTCCCGAGGCCTTCGTAAAAGCGATCACAGAAGGCGGCTGGCTAGGGATCGCAATGCCGCAAGCCTATGGTGGAGCCGGCCTCGGCGTCACCGAAACCGCGATTATGGCTCATGCCATTTCCCGCTCCGGTGCGGGCATGAGCGGAGCATCCGCCGTGCATCTCAATCTGTTTGGACCAAATCCGATTGTCGTTTTTGGCACCGAAGAGCAGAAGGCGCGACTCCTACCGCCGCTAATTAAAGGTCAAGATCGGGCCTGTTTTGGTGTAACAGAGCCTGATGCAGGCCTTAATACAACCCGTTTGGCCACACGCGCTGTTCGAGACGGCGACCACTACCGAATCAACGGTCGTAAACTTTGGACCACAACCGCGCAAACGGCTAATAAAATTTTGATTATTGCGCGAACCCGGGACCTGGCTGATTGCAAAAAGCCCACAGACGGCCTCACCTTATTTTTTACCGACCTCAACCGAGACAGCATTGAAGTTCGATTGATCGACAAGATGGGCCGAAAGGCTATTGATTCTAATGCACTTTTTATCGACGATTTAATCGTTCCCGTTGCAGACCGTATTGGTGAGGAGGGGGATGGCTGGAAGTGTTTGTTGCATGGCCTCAACCCCGAACGGATTCTGATCGCCGCTGAGGCCGTTGGCCTGGGCCAAGCCGCCCTCGAAAAAGCCTCACAATACGCTCGAGAGCGGGTTGTTTTCGACCGCACGATTGGCAAAAACCAAGGGATTCAGCATCCTTTGGCTGAGAATTGGATGGAGCTCGAAGCCGCGCAATTGATGGTCTTTAAGGCGGCCAGTCTTTATGACCGCGGTCTACCATGCGGCGCGGAAGCCAACGCGGCGAAATATTTAGCCGCTAAAGCCGCTTTCACGGCTTGTGAGCGCGCCGTCCTAACCCACGGCGGCATGGGGTACGCCAAGGAGTATCATGTGGAGCGGTATTTACGAGAAATCATGATTCCAGTGATCGCGCCCATCTCGCAAGAGCTCATTAAGTCCTTTATTGCTGAGCAGGTATTAGGACAAGAAAAAAGCTATTAAGGCAACTGAGTAGCTTTAGATTGGTTCATGAAAATCAACCCATCTGCCTGAAAGTAGTAATCATTAAAGCTAGCCCTGATGGCGGGTTCTTGCCAAAAATAGAACTGAGGCCAATTGAATTTTAAAATCGTGGCCAACCTCGATAACGCAGCAAAACATTGTTTCGGACGCGATTGCATCAGCAATCGCGCATCACGCTAGCCACAGCGTATTTCAAGGTCCGCAATCGAGGCATTGCAATCTAAGCTTTTCAATCTAAGCATTGAGAGCTTAATTGCCTCCGATGAACATCTGACTTCCCAGCGCTAAACCGCCATGCGTGAGTGCATCCGAACTTAGCCAAGGCGAGCCACTTTCAAATTTTTTATTTAACTTTGACAGTCTTAGCCGATAAACCTCAAAATTATATAGAACAAGCTTATTTCGTAATTAGAACTGACCCCAGTACAGAAACCTTTCAATTTAGGTTGCGATCAAACGGGCCCGGGCAATGTCGCAGGGCAGAGGTTCAGAGCATCGGAATTAGGACCCGAGTTTCGTCCTTACATCAGCAAGATAATCGCTAACCTCTAAAGCATCACCCCGAAACACAATGCGCTGTGCTTTCTGATTCAACTGATAGGCATACATGGGGTCGTAATAGTTGGCCAAAAGGTAATCGATCCAGCCGAGATGACCGCTGGTATCACCATGGGATTGTAACGCTAAAGCATCGGCAAGCTTATTTTGGCACGTCTCAAAGCCAACACCGCCCAACCTTTTTTTAATACTATT
>JABGTE010000260.1 GCA_018647445.1 Gammaproteobacteria bacterium
AACCTCTCGGCGTAAAGACGAATCCGTCCAAGATGTGCCTCTGTCGGTCACCGCTTTCGGCGAGGAGGCCATTGCACAAATCAAGCCCAATACCTTGCGAGACTTTGACGGCCTAGTGCCAAACGTCTACATCGGCATGAATACAGCAGGGCCAGGCGCTAGTGCGCTGTATATCCGAGGCGTAGGCTATGCCGACATCGAGAAAACACAGAGTCCACAAGTGGGGGTCATCGTCGACGGCATTCAAATGGGCTCTAGCACCGGACAGTTAATCGATGTTTTTGACGTTGAATCGATCGAAATCAATCGCGGGCCACAAGGCGTACTTTTTGGCAAAAACACGATTGGTGGCAACATTGTTGTAAACCGGGTCAAACCACAATTCAATGATTTTGGGGTCAAAGCCAGCGCCGAAATGGGCAATTATAATGGCCGAACGATGAAAGCTCGCGTCAACATCCCTTTGATCGATGATACGTTAGCCTTTAAGTTTGGAGCAATCTCAAGAGAAAGAGATGGTTTCTATGACAATGTGAATCTCAATCGAACCTCTGGGGACATTGATTTTTCTTCGCAGACAGCAGCCCTTGCCTGGGCGCCCAGCGATCGCGTCGAGGTCAATCTAACTTATGACCATATCGGTGACCGCTCACAAACCATGCCTCAGGACCCTCGTTTCGATGGAGACAATCGGTTCATTAACTTGGCCGACAAAGTTGAACCGACGACCTACGAGGTTGACCAGTTAGGCTTAAGAATTGACTGGGATCTATCAGACACCATGACGTTGCACTATGTCGGGGGCTCCGCTGATGGCCGCGATGTGGTTAACCAAGATTTCGATGGTGGCGACATCAACGGCGCGGCGATCCCCTTCGCGCAATTGCACACTTTGCGGGACCAAAAGTACGATATTCAATCTCATGAATTGCGACTTGATATCGATATCAACGAGCAAATGTCAGCCATGGTCGGTTATTACGATTTCACCTCTGACCTAGCGTTTAGACAAGACACCAACAACATCTTGCAACTACCCAATGTCGCGATCTTTGGCGCGAACGTACCGTGTGCCGCGGCAGGGTTTAGGAACAATGCGACCCCTGGATTAGAAACCTTTTGCCAGTTCCCAAATGCCCGTAGTACTCAGCTTGCAGGCGAGCAGGTGGATTCTAGCGCTTGGTTTGGATCGGTCACTTACCGGGCAACGGATGATTTCGAAGTCACGCTTGGCGCTCGTTCAATCGACGAAAGTAAATCAGCTTATAATGGCTACACTGACTTCAGCTTCAACGCCGCCGATGGTCGCGTTACCAACCCAGTGTACGATGATGTTTCTGCGCCGGGCTACAATGAGCACGACTTTAGAGGCTTAGCGAGCATCCCAGGCGCATCCTATGAGACGCCCGAAAAGTCATGGTCTGAAACGATCATCACAGCGTCTGCGAGTTATCGAATATCCGATCAATCCTTAGCCTATGCAAGCTACTCGGAGGGCTTTAGAAGTGGCGGCTTTAGTATTCGAAATGCCTCGGGCCCAGACCGAGCAGGCTATAATCCAGAAACTGCCGATCAGTTCGAAATTGGTGTTAAGAACGATTTTTTTGAAAACCGCCTTAGAGTTAATCTCGCCTACTATGTCCTAAACCGGGAAGGCGCGCAGTTCTCGTCTATTATTACCCTCCCACCAGGATCCATTCCTGGCACCACGACTTACATCAACAATGGCGGCGAAAGCGAGTCTAAGGGCATCGAGATCGAAGGTCAGTGGTTCCTGAACGATAATCTACGCTTGGTCTTCAATTACGGCACCATCGATGTTGAGAACAGCGCGTTCACACTCGCTTGCGAACTGGTGGACGGATGTGTCACCGCTGTTGTAGGTGAGCTTGACCCATTCGGCACTCTGCGAAACCTTGGCGGCGGATCTGACTCTCGACAGCCCGAGGATAGTTTGTCGATCAGCCTTGCTTTCGATCAAGAGATGAGCGGTGGGCTTTTTGGCGCAAATATTGGATATAAGACCGTTGGCGACTTTTTACTTGTTAATACCGGCGGCGGTGCTGACCAAAGGCTCTACGAGGGCGGCTATTCGCAAGTCGATGCCCGCGTTAGTTACAGTTTTGAAACCAGCGGTGGCGATCAATGGTCGATTACAGCCTTTGGCAAGAACCTAACCGATGAGGCGTTCAAAGAACATGCATTATTCTTAGGGGGCCCAACAACGGGTTTCCAAGGCTGGGGTGCTCCGCGCACTTATGCGCTTGAGCTTATTTGGAATCATTAACACCTCAACAACTTTAAAAAGCAGGCTCAGGCCTGCTTTTTTTTCGCGCGGAATCCATTGAGACAATCACGTCCAAACACTAGTACATGAGTCTCAGGACGGCTAACCCGATAGACGAGCTTAGAGACAAATCAAATTACAAAAAAATCATCATTGACTGTTTTTAGTGATGTTCGATACTCTTGGGTAACTTTTGCGACCCTTGAAAGAAATCACGCGTCAGTTAACACTGCGAGATTAGTGCATAAAAAGGATAGGACACCCCATCATGAACAAAACCACGCACAAGACGTTTTGTCGATTTTGTCATGCCTACTGCGCAATTGAGGTCGATGTCGAAGATGGCAAACCCATAGAGGTTCGAGGTGATGCTTCAGACCCGGTCTACGGTGGCTATACCTGCATCAAAGGCCGCCAACTGCCAGAACAACATACAACACCGAAGGGCGTACGCGAAACGCTTAAGAAACAGGCAAACGGTGATTTCGCGCCCATCTCTGTTCATACGGCGATGGATGAAATCGCCGAAAAGATTCAGCAGCTTATTGCCGAACATGGTCCTCGAAGCGTTGCGACCTATGTTGGATCTTTCGGCTATCAAAACTCTGCCGCGATCCATGTCGCAAAGGCTTGGCATCAGAGTGTCGGCTCGCCAAGTTATTACACCTCGGTCACCATCGATCAGCCCAGTCGAAAAATCGCGCAATCACAATTTGGCACTTGGTCGGGTGGCACACATGCTTTTACCGGTGCTGATGTCTGCATGATGATCGGAAACAACCCTGTGGTGTCGATGTATACCCAATTTGGAGGCCCACCACCATTTAGCCCCTACGCCAGAATCCGTGACGAAATGAAGCGAGGCATGAAGGTCATTGTGGCAGACCCTCGTCAAAGTGAGGTTGCAAACAGAGCAACTTTGCACCTTCAGGTTACACCCGCCGAAGACCCGACTTTACTCTCTGCGATGATCCGCTATATCGTGGCAGAAAACCTGCATGATGCGGCCTTCTGCGCGGAGCACGTCGACAACTTTGCGGCATTATCAGCCCTCGTTGAACCGTTCACGCCGGACTACGCTGCTAAGCGATGCGGGGTTCCAGCGGAGGATATCATTAAGGCAGCGCAGATTTTTGGCGAAGCAAAGCGAGGCGTCGCAGTCAGCGGCACTGGGCCCAACATGTCGCCGCGATCAATCCTTACGATGCATCTGATCGGCGTTCTGAATACCCTCTGTGGGCGAGTCAACCGAGTCGGTGAGCGCGTAGCAAACCCAGGGGTTTTACAGCCTGCTCGTCCGCGTTACGCCGAAGTTATTGGTCCAGAGCATGCCTACGGCAAAGGACCTTGGTCTCGGGTTAGAGGATTGGGCGAAATTTTAGGCGAGATGCCGACCGCCACGTTAAGTGATGAGATCTTGCTCGAAGGCGAGGGTCAAATCAAAGCGCTGATCTGTCTGGGCGGCAACCCCGTTGTTGCTTTTCCAGATCAAGATAAAACAGTTCGCGCAATGCAGAAGCTCGAGCTATTAGTTTGTGTTGACTTGTACCGATCAGCCACAGCGAAATTAGCAGACTACATCATTGCACCAACACTCAGCCTTGAGCGAGACGATGTGACCATGCTAACCGACACTTGGTATGACGAGCCTTACTGTCATTACACTCGGGCTGTTCTACCCAAAAACCCAGAGAGCCTCGAAGAATGGGAAGTCTAT
>JABGTE010000261.1 GCA_018647445.1 Gammaproteobacteria bacterium
GGCGTGGCTTGTGCCCGCCGGTAGAGCGATCACCGCCACGCCGCCAGGCACTGGGGCGTGAGTGGGTTGGGCGACAACTGGGTTTTGAAACAACAATAGCCCGGCTAAGAGGCCGTTCAAGAATGAACCGGGTTTCAAGGGCTTTCCTCTTCTTTGAGCGTAGGTTCACTTTGAATGATGGCGTTCGCCGTGCCATCGGAAAAGTCGATTGTGACGGCTTGATCAGCCCGCAATTGCACGGCTCGACCAATGACGGTTTGCGCCTCGTCTCGAATGAGGCTGAATCCGCGCTCCATGACGGCCAGGGGGCTGAGCGCATTGAGCTGACCGGCAAGGCGCTGAAGATTGCTGCGTTCATCGATGAGTTGTCGTTGGATCAGTTCAGCTTGTCTCCCTGAGAGGGAAGACAGCCGCGTTTGAGCCTGTTTGAGCTGCTGCTCGATGCCGGTGTTCATTTGTTTCTCTAGGCGATCTAATTCCGGATGCTGCAGGGCGCGTTTCACGGTCGTTAAGAGTCGCGGTTGCAATCTCTCCAGCCGTTCGTTCATTTGCGCCAGGGTTTGAGACGGATTGCGTAGGCGCCGAGTAAGGCTTTGGACTGAAGCTTGGGCCGCCCTCAGTTGACTGCCTTGCGCTCGGGTCAAACGTTGGGCTAGACCGTCGAATTGCTGCATCCAGTCGGTTTGATCTGGCGCAAGAATCTCTGCAGCCGCCGAAGGCGTTGCGGCGCGCAGGTCGGCCACAAAGTCGGCAATGGTGAAGTCGGATTCGTGACCAATGGCGCTTACAACGGGAACGCGGCTATTGGCGATGGCGAGCGCGACAGGCTCGGTATTAAAGGTCCAGAGATCCTCCAGAGAGCCGCCCCCTCGGGTGAGTAAAATTGCGTCAAACCCTGGCTCGTCAAACGCATTTGCCGTTTCCAAGGCGGCAACGATCTGCTGGGTTGCCTCATCGCCCTGGACTTGGCTGGGGATGATGGTGCAGTTAAGTGCGGGGAACCGCCGGTTCAGTACGCTCAGCACATCCCGGATCGCTGCACCGGTTGGCGAGGTAATGATCGCCAGGTGTTTAGGCAGTGCCGGTAGGGCGCGTTTACGAGCCTCGTTAAATAAGCCTTCGGTCTGCAAGCGTTGCTTGAGAGCCTCGAATGCTCGTCGTAGCTCGCCTTCGCCCGCTTCCTCCATGTGCTCTGCGATAAATTGATATTCGCCGCGCGCTTCGTACAGACTGATCTTGCCGCGAATGAGCACCTTGAGGCCATTCCTAGGTTTGAAGCGAACCCGCTGGTTTCGGTTGCGGAACATGGCGGTGCGTAACTGACCGCCCTCATCCTTGAGCGTCAGGTACCAGTGACCCGAGGCCGGTACGCTAAAGTTTGAAATCTCGCCTTCAACGAAGACCATCGGAAAGTGGCCTTCCAATAACGATTTTGCGGCTTTGTTGAGGTCGCTAACCGAAAGGATTTCTGCGTTTGAGCCGTCTGATTCAGACGTTTGCCGAATCATGTCGTGACTCGGCGCAAGAATTTGGCGAGCGGGCCTTGAATTGCCTCATCAATGCGCGCGGCCTGATGGGGCATGAGATTTTGGTTGGCAACGAATTCGGTCCCGGCATAAGGGTCAACCACGCTTGCGCTTAAGTCGCTTAAGGTTTCGATCACGGCCATGCCGCAGAGCGGCACGTAAAAGTCGGAGTAGCCACCTTCATGATTTGCGATGAGTCGGCCGCCGCACAGATCTTTGGCCAGAGTCATCATCTTTTCCGTCATAACTCGGTAATGGTTTGCCACCAGCAGCATGTGGCTGAGCGGGTCAAAATAAGATGCATCAAAACCGCAAGCAACGATGATGAGATCCGGTTTAAAGGCTTTAAGGGCCGGCGCTACGACCGCATCGATGGTCTTTAAATAGGCGCCGCCCCCGCTTCCGGCAGGCAACGGAATGTTGAGGTTAAAGCCGTCGCCGGCGCCTTTCCCTGTTTCTTCAAGCTTGCCCAGGTTTACTGGGTACAGCATCTCTTGATGAATGGAGATTGTCAGGACATTGGGATCTTCAAAAAAGGCTTGTTGCGTGCCGTTGCCATGATGGACATCCCAATCGACGACGGCCACGCGATCAACCCAGCCCTGTGCGCGGGCTTCTAATATCGCGAGCGCAATGTTATTAAAAATGCAAAAACCTCGACCTCGGTCGCGCTCGGCATGATGCCCAGGTGGTCGGGTAAGGGCATACGCATTGGAGACCTCGCCCGACATCACATCTCGTATGGCTGCCGTAGTGCCGCCGACTGCAAGGCGGGCAATGTCATACGAACCGGGTCCCGCAATTGTTGACTGGCCAACGGATCCGCCGAGTGTTTGGCTTGTGTGGGCAACGAGGTCAATATAGTCAGACGTATGAAAGCGCTCGAGGGTTTGACGGGTTGCGGCGGTGTGCGTCAGCATCGAAAGTTTTGGTGTGACTTCGTACGCGTCAAGCAAGTTTTTCAAACGTCGCTTAGTTTCAGGATTTTCAAGGTGGACGCCCGGTTGAAATGCGCCGCCTGTAGGGATTTGGCCCAAGGCCGAACCGTTGTCATGCCACATGAATCGCTCGTTCCATATCAATCCGGTTGTTCGGGGCATGTGCGTCTCAGTGTTGATTGGCGAGGTTATGATCTTGGCGTACATGATAGCGGTAGGGCCATTCGGTGAGCAAATACTGCGTCTAGAAAAAGCGTTTTAAAAGGGCGGGCGGTTGCGGTAGTAAAATAGTCGCATGCATTGTGACGACTATGATTAGGTTAAGCCCAGAAAAAGCCCAACTGTTCAAAATTCGAAAGCTGCGATAAGGTCGAAAATACAGGCGACAAAAACACCAAACTTTTGATCGGTGGGAAGCTGGATTGGGGTATTCATGGGGCGCCTTGAAGCTGAGAGGTAGATCCTGAGAGATTTTGATGGCAAGCGCAAAATCAGGACGTTGTTTAGGGCCTTTAGCGTGAAAAATGCATGCGGCCGAGGCGCGCTTGTTTGTTGATCTCGGCGTGACGATAACCCCTTAGGCCTAAACGGCGATTTTGAGGTGTTTCGAGCTCGGAATTCGAAAATCTTTTGCGCCCGGTTTCAGGGGCTCTATACTGAACGCTTTTAAAGAAGAGATTTCATGACTTCCCCGACAGCAGACATCCATGACGACAAAATACTCATCCTTGATTTTGGCTCGCAATACACACAGCTCATTGCAAGGCGAGTCCGGGAGTTGGGGGTTTATTGTGAGATTCACCCAATTTCGATCACTGAAGATCGAGTTAAGGCATTGTCGCCGCGGGGCGTCATTCTTTCGGGTGGGCCAGAGTCTGTAACAGCGCAAGATACTTTGGCTGCGCCGAGTTTTATTTTCGATCTAGGATTGCCGGTTCTGGGAATTTGTTACGGCATGCAAACAATGGCGCAGCAGTTGGGTGGCCGCGTTGAGGCGGCTAAGAAGCATGAATTTGGTCATGCACAGGTTACGTTGCTCCAAGAATCTTCGATTTTTAGTGGCCTTGAAGATGGGGCTCGCGAGCTTGATGTTTGGATGAGTCATGGCGATCAGGTGGTTGAAGTGCCCACTGGGTTCTCGGTGCTTGCTAAGACCGAAACCTGTCCGGTCGCCGCAATGAGCGATGAGTCTCGTCAGCTTTATGGGCTGCAATTTCATCCTGAGGTGCAGCATACGCCTCAGGGTGGTGAAATTTTAGACCGTTTCCTGAAAGCCAGTTGCAACTGCCGTGGTAGCTGGACGCCGGCCAATATCGTTGAAGACATTATTACCAATGTTCGCCGACAAGTGGGCTCTCGTAACGTGATTTTAGGTTTGTCTGGTGGCGTTGACTCTTCTGTTGTTGCGGCTTTGTTGGCCCGCGCCATCGGCAAGCAATTGACTTGCGTGTTTGTCGATAACGGGTTGCTACGTCTGGAAGAGGGTGATCAGGTCATGGCCATGATGGATTTGGCTGCGAAAAATGAGCTGCCGATTAAGGTCGTCCGAGTAGATGCGGCTGAACGTTTTCTGTCAAAGCTAAAAGGCGTCACAGATCCAGAAGCAAAACGGAAAGTTATTGGCAATACCTTTATCGAAGTGTTCGATGAGGAAGCTGCAAAGATTCAAGATGCTGACTTCCTGGCCCAAGGTACCATCTATCCAGATGTGATCGAATCAGCCGGCACCAAAGATGGTAAGGCCCACGTAATAAAGTCTCACCATAATGTTGGCGGTCTTCCTGAAGACATGAAGCTGGAGCTGGTAGAGCCGCTGCGGGAGCTTTTTAAGGACGAAGTCCGCAAAATCGGAATCGCTCTCGGGTTATCCAAAGAAATGGTTTTTCGGCACCCGTTCCCCGGTCCGGGTTTGGGTGTGCGAATACTCGGAGAGGTGACTGAGGCCTATGCAGGCCTCTTGCGCCGCGCCGATGCTATTTATATTGAAGAACTCAGGAATGCTGACCTTTATAACCAAGTGAGTCAGGCTTTTGCGGTGTTTTTACCGGTGAAATCGGTAGGGGTAGTAGGTGATGCTCGCCGTTATGAGTACGTGATTGCATTGCGCGCGGTCGAGACGATCGATTTTATGACGGCGCGCTCCGCCCGGCTGCCCTATGAGTTCTTAGAGCGAGTCTCGAGTCGGATTATTAATGAGATCAGCGGGATTTCAAGGGTCACCTATGATATTTCGAGTAAACCTCCGGCAACGATTGAGTGGGAATAGCTTACATATCATAAGTATCTGATTTATATAGATTAATTATAAAAATTAGACTGGCAAAGACGTGGCAAAC
>JABGTE010000203.1 GCA_018647445.1 Gammaproteobacteria bacterium
AGGCGCGCTCGTTTGGAGCGCCTGCCGAATCATCTCGCCCGTTAATATCTGCGGCAAAACCAACGGGGTGTCAGAACCTCTGTGATACACCAAGTATAACGGCACCCCAACTCGCCCGAAACGGGCTAGCGCCGCCGTGATCTTTGGATCCTCAAGCGTCCAATCTGCCTTCAAATACCGCACACCCGATTCTTCAAACAAGCTTATGGTGTCCTTCGTGTCAATGGCCACCACCTCATTGACCTTACAGGTAATGCACCAATCTGCTGTGAAATTCACAAACACTGGTCCCTCGGCAATTGAAGTTTGCAACAATGCTTCGGTATACGGCCTACTTTGGATCCCACCATCGCCAGCGTCCGCCTGTTCTGAGCGTCGCTCAGTCGGCATCAAAACCGCAATCTGGCTAATCGCCCAGCCTGCCCCCAGCACACTCAACAGCAGCAACGCCCGTTGCAACCCAGCGGGTTTAAAGGCTTGCCACAACCAGACAGCAAACACGACCAATAAAGCCGCTAACGCCGTCAGGACGAATCCATACTCGCCGGCTTGTTGAATCAGGATCCAGAGCAGCCAGATCATCGTTGCATACATCAGGAACGCCGCACCTTCTTTAAACCGGTTCATCCAAACACCGGGCCTCGGTAGAACGCCGAGCAGGCGTGGTGAATAGGACAAGACCAACATCGGCAGCGCCATGCCAAGACCAAGACTTGCAAACACCAGCAGTCCGATGAGGGGCGGCTGAACCAACGCATACCCTAACGCCGCTCCCATAAAGGGCGCGGTGCAGGGCGCTGCAATCACCACCGCCAATACGCCGCTTGATAGGGCGCCGAGACGCCCCTTGGTAGGGCCCGCATTGACGCTGATGCCGCTGCCGATCGTATAAAACCCCGACAAGTTCAAACCCAACAACAAAAACAAGATGGCTAACAAAGCCACAACGATCGGAGATTGTAATTGAAAGCCCCACCCGATCTGCTCGCCGACGGCGCGCAGAACCATCAACACCAGCGCGATCAAAACAAAACTTGAAACAACCCCGAAGGTATACCACCACCCCTGCTCGCGTTGCACCTGTTGACTACCGCCCGCCTCCGCCATGAGGCCCAGCACTTTGATCGAAAGAACCGGGAAGACACAGGGCATCAGATTCAGGATCATTCCGCCAAGCAGCGCCATCAATATAGCTTGGAACAAAGCAAGCCCGTCACTGTCGTCATTTGGAGAAGGCACCTCGATCAAGAAGGCCGCCGTGACACGCTCACCATTGACCCATTCTTGGAACCACAGCAAACCGTCATAGCGCACACGACTTGGATCCTCAAAGCCGACACCGAGCACAATCTGCTCTCCCTCAACCACAGCCGTCGGCGCAACGGTAAGATCCAGCACATCAGGTTCAAAGGGTAAAAAGTAAAGACTATCTATACGGCTCAAATCGATACCAGGCAAATTCAATCGAATCTCAAGGTCGGTTGGATTAAGCCAACGGGTCTCGCTGATCCCCGCCGCGCGCTGCGGCAAGGGCAGTTGATCGAACCGCATCTTCAGTACGGGATCCATTACGGCCTGCTCGACAACCGGCAGGGTAAGGGTTAAGACTTTGGTTTCGGGTATACAAACGGCTTCGCATACGAGCCAACGCCCTGATACCGTCAGCTCGATCGCATCAACATCTGCAAGGGTCTCGAACGCTAGGCGCTGGGTTAACAAAACCGCTTCTTTATACCCTAAGTTCACCAAGGGTCCGTAGGGAATGCGGACTGGAATAGGCCATCGGATTTTTGAGCTGCTTTTAAGCCCTTTGCCCGACCAAATTAACGAAACAGGCTCTCCTGAATCGCCAGGGTTGCGCCAATAAGTGTGCCAGCCTTTCGGCAATTGAAGCTCGACCCCAATCTCAAGATCTTGACCGACGACAATGCCACTGGCTGGCGTGACAATTCTGGCCTTGGCCATCCCGGAGGAGACCCAAGCAGACTCCGCGGCCAGAGCCCAAGGCATAACCCCGAACAGCCCCGCAAGCACAAGCCCCCTTATGATCAAGCGCTGGATCACGGTCGGTAGCCCCAGGTTGCCGGGCCTTTGAGCGCGGCTAAACCCGGCTCGATCCAGTGTGTCCATTGACATAATTTGAACCTTGTTTGTCTGGGGTCTATGAGTTCATGTAACGAAAAGCTTTCCATCAATGGAAAAGGCGAGCGCTCCGCCAGGAGCTTCGCCTCAAGTTCTGCCCGAGTCGCCTCCGGATCCTCTGCGGCCTCAATCTCACGTCGGAAAGCAACTGCCACGCCACCTTGTACCGGCAAGGCTCCTAACTCATACGAAGGCCAGGCCAACTTATAGGTGTTAGGCGCAAAATGCGCGGCCGACGCCACCCCGAATGACTTGTGAATCGCAACTGTGGCCCAGGGCACCGTTGATTGTACCGCGGCCGCAACGGCACTCATGCCATACCGAATAGTCCCCAAAGCTTCCGCATCCGGGCCAAGCATAAAGCCCGGTTCATCTAAGAAGTTAACAATCGGGAGATGGAAGGTTTCGCATAACTCCATCATCCGTTTGGCTTTCTGCGAGCCCGAGGCCGTCATTGCGCCGGCATAGTGCCGGCAATCATTCGCGATCACTCCCACCGCTAGGCCATTCAGCCGAGCAAGCCCAATGATTTGACCCCGTCCATATTTTGGTGCCAGTTCAAAAAACGACGCTGCATCGACCACCCGCTCAATCACCTTACGCATTTCGAAGGGCCGTCTGACGTCGCGGGGCACAATACTTAAAAGCGCCTCGTCCGCTCGGTCAACAGGGTCTTGGCAGCCCCCTCGTTTGGGCACCTCGTAAATACTCTGGGGCAGATAGCTCAAAAACTGGCGCATCGCTGCGAAGGCTTCTGCTTCGGATTCGACCACAGCATCGACCACACCACTTTTTTCATGAATACGGTAACCCCCAAGCGCCTCTTTAGTGAGCCGTCGCCCAAGGGCACGTTCAACCAATGCCGGACCTGCGACCATAACTTGCGAAACCTCTTTCACCATCACAGAAAAATGAGATGCCGCCAGTCGACCGGCTGGAAAGCCGGCCACGGGCCCTAACGCCGCTGATACAACCGGTACGACCCCAAGGGTATCGGCAATTACTTTAAAGCGTGGCTCGGCGAAAACGGGCGAGCCAACGGTCTTTGGCCCTGAGCCACTAGGCGCTGATACGCTTCCGCCGCCACCTTCAAGCAACCGCATCAGCGGAATTTTGTAATGCAGGGCCAACTCTTCGGCATAAACGCTCTTGCGTAACCCGGCCGCATTCGGCGAGCCACCCTTCAGCGTAAAATCTTCGCCCCCAACAACAACTTGACGGTCGTTTACCGCGCCAAATCCAACTACATAATTCGCCGGACTAAAATCCGTGATATCCCCCGATTCCGACCGGGTTGCAAATCCGGCGCCAGCGCCATGCTCAACAAAGGTTCCAGCATCTAAAACCGCATTGACTCGCTCACGGATGGTTAAACGACCTTTGCCATGCTGAACCGCAATCGCCTCAGGGCCGCCCTGAGCTAACGCCAATGCCTTTCGATGCTCGATTTCTAGAACTTCTTTTTCCCAAGACATGGTTTAGCCTCCTAATAAATTCGACGTCCGACCGCATCCCATAAAATGGATCCAACTACTAGCACAGCATAAAACAAACCAGCCGCCGATATCGAGTGAACGACCACGCGCTTAGATCCCACAAAAAAGGTCCAACCGACGACGACGGTCAGCCGGGTGGTCCGGAACGCTCAAAAGCCGGCTGAACTCAGCAATTTTGATGTTTTTCCGGCAACAAACGAGACAAATCTAGCAACACTCTGGGGAACATGCTATTTTCGGACACCTCAGGGAAGGGAAGTGTTTGAGCGCTGCAGACATTGCGCGCATTCAATTTCCCTCCATCTAGCGTTTTATTCGTATAAGGACTTCATTATGCAGATTGCAGTTCCATCTGAATCCCTGCCCAGCGAGCGGCGCGTCGCGTTGATTCCGGATGCAGCCAAAAAACTGGTCCGTGCGGGCCTTGATGTTCATATTGAGTCTGGCGCGGGACTGCGCTCGGGCTATGCCGATGCTGACTACGAAGCCGTTGGCGCACTGATCCATAACGATCAGACGGCGCTGCTTGCAAGCGCTGACCTGGTTCTGCGGGTGCGCAAACCGAGTTTAGAGGACGTGGCAAAGCTTAAGTCCGGTGCGATTCATGTCAGTTACTTAGACCCCTATAACGAAGCCGGCTTAGTTGATGCGCTGGCGGCTGCCAATATCACCGCCATCAGCATGGAGATGATCCCGAGAACTACGCGCGCGCAAAAGATGGATGCACTCAGCTCGCAAGCCAATCTTGCCGGCTACGTCATGGTCATTCTTGCAGCGCAACAGTTGGACCGAATTCTACCCATGATGATGACCCCCGCCGGAACCCTGAGTCCGGCGCGCGTCTTTGTCATTGGCGCAGGGGTTGCAGGATTGCAAGCCATTGCAACCGCCAAGCGCCTCGGCGCGCGCGTTGAGGCCTTCGACACTCGAGCCGTGGTAGCAGAGCAGGTGCAATCGCTAGGCGCAAAGTTTGTTGAAATTGATCTCGGCGAGACGGGCCAAACGAAGGATGGATATGCCAATGCGCTAACGCCAGAGCAACTCGAATTGCAGCGATTAGGCATGAAAGATGTGATTAGCCAAGCCGACATCGTGATCACCACAGCACAATTATTTGGTCGACCCGCGCCGCGAATCGTTACCGCTGACATGGTCGCGGCAATGAAGCCCGGTGGCGTGATCGTGGATATGGCCGTTGATTCTGGCGGTAATGTCGAAGGTTCGGAGCCGGACCAGACCGTCGATGTGAACGGCGTTTCGATTATCGGCATGGCCAACCTACCGGCTCAGGTCTGCAAGGATGCCAGCCAGATGTACTCGTCGAACCTGGTGAACTTAGTCTCGGAGTACTGGGACAGTGAAGCCAAGCATTTTAACTTGGATATGGAAGACGATATTTTACAAGGTTGCGTGATTACCCATGGCGGTGCCCTGGTGAATGCAGCGATTCAATCGATACGAGGTCAAGGAGCCTAAATCATGGACATTATTTTTCTTACCTTCATTCTTGTGCTGTCAGTGTTTCTGGGCTTTGAATTGATTTCAAAAGTGCCCGCCACTTTACACACCCCTTTAATGTCCGGCGCGAATGCCATATCCGGGATCACCTTAGCCGGTGCCTTCCTGGCCGCCGGTGCAACCAATAATGATATGGCCAGCTGGTTGGGTGGCGCCGCTGTTGCCTTTGCAACAATCAACGTCATCGGTGGCTATCTAGTGACCGATCGCATGCTTGGCATGTTCAAAAGTAAGCGAGGGAAATAATAATGGATATCGAAATTTATACGAACCTTGCTTACATCGTAGCCGCGGCCCTGTTTATCTTCGGCCTCAAGATGCTGGGATCACCTGCAACGGCCCGACGCGGTAATGCCTTCTCATCGATGGCTATGCTTATCGCGGTTATCGCGGGCCTTATAGGCAGTCAGGCCGTCAGTTATGAAGTAATCATCGTTGGCATTTTGATTGGTGCACTGATTGGGACGCTCTCAGCACGCTTGGTTGCGATGACCAGCATGCCGGAGCTCGTAGCCTTGTTCAATGGTTCTGGCGGCGCGTCCAGCCTGCTGGTCGGTTGGGCAACACTGTACTATCTTGAAGGTGATGTCGTACCAACGTTCACGGCCGCAACCATCGTCTTGGCGATCCTGATTGGCGGCTTGACCTTTACGGGTAGCTTGATTGCTTATGGAAAGCTAAGCGAGCGTATTAATAGCGCAGCATTGGTCTTTTCAGGGCAGCGGGTTCTAAATAGCGCGCTTTTGCTTGCCATCGTGGCTTGTGCCTACCTTTTCTGCATAGATCCTTCTGCCACCTCGGTTTACCTTTACGCCTTACTTGGACTGGCATTGCTGCTTGGTGTGATGGCCGTGATTCCGATTGGCGGGGCTGATATGCCAGTTGTTATTTCTTTATTGAACAGCTATTCCGGGATAGCAGCCTGTGCGGCTGGGTTTGCGGTTGGCAACAACATTCTGATCGTTGCTGGCGCTTTGGTTGGTGCCTCAGGCATCATCTTGACCAATATTATGTGCAAGGCAATGAACCGATCCTTAGCCAACGTCCTCTTTAGTGGCTTCGGCGCAGCCAAGACCGCCAAAGCCGTCGAGGGCGAAGTAAAACCTATCTCGGTCGAGGACGCCTATTATATTTTAGAAGCGGCATCGAACGTTTGCTTCGTACCGGGTTATGGCATGGCGGTTGCCCAAGCGCAGCATGTTGTTAAAGAACTCGGCAAGATACTTGAAGCCAACGGCTGCGAAGTTTCGTACGCGATCCACCCCGTTGCGGGTCGTATGCCCGGTCATATGAACGTGCTGCTAGCAGAAGCTGACGTGCCCTATGAACAGCTGGTTGAAATGGATGACATTAACCCACGCATCGAAAATGTCGATGTCGCGATCGTGATTGGTGCTAACGATGTGGTCAACCCAAGCGCGCGCGAAGACCCGGACAGCCCGATCTATGGTATGCCGATCATCAATGTCGATCAGGCGCGTACCGTGTTTGTTCTAAAACGCTCCATGGCATCAGGATTCTCAGGCGTTGACAATCCGCTCTTCTTTGGTGAAAACACCCGAATGTTGTTTGGCGATGCAAAAGAGAGCATCTCGGGCGTTATCGGCGAATTTGGTTAGGCGCTAGCCTCAGCTTAAGTCTCGCTTAAAAAAAAGCGGCGATCTGGCAACAACCGGACCGCCGCTTTTTTCTTGCGTATAAATTATTCGGACAGAACGTCGATCGTGATGAGGGCCGCCGCTATTGGATAGCCAAACGCCATCGTTACCGGCGAAAACGTTGCAACAGATGCAATCATTGCTGCTGCATCCACCAAGTCTAACCCCCCTTGCACATCCTTTAGTTCCTCATCCTTTAGTGTTCGCATGATTACTCCTGAATTATCTTTCTGTGGACAGTCGATTTTGCACCTAAATCCTGCGCTGAAAGTGCGACGACGCCGCAATGCGTTGTAGGTCATAACCGTCCGCATCGAACACGACCCGCGATCAGACGCCCCCCTGCTGCACGAATTGCGTGCTACTATTTTGCCTTGAGACTTCGGAGCCACCCTTATGACCTATACTAACCATCTCGCTGGTGCCTTGCCCGACGCAATCGACCCAGTCGCCTTTGAGATCCTTAGGGCTCGCGCGCGACAAGAGGTCGAAGCGGCGCTACTGCCGTCCGCGCAATTCGCACTGGCCTACCGAGGCCAATTGATCGCTTTTGAAACTTTCGGCGCGGCCAGCAACCAATCTCTCTACCCCATTTTTTCAGCGACCAAAGCGATTACCTCCGCCCTATCCTGGTTATCACTTCAGACTGGCGCCCTCACCTTAGAGGCCCCAGTTAGCAACTGGATTCCAGCGTTCAAGGAGGGTGATAAGTCTTTAGTCACGGTTCTGCACTTACTCACCCACACAGCCGGTTTCCCCAATGCGCCCTTTCGGCCCACCGACTACTTCGATGTTGAGCGGCGCCAAGCACGCTTTCGGCAATGGCGACTGGAATGGCCGCCCGGTAGCCGCTTTGTCTATCACCCAACGTCGAGCTTGTGGGCGTTAGCAGAGATCCTCGAACAAATTCATGGCCAGGGTATCGCCGAATTGATAAAAACAGAGATCGCCGAGCCGCTAGGTTTACCCGAGCTGTTTGTGGGTTGCCCGAGCTCCGAACATAACAAGATCGCGCCGGTTTCACATGCCGGCGCAGCACCCTCGGCGCAGGACTATGCTGACCTGAACTTGCAGCCGCCACCGGTTAGCGAAGTCACCGAAGCGGCCATCGATAACTTCAATACAGCTGAAATCCGAGCAGTCCCGATCCCCGGTGGCGGCGGGTTTATGACCGCGGCGACTTTGGCACTGTTTTATCAAGGGCTCTTGGGTTATTCGGGGAACTCGAGCGACTTTGCGCAGGTACCCTGGCAGGCCGAGACGCTTTTAAATGCGCGCGCTATACGAACCCACGGACTAAAAGACCCCTACCTCGGCTTTGATGTTCTGCGAGGGCTCGGAATCGTCATCGCGGGCGACAAAGATCAATCCCTTCGAGGCTTTGGTCATGGCAGCGCGCCAACAAGCTTTGGTCATGGCGGCGCCGGCGGCCAAATTGCTTGGGCTGACCCTGTCTCCGGACTGAGTTTCGTCTACCTCACGAACGGGCACGACCGGAACCCTTTTCGCCAAGGTCGACGCGGCGTCAGTCTGTCCAGTAAAGCGGTCAATTGCCTCAGAGCCTAACTCGGTGACAATCGCTTAATCAGTCAGCGACAATGCTGATCTGAACACCACAAAGCTGAACGGCAGTGGTGATACTCGGCTCCGGAAAAAGGCTCGCCAAGCTGAAGCCAATCAGACCTCTAGGCGGTTGATCCGCGGATTTTGAAAATTGTACTTCAGCACCATCGTCCATGGTAATGACCGCGATCGCGTCCCGATACTTGACTTGGGTGCCGAGTAAGCCGGCCCACACCGTTGCGGTCACCATCGGGTCATCCACTTCAATCAAACAACTTCGCAAGTCCCCAGTCTTAGCTGCCCGATGCGCCTGCCACTCCGGTCCAGCCCAAACCCAATCATCGGCCGGGCGCATCTCGTCGAAGGAGACAATGGCGCCGCCAACATCTTTGGGATGAACATGAAAAGCCGACACCTCCGTTCGCTCTGTTTCCCAAATAATACGAATGCCCGCAGCCTCAACCCGCGCTCTGACGGGCGCTAGGTTTTCGACCTGGAACAAGACCATATACCCACAG
>JABGTE010000176.1 GCA_018647445.1 Gammaproteobacteria bacterium
AGAAGGCTCAGGGTTAAGCCTTGCCGCCGAACTGTTTGACCCAAAGAGCGGCCGGCGCATGACGGTTGCGACAACCGAGCCTGGTATCCAGTTTTACAGTGGCAATTTTTTGGATGGCAGTCAGTCAGCAGACGGCAAGGCGTTTAACCAACATGGTGCGATCTGCCTAGAGGCGCAGCATTTTCCGGACGCCGTGAATCAGGCTGCCTTCCCATCTGTGATTTTAAGGCCTGGTCAAACCTACCGCCAAACAACCGTGCATACGTTCAGCTGGTAAACTTGCGTAACTGTTCGAACGAATCACTGACAATCAGCTGAACCAAACCCTGACCCCGACCATCGCCTTTCTAGTGTGACCCGCTTAAGCCAATCGGTGTGTCACGGTGAAAAATGGCGCTCTTAAACAAAATACTTTACCGAGAAAACTCACCACCCGAGCCATTCAGGCTTTCTCTCGATCGTTGCTTCATAAATCGGCGTCATTTCTATAATTTGATTATTGATCAGAGACTGTATCGACAGTCCCGTTACTGGCCCATTAACCCTCGCTTGGTAAATTGGCACTTTCGTCACGCCTCGATGATCTTTTTCCGTCCACGTCGTGGGCAAACAAACGCCTTCAAGACCTTTCGGCACCCATTGTGCTTGCGCATACAATGCCTGTTTTATTGCGGCGCTATTCATCGTATTTTTTTCATTCGCGATCTCGATCGCCTCCTTAAGATAAAACGTTGAACAGACGCCTCGCATGTAATGAACCGAGCGGTACTTTGATTCTTGCGGATCTGACATTTTTGAAATTTCGCGAACCGTATACATCCCCGAGGCCGAGTCACCCCAAGCCGCGGCGCCCATCACCCAGACCAAGCCATTGGCCGCGGATCCCGCTGACAACATCACGTCTTCATCAAATCCATAAATGTTCGCCATGTATTGCGTGTCAACCTCCAAATCCGAACATTGGGTTAAAAGCGCACTCACCGATTTATCGAGGTTCGCAAGAAAGACATAGTCCGGCGCCGATGCCTTCAGTAAACGGCATTGTCTAGAATAATCACCCGGGATCATCGAGAAGATAATGGGCTGTAGTACCTCAAACCCGAGCTCAGCGGCATACGCTTCACAGGCCGCTTTCGGCGCGTTCGGGTAAGGTTGATTGTCACCCATGTGCAGGTATTTTGGCTTCATCTTCTTGCCTTGTGTGCGCCAATCGGAATCTGCCCATTGGACTAAACCCCGGCAACCATCCGAGTAAGACGGACCGTAAAAAAAATTGTAAGGCGCCGCGTCGCCTGTCTTGATGCCCTGCGGATCGGTGAACTCAGCGGAATAGCTGGCGGAAAAAAAAGGCACTTGATCCGCGTTGATGTCGTCTTTGAGGGCAACGCCGATAGCAGTGCCCCATCCTTGGATCGCAACAACGCCTTGGGATGACCATTTCTCATAAGCATCAATGGCCCGACGCACCTGGTAGGACGTTTCGATGGTATCCAGATCGATTAATTTACCGTTAATCCCACCATTTTCATTAATCCAATTATTCGCATCGATGATGGCCTGCCCATACGCTTGGCCACTTGATCCCGATGCCCCCGTAAAGTCCACCAAATTACCGACAAGAATGTATTTATCACTATGGTGCGCTTTATTGGAATTCTGTTGCTCGATAACGGGCGAGTGCAACATTACCTCGGGTTCGCCTGTCGCATCAGGCGCCTCTGAAGGCCAAAGGTAAAAGGCTAAACCAGCGCCAAGCAAAACCATGAAAACGATGGCTGAATCGATCTTTCTGAGCGCGCCTTGCTGGTCTGACGCGCCAACTGAGGCCGCATCGGCCTTCACGCCGTTAGTCGAAACGTCAAATACCCATGCGAGTAGCAGAATAAAGGGAAAGCCTAACGACACTAAGACAATCAAAGCCCGGCCAGTCCAATCCGGCAAAGCCATGAAATCAATCATGATCTCTGCAAATTGCAGTAAAACCCACGCGGCCACAAGGTACATACCACCCACGCGAAAAACATGTCGTTGTTTTAACCGGCTTAATAATGATTTCTCATCGCTCATCTCTTAACCCTCTGTGGACTAACCCGTCGCTGTTGAACCTCGTACCAACAGCCGAAACCCCTTCACCCGTCCGGTACGTGGACACAATACCAAGACCTTGTGACCAAACATTAACCCCCTTTGATCAATCGATTCAATAACGCTTCCGGTCCTGGCCAAAATCGAGATGAAGGGTCCGCGAGATTACTAAGCCATTTGCGAGCTTGGGCCGCGCGGTTTGATCAATTGAGGTGAGTCACGAAACAACTGGCCAACAAAATCACATTGGGTATTATCGTAAAGAGCGCGATGACCTTCGCGCGTTACTCTAATAAAACGCATTGAGGACCAACATCATGAAAAACCGATTAAAAGCATTCCTACTCGTCTGCCTAAGCCCTTTATCTGTCTCGGCGGCAGAACTCGCTTTGGATCCTGCGTCATTTTTTGATGCCAATTTCACGATCGACTCGACCTATACCCGGGATGGCCAAAACTATGAGGTCTCGGCCTCTGGTGAGGCCGGCCCTTATGGCCGTGTTTATTTGTCGTATGAATTTACCGACAAACAAGACCTAGGGGATCGAGGAGAATATACCGGCCACGCCTGGACCCAAAATGGCGAGACGGTCGCAACCGCGACGCTCCAAGGGGTTTATTATAAAGATGGTCGTACTTTCAGAATCTATGGTCTTAATACACTGAGCGACGGTAAGTTTCATTTTGCCGAAGGCGCGATCGACTTTGTTGCCAAAACAATGACCTTTAAAGTCGCTGATATTAAAACCGGCGACTAGGCTCAGGATGACCGAGAATGCACTGGGGTTGAGCGATAACAACGCGTTGTCGGTCCTACAATCCCAATAAGTATTCGGTTATCGACTGCATAAGCCAAAAAAGGCAGCCTAAATGGCTGCCTTTTTTTACGCACTGTATTGAAGGTACCACTGGGTTGATTGGACCCTTAGATCTGGAACCACACCCGAACTCAATAATGTGTTAATCGAGCGACACAACAAAGGCGTGATCGGGCTTTGCGCCCGCCAGCACCTCTTGAAAGGTTTCCTCAAGTTCTTCTCGCCCAACGCGATGGTTGATCGAAACCCAGTCATCGACTACTTCCAAAAACGCTTGCCAGGCCGCGCTCAGTTCCACCTGAAATTTCTGCGGCCCCCAGTCTTGATTTCGTTTCTGGATCTGGTCAGGCGCGAAGAACATTTTGGGTTTAGCGCCTGGCAAAATGCTTGGCGGCTGACCATCGCGAGCTTCCCAGTGGGTAATGCCAACCCCACAG
>JABGTE010000109.1 GCA_018647445.1 Gammaproteobacteria bacterium
ATAGCTATCCCCATCGCCATCTGGGATTGCCGTCGACAGCCCAAAAGCCCGAGCGGAGGCTGAAACCTCGTTCAGCGTCGTGCTCGATGCTAACCAGGTTCTGGCCAGCTGCACCGCAGCGTAAGCATCAACCACACCAAAACCAGACTGATCATTAAAGCGCAACCCACCTAAGTTATGGTCCTGTGCAGCATTTTCTTTCCAATCTTGTGCGTCCGGATGACTTGCAGAATAGGCCAAAATTTTCTGGACATCCCGGTACCCTAAGTTCGGATTTGCTTCGAGCATCAGAGCGATCACGCCCGTCACAACCGACGCCGAAGCAGACGTGCCTGACAGCTGAGTATAATTGCCAGGGTCATTACCTTCGGCGCCTACGCGATCTGTGGTGATTAGGCCAACCCCATAACTCGCAACGTGGACATTTGCGCCCGGCGTGCTGAATCCGGCGCTGCTACCATCATTTTCAACCGCGCCGACCGTAATAACCTCTCTGGCGTTCTGAAAATTATGATAATTCGTATTGTCCCCGGCTGCAGCACCATTGCCAGCAGAGAATACCCAGATCGTCCCCAACCCAGACCGGCCGTCTACCACACCATCTCTAATCGCGAGCCAGGCTGCCGTCATTGATGCGCTATTGAAATTATCTTCAAACGGTAGGGAGGCGCCCCAACTGTTGTTACTGATGTCGAATTGCCATTGAAGCTCTAGCGCCTCGATCATCTGAGGCCAGGTCCACCTGACTCGAACTGACGTCATCAGCGCGTCCGGTGCGATACCGCGAATACCCGTTTCATTGTTCGCGACTGACCCAATAATTCCCGCTACTTGGGTTCCATGATTATCTTCAGGCGTTCCAACCAGAGGAGGATATTTAGGATCCCCATTTTGAGTGTTGAACTGAGTGTCAAAGGCACTCGCTAGATTCAAATTATCTTGTAGATCGGGGTGGGTACTGTCGACGCCGTCGTCAACAATACCAATTGTAACGCCAGCACCTGAGTACTCGTCCTCCAACTGGGTGACGTTCGATGCCGATAAGTACCATTGCGCTGAGACCAGTGGGTCCGCAACACCACCAAACAACTCTCTTACCCTCGCGGTATAGGTGCCGGTTGCGGATTGTTCGCCAATGACCTCTAAATAGAAATCGCCGGTAACCTCAGGGGTAAACTGGATTCGAGCGTCTTGCCCAGCACCCGAGTTGCGATCGACTAGCAACACGCTGCCTTCGGCATCTAAAACCCGCAGACCAGCATCCGTCAGGCTCCCGCCTTCACCATCACCACTGGCTAAAACGTCAATCAAATAGACTTTCCCAGCTTCCATCGAGACCTTAATCCAGTCTCTGTCTCCGGCAACTTCTATCTCACCAGCAATCGGTGCGCCTGGTGTCACGATCACGCCAGATTGCGAATCTGCAGCAATATCATCCTCCGGGTTTTCAACCTGCGTTCCTTGGGACGATTCCAAAGTGTAGGTGCCAATATTGCCTGGCAGGTTTTCAGAACTGACTTCAATGAAATAGCGACCGCTTTCAAACACAGCGATTGAAAAATCTGTTCGGCCTGTCTCTGAATCATAGGTGCCGACGCTCACCAATTGCCCAGCTTCGTTAAGCAAGCGCAATTTAGCCTGACCCAAGGTCCCTAACCCGTCAAAGTAAGATTTAATGATAAATTGATAAACATTGCCGGCACTTAAGTTCACCGCAAATAAGTCGCGATCGCTTAAATCATCAATTTTTCCAGGGGCGCTCTCGTTGATCGCCAATATTCCTAAACCGGCATCGTCATATTCAGCGATGACGTCAACCCGATCATCGCCCGCATTTAAGCCCAAATCGATGACTTTAACCTGGTACTGACCAGTACTATTTGCATCTCCCGCACTGACAGTCAGCGCCAAGGTTCCGTCCGTGACTGGCGCCAGAACGGCGCTTGCATAAACCGAAGGAGTGCCTTCTCTGCCGGAGACAACCATATCCTTCGATCCGTTATCATCAAGCCAAGTCAATTGTAGATTCGACCCAGGAAGCGGCGCTTGGAAACCATCCCGAATGGGGGTCGTCTCAATTCGGTAGGTGTGACCGGCTTCAAGGGCAACCTCAAAGGTATCGTCATCGCCGGCTAAATGAATCACTGCTGTGTAAACCGCTTCCCTTGCGGCACTGCCGTCTAGGAAGACCAGCGTCAGAGCACCGTCAGAATCCTCATCCGAAAGATCCCCAACCGACACGCTGATTTGGTAGTTGCCGATCGCGCCTGCACCATCAATCACTCTCGCATAGTAAATACCGTTCTGAGGCGCAATGAAGCTTGCGGTAGCGCGCCCATCATCTGTTTCAAGGCCATCCCCAAGCGCCAGCGGATTGCCCTGCGCATCCAGCACTTCAACCATGGGACGGCTTAAGGCCGACCCATCGCCGGCAACAACAGAAACTGACAACACTTGGCCAGCATCCGCTGAGAATTCAAACCAATCCTGGTCGGCGTCGGTCGCTAAGCCATTCGAGTCCGTTGCTCTCACACCGAAGGCGCCGTCGTTCCATTGAATCCCGCCTAAAACCACTTCATCGAGCGTCAACTCGGTAGCATTGGCGATCGTGTTACCATGATCATCCGGTGCGCGCGTGCTCAACACATAACTTCCGGTATCACTATCTTCACTGGCCCCGACCACGAGGTAGTAATCACCTGTGGCCAAAGCGGTAAAGGCTAGCGCCGGCTCGTTAGACGTGAGCATGTCATCAACCGTTTCAAGCAACACCCCGGCCGCATCACGGACCTGCAACGTGGGATCCGTCAAACTCCCAGCACCACTCGCGCTGGCGCTTACCCGGAAAACATAGGTCTGCCCTTCTTCTAAACGAACCCGAACCCAATCTTGATCACCGGGTGTTAAAAGGCTGCCCGCAAAGGCCTGACCAGGATCTATTTGTACCGTGGTTCCGGTATTGTTTGCCGCGTCATCCGGTGGAAGATCCCGCTGACTTGCCACCAGCGTGTAAGATCCTAGCCCAGAAGATGCGCTCGATGAGACTTCGAGGTAGATGGTCCCACTGCTTTCTGGCGAGAAATACAACCGCGCGTCGTTACCAAGGTTACTATTATTATCAAAGGCAATCAGCTTGCCATCTGCATCAAATACCCTCAGATACGGATCCAACAAGGTGCCAGCATTGCTGGCGAATCCCAACAAATCGATCAAATAAACACGACCGGCTTCGACTTCCAGCGTCACCACATCTTTATCGCCTGGGGAGCCAATTTCGCCCGTTAGAGCGGCATCGAGATCGACCGCGGCGGTTGCGACCAAGAGCTCTGACGGGTAGTCATCGGGCGGCGCAAGGCTCACCGAAACCTGGTACGCCCCGGTGTCGAAACGATCAGAACTTCGAACCTCTAAGAAATAAAGACCATCCTGATCCGGCGTAAAGTAAGCTCTGGCATCAAAGGTGCCCGAAAAATCATCAATCTTTGCGATTAGATTGCCGGCTTGGTCTCGAATGATCAGCATCGGATCGGTTAAAGGGTCCAATCCTCCTGCGCTATTGACCTCAGCTTTGACATCGATCACATACGTGACCGACGCGCTCATTCCGGTTGCGAACCAATCACTATCACCAATGTAGGAAATGAGCCCAGACTGCGGCGCGCCTAGATTGACTTGACCCAGCGTGCCAGTATTGGCCGCATAGTCATCTTCAAGGCTCGCGCCGTCAAGCTGGAAGGTTCCTCTGGAGGCGTTACCGGAGGCCCCTGCATCGAGGAAATACCATCCGGAATCATTGGCGGTAAAGATTAGGCTGGCACTATTACCCTCGCCCGAATCGTCATCGAACCCTAAGAGCACACCGGTTACCGAGCGAATTGATAACTGCGGATTGGCTAATGTTGCCCCACTTGTCTCACCCGTCAAATTGAAGTTGTAGGTTACGCCCTTATCCAGCCAAACCCGGTACCAGTCTCGGTCAGTAAGCTCATTAACCTCGCCCTCAATTTGGAACCGGCCGTCTGCATCCCATTCAACGCGCTCCGTCGACGACACATTTCCCGCTACTGAATCCAGACTCTTCTGAGACAAGGTCCAAGACCCAGAACTAATACCCGCCACGTCAGAAACCGCTAGATAGAAGACGCCACTTTCCTGCGGCCTGAAGATGATCACGTCGTCAGTGCCCGCAACGCCATCCGCAGAATCAATCCCTTGTTCAACCGCTTGACCATTGGCATCCAGCAGTTGCAACTTAGGATCAAGCAAAGTCCCACCGCCTGAAGAGAGGCCCTGAAGGCTGAACTCGTATCGCGTCCCCTCGATCAGTTCTGTTCTAATCCAATCACTATCCTTGGCTTCACCGATAAACCCTTGGACCTGCCTATCCTGCGGATTAATCTGCCCCAAGGTTTCGATGCTGCCTGCATAATCGTCCTTGTAGCCAAGGGTAAAGCTATAATCCGCGCTGCCGCCGCCTTCATATCGCCCAACATGAACGATGACCGCGCCGCCTTCATAAGGCTCGCCGTTTAAGATCGGCAGCCAATTAAAATCGTTATCGAGGCCCGGGCTAAACCAAGACTCTTCCTGGCCGGTAACGAGCGATCTAAAAGAGAGTTGCTGACCGGTTTCAGCATCGAAAAGACCAAGATACCAGCCTGATCCTTCAGTGACCGAAAAATCAACCGTAAGGGGTGAGTTCGGCACAAGCGTCGCGGCATACAGATCAGTATCACCATCAAAGTTGTAGCTGCCGCTAACATTCTTCCCATAACTGATCTCGGAAAGCCCCGCCAACCTCGATTCCGCCGAATCGAACCGATAGACCCAATTCCAAGCTTCGTTCGGCGCATCATCCACCACAATCTGGCTGCCATCCGCGAACTGCAAGGCCAAAACATTGGATAATGTATCGGTGCCGTCAAGCAAGGACCCACGTGCGTGCTGGATTTGAAAGTTCTGACCCAGCACGAAATCATACTCATCCAGATTTCCCGACAGTAAAACCGTTCCAACGTTCGAAATGACATCATCGCCTTCGCCGCCGGCAAAAACGTCAAATCCGGCGCCGTTAAAATTGTCAGCCTCCGAGGTGCCGGTAACAACACCATCGATCAAGGTAAAGATGGCGCCATTGCCATCCAAACTTAAACTAGCTTGTTGTGCGGGGGTTAATAACAGCGTGGTGCCACCAAAATAAATGTTTTCCACATTCTCGAACGAGGATTGTGTCAGATCGACAAATCCAATATCACTGATATCAAAGGTATCGTACCCATCACCACCGTCAACGGTAACTCGGAGCTGCCCACCATTACCCTGTTGGTAAATGTAATCATCGCCAGCGCCCGCCACCAAAGAATACTCACGATCAGACGCAATTCGCACCCAATCGGCCTCTTCGCTCAAGCTCAGTGACGTAAATTGAGCATCAACGGCAAAATAACCCTCCCACTTATTGGGCTGCCACCACTCGACCGACTGGGAGATTGCAGCAGGGTTGTCTGCAACAACGATATTATCGAAGGCTCCCGTCAACCGAACAGTAAAGTTACTGTTGGCCGTTACCGCATCAAAATTTAGATCGCCGCCTTGGCCAAGGACCTCAACTTGTAGATTTTGGCCATAATTCCAAGGCTCATTGCTGCCTTGCAGGTCAATCGACTGCAACGCACTCCAGAGCGAGCCCTCAAGGCGAATGCCATGAGCATGCCAGTGATTCAGATTCCAATCTTTCGCGGTTAATGCTTCGATTGTCTCGGTCTGTCCAGTTGTAAAATCGAACCAATTGCCGCCGTGATTATTAAAATCAACGACCACCGTGTCGAAACCCGCACCACCGGAGATGGTTTCGCCACCCAAAGAATTCCCCTGTTGGTACTGATAATCTTGGGAGAAGGACGCTCCGCCGACCACGATCACATCATTGCCGTCGCCGCCTGAAACAAAATCTGTTCCCTTACCACCATCGAGTAAATCGTTGCCCCCGCGACCGTACAATGCGTCCGAGCCTCGGCCGCCATAGATCGCATCATCCGCGGCGCTGCCCTCCACTCGATCGTTACCGATACTACCCACAATGCCTGAGCTGCCGATCAACTCCGAATCATAGTTCCCCAATAAGAGCGTTGCCCCATTAACAAGTATCAAACTCGCTGGCGCCTTAAAGTCCCCAACGATCTCAATCTGAACAG
>JABGTE010000262.1 GCA_018647445.1 Gammaproteobacteria bacterium
AAGACCGGCAAACTCAGCATGATCATGATAAATCCAGCAATAATGGTAATGGGGAAGCCCACTGCAAAAATATTGATTTGTGGCGCCGCCCGGGTCATCACCCCAAACGCAAGATTCACCAACAGAATCGCGGCGACTGCCGGCAAGGCGATCAATAAGGCGCCTTTAAACACTTCTGCAATCCACGTAACGGTGTGCATCGCTAAATTTTCAGGCAGTGGCCCCAACGCAATCGGCCACAGGTAAAAACTTTCAACGATCGTCTCAATCAGAACTAGGTGACCATTCAGGGCAAGGAAAACGAGGGTTGCCAAGATTAAGAAGAACTGACTGATGACCGGCACCTGGACCCCATTTTGAGGATCAATCGTTGCAGCAAAGCCAAGCCCCATACTGGTTGCGATGGCTTGCCCTCCAACGACGAGCGCGCCGAACACCATCTGCAAAATAAACCCCATGGCAACGCCAATGACCACTTGCTGCGCTGTAATGAGCATGCCTTCCGCGCTGAAGGCTTGGATCGCGGGCACGGCGGGTAACAGGGGTGAGATTAAAATCGCGACCAGCATCCCTAATATTATTCTCTGGCGAACTGGAAACGTACGGGCACCAAACAAGGGAGACGCCATTAACAGTGCTGTGATCCGAACAAAAGGCCAGAACACCATGTTGACGAAGCCGATCAATTGTTCGGGAGTTAGCGTCATGACTAACCAACCAGCCCTGGGATCTTATTAAACAGTTCAAGGGTGAAGTCCACCAAGCTTTTGATCATCCAAGGCCCACCAATCAAAAGCGTCACAACCAGTGCGCCGAGCTTTGGAATAAAACTCAAGGTCATTTCTTGAATCTGGGTTGCTGCCTGGAAGATACCGACAAAAAGCCCCACGGCTAATGCGGCAATCAACAGCGGGCCCGCTAGCATCATCGTCATCATTAGCGCTTCTTGACCTAAGTCCATTACAACTTCTGGCGTCATCATGATTTCTGATCCTTACTGGGTGCTTGAGAAAAAACCCCTTCGCGATTGGCTGCACCGATCGCAGCGGCTGCGACGTTCACTAACTGTAAAAACTGGCGGTGATGGTTCCGATGACCAACGTCCAACCATCCACTAAAACAAACAGCATGATTTTGAAGGGCAGCGAGATCAGCATGGGCGACAACATCATCATCCCCATCGACATGAGCACACTGGCGACGACCAAATCGATCACGAGAAACGGAATAAAGATTAAAAAGCCAATCTGAAAGGCCGTTTTGAGTTCACTGGTGACAAACGCCGGCAACAATACCGACAGCGGGATGTCGTCTTCGGTTGCGAACCCTTCGGATTCCGCAAGACTGGTGAACATCAATAAATCCGTTTCTCTAACTTGGCTCAGCATGAACGCCCGAAAGGGCGCGACGCCATCGGACATCCCCGTTTCGAAATCCACTTCTTGATTCATATACGGCTTCAACCCACCCTCATAAGCCTTTTCAAAAACCGGCGTCATGATGAACAGCGAGGTAAACAATGCCAACCCGATCAAAATCTGATTCGACGGCGTTTGCATGGTCCCCATTGCTTGTCGCAGGATGGCTAACACGACAATGATTCGGGTGAATGACGTCATGGTCATGAGGATTGCTGGCAGCATGCTGAGCAACGTCATGATCATCAAGATCTGAAGGCTGGTTGAATAGGTTTCCGCGCCTTCTGCGCCCGGCTTCATCGTGAGCAGCGTGAGCGGTTGTTCTGCCGCACCGGCAACGCTCGGCAGCAAGGCAATAAGCACCATCATGAAAAACGTTTTCATGATTGCGCCTCGGGTTTTTCATCGTTCAAAAACCGCTTCAGCAGTGGATTCATGTTCATGGGCTGATTCGATGTATTGTCGAGGGGTTCATCAAACACCATGACCTGGCTCACATTCCCCGGTGCAACGCCGACTAAAAGCTGCTTTGACCCGATTTGAACCAGCACCAAACGCTCGCGCTGGCCAACCGAGATCCCCCCGAGTACTTTCATATTGCCCGGCGTACCAAGACCCGCATCGCCAAACCGACGAAACACCATAGCCAGTACTAAGATCAGTGCGATCACAATCACCAAACCACCAAAAGACTGCAAAAGATAAGCTGGTGTAAAGATGCCCTCTTTTGCGACATTTAAGGGGGCGTTCGCGTCGTCTGCCCAACTGGCCAGTGGCAACAGTGCGCCAATAGCAAGAACTGCAAACGAAAGTGCTTTTCCGGTGAGGGCTTGAATCCGCATTTATTTAAGCCTCTGAACCCGCTCTGCCGGACTGACGATATCAGTGAAGCGAATCCCAAATTGATCGCCCACGACAACCACTTCGCCTTGGGCAATTAAAGTGCCGTTCACCAGCACATCATGGGGCTCGCCGATCAAGCGCTCGAGCTCAATAACAGAGCCTTGGCCGAGACTGAGCAACTCTTTAATCGGCAGAGTCGTTCGTCCAATTTCAAGGGTCAATGTGACCGGCACATCAAGAATCGCATCCAAGTTTGCTTCGCGATTTGCAGAGGCCGCGCGATCTGGCTGAACCTCGGGTGCCTCGACATTTTGTGGGCTGGTTGTGTCATCTGACATGGTGTTTTCCTCTGGACCTAATAGGGGTTCGTTATTCCAAACCGGACTGGGTAATCTTGACGGCATTGTGACCATCGGAGGTGCCGAACTTACCGAGAAAGACCGTCTGGTCTGATACTTTGACCGTCACGTTATCCGGCGACTTTATGGGCATCACATCGCCCGGCACTAAATCCAAGATCTGACGAACCGTTAGCCTGAGTTCATCGAGTTCAGCCCTGACTAAAACCGTTGTTTCCCGCAAGTTGGCGCGTATTTTGGGCTGCCATTGCTCGTTTAGTTTTGGCGACTGAACCTCAACGGCCACATTGAGCTTGTCTTTAATCGTCTCAAACATCGCATAGGGCATCACCACATGGCAGGTCCCGGCATCTTCGACAAAGTTTATTTGGAAGCTCAGTTGAATTACCGGCTCATTCGTGACCGGCAGGGTCAGGTATTCTGGATTGTGTTGGATATCCTCGATAGCAGGGGTAAGCGCAGCCACGTCTTCAAAGGCAAGTCCCAGCTCCTTAAGCAGTAGCTCGGATACTTGGCGCGCTAACCGATCTTCAATCGCTGTAAATTGCTTGGCGCGGGCGGATGTTGGCGCAAGACCTTTGCCGCCAAAATACCGATCCACCAAAATATATAAGAGCTTCGAGTCGAGCACGAGCAACCAGTTACCGGGCAAGGGCGCAAGCGTACAAATGGCAATGCTGCACAGCGACGGCAGACTCTGGATAAAATCCTGCTGACCTCGAGTCGACATCGGCTCGGCCACAACGGTCGGTTCGCTTCGAAACATTTTAGCGATGGCGTCACTTGAGGCCGTGGTAAAGAGTTCGCTCACGGTCTGCAGGCGTGGCAAGCTATCGAGCAACCTTAGGTCGCGATTCGCAAAGTTATACGGCCGAGCATCACCGGTTACTTGATCAGGGCTATCACCGCCCACATCACCGCTTTCAACGCCCTTGATCAAAGCGTCTTTTTCTTCCTGGCTGAGAATATCGTCATCTGACATCGTTACTGCACCACAAACCCAGTTAAAACCACCTGCTCGAGCTCCAAGGGCTCGGGCCCGTTTTGGAACAATTCCCGAACTCCGGTATCGATCATCTCGATCAAGGCACGTTTGCCGTCGGTGGTACGAACGGTTTCGAAATCCAAGTCTTGCAACAGCATCAAAATTTCACCTTGGATCAAGGGTGCATTGTCTTTCATCAAGGTCGCCGAGGCGGTGCTACGCGTCTGTAGATTTACCGTCACCTGCAGGTAGCGCATGCTCCCCTCGTATTCAAAATTGGCAACTACCGGCGGCACTTCCACATAGATATTGGTGCGGGTATCAACCTGAGTCTCCTGCGCACCCGAGGGCGCCATCGATGTAATATAAAAGGCGGCTCCGCCCCCGCCCAACAACAAAGCGCCGACTACCGCTCCAATTAAGACCATCTTGTTCACTTCGTTCTCCTCGTTTGACAAGTCAAGTCAGCGTGTCATTCCGTCATACTGACTTCAAGCGGCAATGACGATCCTCTGTTGTCGACGCGTTTATTCGGGTTCAGCCCTTTGAGCAGGATTCCGATTTAAACGCGCGCGGTTACGTTTGCTACGCTTGAATTAAAGCAACCGGCATGCCAATTAAATAAATCTATACTTATCAACAACTTATTGTAATTTTTAGCGGGACTTACCTGTTATTAGCCAGTTTTATGACGGGCTTTTCCGAGCGGCGTCAAAGCCTTGACAGCTCAAGTGGAAATGAACGGCTCTAAGGGGACCAAGACGCTGGATTGGGAGGCGCTCAATAAGGCTATCCAGTAGCTCCCAGGCGTGATCACCTTAACCTGCAAAAATCAGCGCTTGTCGATCACCGATCGATGTCCGCATGCTGAGTTGCTGGCCGAATGCAGCATTCGGGTTTGATAGACTAGGCCGCCGGCATTTTCGGATATTTTGCGCTGAAGGCTAAACCCTGCGGCTCTGTGCGTCTGGGGGGGTATCGGCGGCGGCAGGTATAAGGTTCTCTGAGCCTGGGGTCGTGCTCGGTGCTCGGCTCAGCGGTTAAGCCCAGAGATCCAACAATTGATCATTCGCAGGAATAAGCAGCTTGGCTTGTTGATCCTCAATGTCAGCGTGATCGTCCCCCGCTGCCGCGCGTTTTAAACCGTTTGCCTGATCTTGCTCCGCTTCTGATGCAGCTTGTTGACGATGCTCAGATAAAGACTGATCCGACACAAACGTTTGCTCAAGCTGTAAGCCATCTTCATCAAAACTCTTTTGCAACTTCTGAAGACTCGCCTCAAGCGCTTCGCGGACCGCTGGATTTTTGGCGAAAAACATTAGCGTCGTTTGGTCATCGTCTTGCTTGAGCACAATTTCAACGCTGCCTAAATTGGCCGGTTTTAACTTGAGCTCCACAAACTGCAATTGATCCCGCACCATAAACTTGGCTTGTTGCGCCAGCTCTTGAGCCCAAGCGGGTTGGGAAAACGGTGTGACCATCTGGCCTTGCGCCGTGCCGCCAGAGATCTCAAAACCAGACGGAAGCTTGAATGCGCCGCCCATGGCATTGCTATCTAACAGTGTTGGCAGAACCGGCACGCCAGCACCTGGATTCGGATTTAGGCCCTGACCCGTGGGCGCAGGCGCTGAAATTGGGGTTGCTTGACCCGTTGCACTGGTTGATTTCGCGAGGAGATCGGCAAATCCATCCTGAGCCTGCCAGCTTAGCGCGGTACTCGAGGACCGGGCCACTGTCGGCAAAGCATTTGAAGCTAAGCGACTGCCCATCGGCGCCGCCTGTAAACGTAGACGCCGATCAGCATCCGCGACTCGGTCTTGGGTTACCACCGCGGCCGCAAGAGCCGAGTTGGCTAGCGGGTTCTTGCCAGCCTGCTCCGCAAGTACTGGCATAGCCAAAATCGCGCTGAGCGCTCTTACGCCTTGCCGAAGATTTGGGTCCTCAATCGCCTTAACAGGCTGCGCAGATGTTGAAGGCTGCGCGCCACTACTCTCGAGTTTTGAATCAGTTTGCCCGCGTTTCATCATTGGGGATCTTAAAAGATCTGCTTGGGGACCATCTTTTAATCCCGCTTGCCGGCCCAAAAGTGCAGCGAGCCCGTCGCCCAAGTCAACCGCATCGGCCGCAGCTCCGGCCGGAAATTGTTCGACCAAGCTGTGCGCCTGCTGGGGTTGATTGATCTGAGCGGTCAGGGCCGAACCCTGAAGGGTCGTTATATTTAAAGCTTGCAGGCTTTGTTGACTTCCACTGCTTGCATTCAGGGGCATGCCTTTCACAACCTCTTTCGGCAAAGCATTGCCTTCAACCGGCAAGTCTTGCCGCGCACGGTCGTTATGCGAAGCATAAGATTCTGTCGCGGCCGATGCCGCCTCCGCTGGCTTGTTGATCGCGCGCCTTTGTGCCTCGCCTCGATTCGAGGCAGTATCAGGTGTTGTTTCCCGAACCGCAGCTGCCGCTGCACCAGCAGCACTGTTATCGCCATCTGCAGTCTTAACTGATTGTTTTTTATTATCTTTATCGTATTGCAAAGACGATTCTGACAACGCTTGACCAAAATTTTCCGAGCGAGTGCCGCCTTGCTGAACAAGATTCAACCCCGATGCGCTTTGACCGTCATAAACGGGGATCGCGTGGATATTGATGTCTGCTGCCGTCGCCATGAGATTCGGTTGCAATCACTTTTAATAGAAGATTGCTCTAACTAGTGCAGTAATCAGGCCAACTTGATCCAAGGCACAGCACCAATCAAAAATCCGGCTGTTATCAAAAACCCTCTGGCCGTCCGATGCCGGAGCAGTGGGCACACGCAGCTGACGTTGACGCGCTATACCGGACGCACCGAACCCAATAAGTTTAGGTTGAAAAGACTTCTGGCGCCTTGAGGCCAAAGCGTTCTTCCAATTGTCTTTGGGATTGCTTGCGAGCGAGGGTTTTTTCCTGCTGATCAGATTGATCCGTCACTTGCTGCAGCGCTTCAATGCGTTGATGCGATCGCTGCCAGGCCAATCGACTGTGCTCAAGTTGCTGGTCCAGGTTTACCAAAACCTGACGTTGCTGCACGATCGCATCATCTAGCTTTTGCAGGAAACAGTAAAAGTCCTGTATTTTAAAGGCAGAAGCCCCTGCATTGCCTTGGGCTTTAAATTTTTCGGTGTACTCCTCACGGTAGGTCAACAAATTCCGCAGCGCTTCCTCTTGCTGCTGCAAGGCGACTTGATCGGCCTTAAATTTTGCAACGACGGGCTGGCTTTGTTGGGTTTCAATATCCACCAGCTTTTGCATCCTTTGACTGCGTTTTAGATTCATCCGATAACATTCCCTGTCATTTTCTTGGTTTTCGGTGCGGCAAAATAGGCGGCACAACTCTTACGTTTAATGCTTCCTGCACCCCCTAAGGCGCCGATCCGTCTGCTGCAAGATAGGGCGTCAATGCCTCTAACGCTTGGGTACTTTCAACCAGCGAAAAGTGCTCATCTAAACCTTGTTGAATAAACGCTCGCAAAGCTGGGTAAGCTGCGATCGCGGCGTCAATTCTAGGATCGCTGCCGGCAACATAGGCGCCAACGCTGATGAGATCACGATTCTGATCATAGGTTGCGCTAAAGCTCCGGAAGCGCTGGGCAAGTTGTTGTTGCTCGGGCGGCGTTATCTGAGTCATCAAGCGACTGACCGAGGACTCAAGATCGATGGCCGGATACAACCCAGATTCGGCCAATTTACGAGACAACATAATGTGTCCATCTAAAATGGCCCTGGAAGCATCCGCCACCGGGTCTTCGTTGTCATCGCCTTCCACTAAAACGGTGTAGATCGCGGTAATCGAGCCGCCCGATGCGCCCATTCCGGCGCGTTCCACCAGTTGTGGTAATTTAGCGAACACCGAGGGTGGAAATCCCCGAGAGACGGGCAACTCACCAATCGATAAGGCAATTTCGCGTTGGGCTTGCGCGAACCGGGTCAGCGAATCCATCAACAATAAAACGTTCTTACCCTGATCACTGAAATACTCTGCAATCGCGGTCGCACGTAAGGCGCCATGAACCCGCATCAAGGGCGGCGAGTCCGCAGGCGTTGCCACAACCACGGCACGCTTTAATCCAGCCTCCCCCAAGGTATGCCGAATAAATTCTTGTACTTCTCGGCCCCGTTCACCAATCAACCCAACGACCACGACATCGGCCTCGGCGTAACGGGTCATAAGCCCCAAGAGCGTACTTTTACCCACGCCACTGCCAGCGAATAGGCCCATACGCTGGCCGCGGCCAATTGTTAACAACGCATTCACTGCTTTGATTCCCGAATCAAACGTGTGCTCGATGGGCTTGCGGTCTAAGGGATTCATCGGTTCGCCTTCCAGCGATCGACTCGTTTCAGTATAAATCGGGCCCTTACTGTCGAGGGGCGCGCCAGCGCCATCAATCACCCGTCCCAGCAGGGCAGGCCCGACGCCAACCCGATCGGTATCCGGCAGGGGAATCACACGCGCATTCGGCGTCAAACCTCGGCTGTCACCAATCGGCATCAAATACAATTTCGCGTCAGAAAACCCAACCACTTCGGCATCAACGCTCTGACCCGAATCCGGCACGATCCGGCAGCGGCTGCCCATCGCGGCCTGACAACCAACGGCCTCAAAGGTCAGACCCACCATCCGCACCAAGCGCCCTTCTAAAACCGGGGCCGTTGGTGTGAGCTGGCTGCCCAAATTCAAGATCTTGCTTGCAAGGTCATTTGATCGAACTTGTAGGGCGCTTAGATTTGTTTCGCTCATTCGGTCGGTGCCTTTAGAGCCTTTGTTACGATGTCTTTGGCCATGACCGTTAGCTCCGCCGTAAGCTGAGAGTCTCGCCCCTGAAGCCGACAATCACCGCGACCTAACGACGGCTCATCATGCAGCGCCCAATCTTTTGCCGGATGCCCATCGGGCAATGCGGCGATATGTTCAGCCACCATCAACCGATCCTGCGGATGTAGAAAAATTTTGGGGGGATGCTGTAGGGCCGGCAACGCCTCACTAATGCGCTGAACATGCCGATAAAGCACTTCTGAATCTGCCGTAATCTCGCATCGGGCCAACTCGGCGCCGACCAAAGCCGCTAAATGCGCTACCTCCCGAGCAAGATGCGCGTCCATTGCAACCAAGGGCTGATCGATCCCTTGAAGCAGCGCTAAGAACTGATCTGCCCGGTCCTGGGTCAGGGCAAGGCCTTGCGCCTCACCATCTTTAACGCCCTGGGCAAACCCCTCGTCATAAGCCGATTGCCGCAATGCCGCGATCGCGGCAGCATCAAGCGCCTTTTCCTTGGGCTGCGTTAAATCCGGCGCCTGCCAAGATTCAAAATCAACGACTGTGGCATCAGACATATTCATCGCCCCCTTTACCGCCGAGCGCAATCGTGCCATCAGCGCCGAGATTGATTGCAACCTGCAGAATCTCTTTCTGCATATCTTCGACCTCGCTCAAGCGAACGGGGCCTTTTAGCTCAAGATCCTCAAGCAGCATTTCAGCGGCGCGAGACGACATATTGGTGGTGATCTTGGTTTTCATTTCTTCGGAGGCCCCTTTTAGCGCAATCACCAGCTTGTCAATCTCAACACCTTGCAGCAGAGTCTGCATGTGCCGGTCCGTGAGCGACAATAAATTATCGAAGATGAACATAAGATCGCGGATTTGCTCACCCATCACTTCATCCTCTTCTGTAATACGATCCAGGACTTCCGCTTCAACATTGGAGTCCAGAAAGCCAATGATGTC
>JABGTE010000084.1 GCA_018647445.1 Gammaproteobacteria bacterium
GACAAATACCACTGGCGAACTGTTTGATCAAAACTTGATGGGGCCCAGGCGACGGCAACCTCACCGTGTGTATACCGAGCGGCCCAGCATTTTGGGGGACAACAACAACTCGTGCTTCAACTGACATGTGACTCTCCTTTAAAACGCTTAACAACCCAGCGAGCTTTCCCTGGGGACGACCATGACCCTGAAGCACGCCTTCATCCTCATTCGTGCACCGCTCCAGGTGATGCCGTAATCGAAACAATCCGATCAAGGCTTGGGGACTAAGCAACATTCACTTTGCACAGCCTTGCCTTATGCTGGCGGTTGACCGATCGCGTGAGCTGTATCCGGACACAAGCGCCCACTCACCGCGTCACCATCACATAAGTGTGCCGATTCAGGATGCCGCGATCACACCGCAGTTAAATCCAATGCGCTGTTCTTAAATCTGCTGTACTTAAAAGCCTTGGGCCAACGCGTTAAAGTCCATCAGATCCTCCATGGCAGCCATCGCCCTCAGCACCGTCAAGTCATCCCGCTGACGTCCAATCACCTGCATTGCAACAGGCATACCGTCTGCTGCCAATCCAATCGGCACGCTGCCCGCAGGATTGCGCGTCATATTAAGACCCATCGTAAACGAAACCCAATCAGGCGTTTCTTCTCCGTTTACGAAACCGTCACCCATTAATGTCGGCGCATGACCTCGGGTTACGGGTGTTAGTAAGATAGGCGCTTGCTGCAGTACGGCTTCAAGCTGATATGCATAAGTGTGGCAGTGATCGATGGCCACGGCATAATCTGCGGCTGTAAACCGGTCCAGACCCATTTCGATCTGAGGCCGGAGCGCCGCATCAATTTTCTCCCAATCTTTTGTGCCTCTTAAATGGCCTTGGGCGCGCGCTCGAGCTGCAGTCCAAAAGACCAGCCAATCCCCGAAGGGATGTTTATCCCATATTGTTTCCTGCTCGATCACCTGCACGCCGGCACGGCGCAACTGCGCAATCGCCCCCTCGCACATGGCTAAGATTTCCGCATCACAGCTTGTGATGCCCATCGTCGGCGACCAGATCACCGCCTCGGGGAGCGCGCCATCAAGTTGAGGCGACCACGGCTCATTCGGCGCCGGTAACGAGAAAATATCGGTTGGCTCAGCACCAATGCACTGATCTAAGACAAAAGCCGCATCTCGAATGCGACGAGTCATGGGCCCCTTTACCGTGAGCAGACCGGAGCCGGTCGGTTTCGGCCCGCCGTTCGGCACACGACCCTGCGAGGTCTTAATGCCGCTTAAGCCGCACAGGGCCGCTGGAATTCGGATCGAGCCGCCACCATCACTACCGGTCGCTAAAGGAACCATCCCCGCGGCAATTGCCGCCGAGGACCCCCCTGAGGAACCCCCAGGGGTTCGCGTTAAATCCCAGGGGTTCTTAGTCGTCCCAAATGGCACGTTATCGGTTTTACCTTTGTAGCCAAACTCAGGAGTATTGGTCTTACCAACAACAATAGCGCCCGCAGCGCGCAAACGTCGGACCAATTCAGAATCTTCAAGCGCGGGGGCGTCCTCTGTATGAAAAGCGGACCCAAAAGTCGTGACATAGCCTTGGGCGGCTTCGAGGTCTTTCACGCCGAATGGAATTCCAGCCAGGGGCAGATACTCACCCGCGGCGAGACGTTGATCGATCTTGGCAGCCTCTTCAAGCGCCTGTCCGGCGTCAACCGCACAAAAAGCATTGATAATCGGATTGAGGCGATGAATATTCTGAAGCGCCGCCGTCACCAAGGCCTCACAACTTGTTTGCCCAGTTTGGACTTGCTGAGTTAGATCCAAAATTGTCGTTTGACGAAAATCCATAGTGCGCTCCCAACGAATGATTAGTCTGCGTTACAGGCCGCATCAAGTGGTGTTGAGGGCCGGCCTTTTGCGCACTGATACCGCTTATTTTGGTTTATCTTGCGCGGCTGCGCCCATGGCGTCCCCGCCTGCTTGCTGAAGCCAACAGCCAGTGCAAACCAATCGGATTCTCAAAAGACTATAAACCAATGATCCAAAAAATGCAGTGGGTGAGCTGGCTCGTCAAGACAGGTGCATTAAGCCTTAAAAAACTCGCATTCAAGGTGGTCTTGGTACCGAACAAATAGTGAGCGCGACCTGACCGTCGCTCATGTCAACA
>JABGTE010000229.1 GCA_018647445.1 Gammaproteobacteria bacterium
GGCATTAGATGAGAAGTCCTTTCGGGAAGGCCGTCGGATTACTTTGAATGAGGTCAGCAAAGAGACCGGGATTTCCCGGCCAACATTGACCAGGATTTCAAATGTACCGGGTTACAACACGAACACGGAAACGATCAGTGCCTTGTGTGATTACTTTGAAATTGAGCCGGGTGAGTTGCTTAAGAAGGTCTGATTTTTGGGCGCGAATTGGGCACAACTGAGATTCAAAGATTCGCCTCTCGCGATTTTCACCTCCGGTGAAAACGCTGTCGGCCTCGCTTTCTTCGCTTTGCTCTGAAAATAAGTTGGTAGCTACGGGTGGACTTGAACCACCGACCCCAGCATTATGAATGCTGTGCTCTAACCAGCTGAGCTACGTAGCCATACTTTATTGCGGACGGCATTGTCCGTTCTCGTCATTTTTTTGTCAAGGAAGTAGTGCTGGCGCAATGAAGGTACCGAAGGCGATCAGCACAGGTAAAGCGACCCAGTAGTGGCATCGAAGGATTGTCGACAGCCGCGCCACCTCTTTCGGGTCGGCATCATCCGATAAGACCTTGCACATCATCACATCGAACCCGATCAAAATCAGAAAAATCGGGACCATTGCGGGCAGAACACCATTAAAGAATAAGTCCCAGGTTGCAGTGTAGTCCGGCGCACCGGCAAAGGGCAAAATTAACCCTGAAACGAGCGCGGCAACCTGCAAACCCTGCCGTAGGAGCCCGATGGAAAGCCAAGCCGTCAATATAGCCATCAAACGTTAAACCGGAAATGCATTACATCACCGTCTTGGACTAGGTATTCTTTGCCTTCCAGCCGCCACTTACCGGCTTCTTTAGCACCCGCCTCACCTCGACCCGCAATAAAATCATCAAACGCCGTAACTTCTGCCCGGATGAAGCCTTTTTCAAAGTCCGTGTGGATGACCGCGGCCGCCTTGGGCGCCGTTGCTCTTTGTCGAACGGTCCAGGCTCGAACTTCCTTTGGGCCCGCTGTAAAGAAGGTCTGTAGACCGAGCAAGCGATAACCAGCTCGGATCACCCGATCCAGACCCGGTTCCGTCATGCCCAGGTCTGCCAGAAACTCCATTTTTTCATCATCCTCAAGCTCCGCGATCTCTGCTTCCAACTTGTTACAGATCACAACCACCTCGGCGCCTTCTCGACTAGCAATCGTTTCAACCGCTGCCAATAATGGGTTTTCAGAAAACCCCTGCTCATCAACGTTCGCGATGTACAACACTTTCTTCATTGTCAAAAGATGTAAGTGCCGAATCAAAACCACTTGATCATCATCAAGCGTGAACGTTCTGGCGGGCTGCCCCGCGTTGACGTGTTCAAGCAAGTCTTGATACGCCTTCATTTCAACCAGCGCTTCTTTATTGCCGCTCTTGGCAATTCTTTGAACCCTCGCGATGGCCTTCTCAATCGTATCAAGATCCGCCAACTGCAATTCAGTATTAATAATTTCGATGTCCCGAGCCGGATCAATCGACGACGACACATGGGTAACATTTTCATCTTCAAAACATCGGACTACATGCGCGATGGCGTCGGTTTCGCGAATATTCGCTAAAAATTGATTTCCCAGACCCTCGCCTTTTGATGCGCCTTCGACTAAGCCTGCGATGTCAACAAACTCCATTGATGTTGGGATCACTTTTTGGGGCTTCACCAACTCAGCAATAGCGTCCAGGCGTGGATCCGGCATTGCGACCACCCCGGAATTTGGCTCTATGGTGCAGAACGGAAAATTTTCTGCCGCGATGCCCGCCTTGGTCAGTGCGTTAAATAAGGTAGATTTACCCACATTTGGCAAACCAACAATACCGCAATTAAATCCCATAACTACCTCCCAACGCGCTCAAATTCATTAGCCTTTGTCGACCCGAGTATGCAGCGCCAACATAGCAGCTTCCCAAGCACCTGAGACCATCTCCGGCAAGACCGCCAAACTGCGATAAAGGGCCTCATCAATATCGGCGCGCTCGTTTTTACCTGGCGGCTTCAAAACATAATTCGCGACGCCACCCGCAGACGACGGCCGGCCTATGCCAACACGCAGGCGATGGTAGCCTTGAAACCCAGCCAGTGACCGAGAAACATCTTTTAAGCCGTTGTGACCCGCAAGCCCCCCGCCCGTCTTGATACGCGCAACACCCGGCTCAAGATCGAGCTCATCATGGGCAATCAAAACGTTTTCGGGGTCAATCTGGTAAAACTTAATCAACGCTGCGGCCGATCGACCGCTGTCATTCATATAGGTGCTTGGCGCCAAAAGCCTTACCGAGGTGCCCGCCACGGAGACCGTCGCAACCGCACCCAGAAACTTCTTCTCAGCTTTCAAAACCCCACCGAATTCACGCACAACCGCGTCCAGAAACCAAACACCCGCATTATGGCGGGTGTTGGTGTACTGCTCGCCTGGATTTCCCAGGCCAATAATGAGCTGGACCGACATAGACCGGACCTCTGGACTCGAATTTATTCTTCGGCAGCAGGTGCATCATCAGATTCAGCAGCATCGGCTGCTTTCTCTGCTTCGGCACGCTTATTAATGTTGACCGAAACAACTACCTGATCGTAATCAGCGCCTTGCGCAAGGGCAGGAATGACAACCCCTTCTGGCAATTGAATGTCAGACATGTGCAGGGCTTGGCCAATCTCCACTGCCTCTAGGTCAACCTCAATAAACTCAGGCAATTTGCCCGGCAAACAGCTAATCGTGATCTGCGTCATATTGTGTGAAATTTGACCGCCGCCGGTTTTAACACCGACACAGGATTCTTCATTCAAAAAGTGGAACGGCACTTCAACCGTAATCGCCTGATCCAGAAGAATTCGCTGAAAATCAGCATGCATAATCCGAATCTTAGACGGATGTCGTTGTAGATCTTTGATAATCGCACTTTGTTTTTCACCACCAACGTTGATCGTCAGAATGTGAGAAAAGAATGCTTCGTTTTCAGTTGCCTTCATCAAATCCTTGTGGGGAATCGATAAAGATTGAGGATCTTTTCCCGCGCCATAAATAATGGCGGGAACCAGATCAGCGTGCAGACGTAGGCGGCGGCTCGCACCTTTCCCTAAATCAGCTCTTGTTTCGGCATTTAGCTCGAATTCAGCTGCCATGTTACTCTCCTTGGTCTATCCAGAATGCGCTGCGACCACGCAATCCGGGGGTCATCCCTGCTAATGCAGGGCGTTTAAAAAAGTGCCGACTGAATGCGTTTCGCAAACAGTGCGCTTAATGATTCTTCGTTACTAATTCGCCGAATGGACTCGGCCAACTCTTCCGCAATGCTCAATTGCCGAATCTTCGACAAAGACTGCGCTTCCTCGCTGAGTGGAATCGTGTCGGTAACGACCAGTTCATCTAACTCCGAGGCACGAATATTTTCGATCGCCTTACCTGACAAAACGGCATGAGTGCAATAGGCAACTACCTTGACCGCCCCTTCAGACTTTAAAGCAGCCGCTGCCGCACAGAGCGTGCCGGCCGTATCCACAATATCGTCCACTAAAATGCACGTGCGGCCCTTAACATCGCCGATAATATGCATCACTTCGGATTTATTCGCTTCTGGCCGACGTTTATCAATGATGGCTAAATCCGAGTCGTTCAGCTGCTTAGCAATGGCTCTGGCTCGAACGACACCGCCCACATCTGGCGAAACGATCATCACGTTGCCATACGCACCGGCATCGACTCGACGCTCAATGTCGACCAACAGCACGGGCGTTGCATAGATGTTATCGACGGGAACATTAAAAAACCCTTGAATCTGGTCGGCATGCAAATCCATGGTTAGGACTCGATCAATTCCCGCGCTGGTCAACATATCTGCCACAACCTTGGCAGTAATTGGAACTCTTGCCGACCGAACCCTGCGATCTTGGCGAGCATAACCGAAATAAGGAATGACGGCCGTAATTCTGCCAGCAGAAGCTCTATGCAAGCAATCCACCATGACAATCAGTTCCATCAGGTTATCGTTACACGGCGTACACGTCGGCTGGATAATGAAAACATCCTTGCCGCGCACATTCTCGATGATTTCGACACTGACTTCGCCATCGCTAAAGCGACCAACCTGAGCATCGCCCAAATCGATCCGCAGGCGGTCTGCCACCCGACTCGCTAAAACAGGGTGCGCATTGCCAGTAAAGATTTTTAATTCAGCCACGGTTTACGTTCGCCTTAGACTTGGAAAGTGGCTGGGGTGGAGGGACTCGAACCCCCGCATGCAAGGATCAAAACCTTGTGCCTTACCAACTTGGCGACACCCCAATTCGAAA
>JABGTE010000161.1 GCA_018647445.1 Gammaproteobacteria bacterium
GCCGAACCTCGCGGTCAATTGGATGGTTGCGCGCACGCGTGCGGCCAACGCGGCTGGCCTAGATCATTTGTTTGTCGGTGATCATCATTCAACGAAAACGCCTTACTTTCAAAATAATGTCATGTTGGGGCGGATGCTTGCGGAATGGGGCGACAAACCCTTTGGCGCGCTCTATTTGCTGCCGTTATGGAATCCGGTCTTGCTGGCGGAACAGGTTGGTACGCTCGCAGCCGTCGCAAAAGGCCGGTTTATCATGCAGTGCGGCTTGGGCGACCCCCGGCAGGGTGCAGCGCTGGGGGTTGATATGAGCCGGCAGGTCGGTTTGTTTGTGGCGGCCTTAAAGGTGATGCAAGCCCTTTGGCGCGGCGAGACGGTTGATGAATCCACGTACTGGCAGCTTCAGCGCGCGCGCATCTCACCCGTGCCATCAGAGCCGGTTGAAGTTTGGATTGGCGCCTTAGTTGCGCCTGCGATTGTGCGTGCCGCGACATTAGGCGATGGCTGGCTGGCCGCGCCGTCGTTGACGCCTGCCGAGTCGGCGACGGCTATCCGGCAATATCAAGACGCCTGTGCGGGGGCTACGAAAGCGATGGGGGCGGCAGCGATTCGGCGAGACATATTGATTACTGAAACCAGTCAAGCTGCTAAGCGGGCGGTTGCGCCGTATCTTGCAGCAGGCTATCGCGGTATACCGGAAGAGGCGCTGCTGGTTGGCTCTGTCGTTGAGGTCACAGATCGCCTCGGACAACTTTACCAACAAGGCTATACCGACGTCATTGTTCGAAACATTAGTGCTGATCAAATGGATAGTCTGAAAACCATAGAACTTCTGTCAGAGGTGAAGGCCGCGATACAAAGTTAGGCGGGGTTCAGCATGGGCTGTTATGTTTAATGACAAGCAAGGTGGGTGCAGGGCTTATTTTGCAGCGTCCACGCACCGTAATACTTCGGCTTGGTAGGTTTTGCCGCGTTCGTTTACAAAATCCAACATGTGTAACGACGTGGGGACAAACGCGACACTGATTTTCTTTTCAGGATGCCATTGGAAGATTGAACCACCAAGACCCATCCAGCCATAGAAGCCCTCTCTGCCTTGGTTGAGTGCTTGGTTCATTGCACCCGAGCCAGTATTGTCTTGGCTGAAATAAGCCACGCCGCCCTGGGTAAAACTGCTGTTTAGATTATTCATGTCGCGCGTAATCGGTTCAGCATGCAGAGCCTGCCAAGCCTCGGGCTTAAGTAACGTTTTGCCTTGGCTGGTGCCGCCCATGGCCAAAGCGGATCCGATGCGGGCAAGTCCTCGCGCTGAACAATGGGCGTTGGCAGAGGGGGTCTCGCCCTGAATAATCAGGGGGTCATTAAAGGCTTGAATGATGGGCAAGTCTTTAAAAGCCTCTTTGGGACGACTGCTGGGTGATATCAACGACTGCCGGGCAAAATTAAACAGGCGGCCGAGTAGTACCCAGAGACTGTTGTGCGTCTTTCGAGATTTGGCAAAAGGCCAGGCACTGTACAGTAGATGCTTTCGGATCGAGACGGGCTGTAATCGGGCAATCCGAGCTAGGTCATCGTTCGCGACGCCAATGTGGAGATCCGCATTGTATGGGCCGCGAATTTCGGTTTCGAAAAACTCTCCGATGGTTCGGCCGTGCACGTCGGCGCGTCTGAATATCTCGTTTACGATCCAGCCGCGACTGAGCGCATGATACTCCCGGCTTGCCGAAGGCTCGTCTGAACGATATTGGGTCGGGTGGGCGGCGAGAATAGCGCCAATTTTATTGTCCTTAAGCCGGTCGCGGTGCAGGTCCTTTGGGTCTAGTGATTGGTTAAGTGCCGCAAGGCCGGCCTCGTGACGCATGACATCGGCGATGGTTTGGTGACCTTTGTCTTCCGCTGCATATTCTGGCCAATATTGGGTAACCGGATCGGTCAGTTGGATTCTGCCTTCTGACACGAGCCAGGCCATCGCAATCGATTCGAGACTCTTGCCGCTACTAAATATGTTGATTAAAGCATCACCATTAAAGGTGACATCATCCGCCGGGCGAGCCCATAGATCGACAACGCAGCGGTCATCGACATAAATACACAATTGGGCCTTGTTTTCGAGATAGCGATGCATGTTTTGCTCAAATAACGAGCGGATGGATTCGAAGCCTTCGGCTGTTGTGCCTTCTACTGTAATCGGGGTCATGTGAACGCTCAAACTGGATGCTGTGACGAGGCGGATGGCTCAGTCTGCCTGAATCAAAGAATGAATGCGAAGTTTATAAGTCGGTCATGGGCTGACCCGGTGGCGCGGTCTTGCTCGATGGATGCGTGCAAGGTTTTGAAGCATACGACTCGCTGCGGGAGTCAAGAGGCTCTATAACGCAAAGGGATTCGACCAACGAGAATCGGTGTAGACGGTGCTACCGGTCAGGGTTTTTAAGAAGTCGACCAAATCGGCTTTCTGAGCATCTGAAAAATTTAAATTCTGGCGTCCTCCGCCGGGTCGGCGCAATCGTTGATCGAGCTGGTTGTTGTCTTCAGGGATCCGGTTGTAATGTTCTACAACGGCCTCGAGTGATTCAAAAGCGCCATTGTGCATCAAGCCGCCATTGGGAACACCAGCGGGATTTACAAGATCCCTTAAGGTGGGTGATCGGGTATTAGTCAGGTCTATGCCGCCGCTGATGGCAGCGATGACGCCATTATTACGGGTGTTCGGGTCAATATCGAATTCAGGCGGGCGATGGCACCCTGCGCAACCAGCACCGCCGTCGTTCGGCGGGGCCATAAACAAGCGCTTACCTCGGTTCTCAGCCGCGGTAAAATTATCGAAGTCTTGGTTGTCGCGGTGATTGGCCCGGCCCACATCATAAGGCGCGTCAAAGGATTCAATGCTGCGGATGAATTGGGCAAACGCCGATTGCAATCGAGGCTCTGTAATTGCGCTATCGCCAAAGGCCATTGCAAACAACAGTGGATATCGCTCGATTGTTGCCAGTTTGTCGATGAGGTCGGCAAGGCTAGGGTCGCCGTCAGTGCCGCTAAACCCCATTTCGATATGATCTTGAATGGGTTGGGTGGTTTGCGCTTCCAGAGAGGTCGCGCGCTCGTCCCAAAAAAAACGAGTTTCATCACTGAAGCGCGTGTTGATGAGTCGCATGGAATGTCGCTCGGTTGTGCCATTGATCCCAATGCTTGCCGTGTTCTGATCGCTAAAAGCAAGGGCCTGTTGATGGCAGGCGCTACAGCTAATGCTGTCTGTGCGAGATAGGCGAGTGTCATAAAACAAGACGCGGCCTAAGGTTGCGCCCGCATCGGTTATTGGGTTGCTGGCGCTGGTATTGTCTTTGCCAATGTAACTCGGACGGGTCTGGTCAGCGTATTTTTCAAGTTTGACAAGACTAATGTTGAGCTCACTTTCAATATGTTCAAGGATGCTATCGCTGGTTCTGCGATTAGCATTGTCGCCGAGTGCACCCTGGGTAAGCGCCTCGCCCGTAAAGCCAAAAAGTAATCGCAAAAGGAGCAGGCCATCCGTCAGAGGTTGATGAAGGCCGTCACCATCGAGATCAAAACGCTCCTGTCGATCATTAATGTGGGCCTGAATCAATTCTGCTGTCGTGTTAGATGCATTTGCGCCAAGCGCGCCCTCGGTTAACGCAGTGCCCGTGAAACCAAAAAAATGCCTCAGAACCAGCAGGCCATCAGTCAGCGGCGCAACGACACCGTCGTTGTCCACATCAAAATCTGAGCCCCAGGCGGTCGAGTTAATAAATAACATCAGTAGTAGCAGTAGACGGCGTTGCATGATGTTTTAACCTCGATGGGTGAGTTGCTGCTTGATGACAGTTGATTTGATGACAGTTGATTTTGTCTACGCCTTAGACAATACCAGAAGCAAGCTGAATCAAACCTAAACATCCCAAGACGCTCCGGTATGCAGTCAACATCTGCAAAGGTGCTGAGTGCAGCTCACTCGCTTGCGAAATGGCTGTATGAGTTAAAAGTGACTTCGCAATGATTTGACTTTGAACCCGATCGTAGCCGTCAAAGAAAGCCTTTTTAAAGGCTTGGCCCTTTGCGGTTCGGAGTCGGGCAGTATTGGCGCGAGGAGAGCGGTTTAGTCTGTAATGGGATGGATACCTAAAGCGCGCAGCGCGCTCGCAACTTCGGTGACGCGCGGCTGCATATCATCAAAGATATGGGCGTGGGTTGGGATGTAGAACAAGTCTAGGTCCATGCCCTTCAAGGCGATCTCAGCACAACGCTCAGACGTGATGAGGCCAAGTTCTGGCGGCGCTTGCGCTGGGTCAGGCAGGCCTCTGGCAATCATTGGGGTATAGACCGCGCCAGGCATCAAAACATGTAAATCCAGGGGGCCTTGGGCCTGTTCAATCCGAAACCATTCCATCGCAATCAAAAGCGCATGCTTGCTTGCGGCATAGAGGGCGAGACGGCTTTTTCGGACCGCGCTTGGTACGCTGAGGGCGTTTTCTGATGCGGTGACGATAAAGCGACCGCGCGCACCAGCTAATGCCAGGCGCTCGCTATAGGCTTTACCCAGTTTGAGTCCCGCAAAGAGGTTAATTTCAAAAAGCTTTTCGATACGCTCGTTGGCAAAGTCCGTTTTTGCCAGTTTACTGGCAAAGCCGATGCCTGCATTGGAGCAGACGAGGTCAAGGCGACTCTTTTCCGTAAAGACGTCTTCAATCAGTTGTTCTGCCGCAGAGGGGTCGGCTAAGTCGCAGATGATCGTTTTTGCGGTGTTACCGGTCGCCGAAACCGTTTGTTGAAGCCCTTCTGCATTGATGTCAACGCAGATGACCTGTGCGCCCCTTGTCGCGAAGGCCTGCGCTAGGGCTGCGCCAATGCCCGAGGCTGCGCCAGTAACCAGCACTACGTTGTTGGTGTAATCGATCATGCCGAAGCTCCTGCCGCTGAGTTAGGTTATTGGTTGCGTGAGACGAGTTTACGACAACGGTTGCCAGATTGAATAGGATGACCAGATGATTGGACTGTTCTGAAAGCGTCGCCCGATCGTTGTTTGCAGCCAGGTATCTTTTACGTTGCCGGCTTGTTGTAAGTCTGCGGGCGCAATCTTGCAACCGCATCGAAAAAATATTTGGCTTTTGCCCTGGTTCATAGTTCGTGCATCGATGATAGATAGCGTGTTTTGTAGAAGTGAGCTCAAAGCAAACGTTAGCGCTAGGCGCCGAATGTCTGCGCATTCAATTCATCCGAGCGCAGCAGGCAGGTGCCCGGCGGTGACTTTTTTAGAAGGGCGCCTGGGGATTACAGCTTCATCGCTGGCGCAGCAAAGACAAGCGCCATCTGGCACACTTTGCTATCCTCAATAGACATGCAGAGGAGGGATTATGACAGCGACGGTGCAAGGATTTTGTGACGAGCGATTTTTAGCAGTTAAAGCTGCCTTTGAGACATTGCTTTCGGAGGGTGCTGACTTAGGATCCTCGTTTTCAGCAACCTGGCAGGGTGAGACGGTCGTCGATCTGTGGGGAGGCTACCTCGATGAAGACAAGACCAGCCTCTGGCAGGAGGACACCATCGTCAACGTGTTTTCAACGACGAAAACCATGTCGTTTTTCTGTGCTTTGCTGCTCGCTGATCGCGGCGAATTGGATTTTGATGCGCCGGTTGCTCGGTATTGGCCCGAGTTTGCTGCTGCCGGTAAGAGCGATGTGTTGGTTTGGCACTTAATGAATCATGCCGCCGGGTTATCCGGTATGGATGTGCGTCTGCAGGGCGATGAGCTCTACGATTGGGAGCGGGTAACCCAATTGCTCGCGCAGCAATCGCCTTGGTGGACGCCGGGCAGTGCGAGTGGTTATCACGCGCTAACCCAAGGCTACTTAATCGGTGAGGTGGTGCGACGTATTACGGGCATAAGTTTGGGTCGATTTTTTGCCGAGCAGATTGCTGGGCCCTTAAATGCCGACTTTTTGATCGGCGTGCCGGATTCAGAATTTCACCGTATCGGGAACCTAATCCCACCGCCGGATGCGGCAGTCTTAGGCCAAGGCGCCGCCAAAAATTCGATTCCGCACAGGACGTTTTCAAGCCCTCTAATCAGCGCTTTAGACAGTCATACGGATGGTTGGCGGCGCGCCGAGATCCCGGCGGCGAATGGTCATGGTAATGCCAGGGCGGTGGCAAAGATCCATTCGGCGCTGGCTAACGGCGGCCGTGTTGGCGATGTTCAGCTCTTGTCACCTGAGATTTGTCGATCGGTCATGCAAGCGCGTATTGAGGGTCCTGACCTGGTGCTCGGTGGGCCTATGGCTTTTGGTCTTGGTTTCGGCCTGAGCCCGATCAAAGAGAGTCGGCGTAATCTCTGTTTTTGGGGCGGGTGGGGCGGCTCCGGCGCTATTATCGACCAGGACAACGAATTGAGTTTCTCCTATGTCATGAACAAGATGGCGAGTGGCCTGTTAGGGGATACCCGCGGAGATCAGCTTGCGCGAGCTACGTTCAGCAGCGTTTCAGCAATTAGTCAGTAGGTCGATGTTTTGAAAAAGTCTACCAAAGGCCATGTGAGCGCCCCTCAGCAACCCAATTGCGCGTGCAGTGTTTTGCTGCGACTATCGTAACTGATTGAATAAGAAGGTCTGAGGATGGCAATACCCATTATTTTAGACACGGATATCGGTTTTGATGTTGACGATGTCTGGGCGTTGGTCTTTTTGCTGAAATGTCCTGAGCTTGACGTGAAGCTGATTACAACGACGACCGGCGACACGTGGTATCGCGCAGCTTTGGTCGCTAAGATATTAACGATTGCTGGCCGCACGGATATACCCATCGGTGTTGGCATCCCGTTGGATTACAGCGCACCGACGCATGAAGCGTGGTTAGGGGATTTTCAA
>JABGTE010000264.1 GCA_018647445.1 Gammaproteobacteria bacterium
ATCTTCTAAATAACTCATGCACCCTATCCTTATCGTGACCCCTATTTAGCGCCTAGTATACGCGCTCGACTGCCATCATTTTTGACGACATGATCGATCCAAATTTTCTAAACCCGCTCAAGCTTTTGTGTCGCTCAAGCTTTTGTGTCGCTCAAGCTGTTACCTCGCTCAAGCTGTTTCAGCACGCTCAAGCTGCTTCAGTGCACTCAAGCTGTTCTTAAAAAACCGCTCGGCACCCTCGTCGCTGCCCGAAGGGCTAAGCGATACGCGGCTATTATCTAGATCTTATTCTGCCTCAACGCAAAGGGTCTGCTCGTTGAAGTGGAGGGCCCTTTTGATGACGGCATCACACTAAGGCGCCAAGAAGCCTGCTGCAACCTGGCGCCTCAGTTCGATAATCGCCCTATGCGTTGAAAAGGCGTGCGCAAACGCCCCAATCCCAAAAGCAACCAAGTGCGCCCATTATCGAATCTGCAAATGCGCGCGATCGTGCCACCACAACTTCGGCGCTGGCCGATCACCCGTGATCTGTTCCTGTAGCGTCTGGGCATCATACAACCGACCATTGAGCATCACGCGCTCAAGGCTTTGGGTGTTATGAATATCCTCCAAAGGATTTGCACTTAGAACCAGAAGGTCCGCCAGTTTTCCCGCGGTGAGCGACCCCAACGACGCCTGCATTCCCAGATATTGAGCCGGGTTAATCGTTGCAAGCTTTAACGCAGCTAGCGGTGTAAAGCCGCCGCGAACAAAGCTCCATAGCTCCCAGTGGGTTGCAAGGCCCTCACGCTGACCATGCGCGCCGGTGTTCACGATAACCCCCGCTTCTGCCAATTGCTGTGCAACGGCTGCCGCATCATCATCTTTAAAATCCGACTCAGGCGCCATAATCCGCCGAACAGACCGAGCCTGCAATTGATCAGGCGGCACAAAGTGACTGAGCAGGGGGTGCTTCCAAACCTCGGTAGTTTGATAGTAATAATCCTCCGACGTTAATCCGCCATAGGTCACCACAAGCGTCGGGGTATAGCCTGATTCGGACTGCCGCCAAAGCTGAATCACATCATCATAGATCTTAAGCGTTGGGATGTTGTGCTCAACACCCGTTGAGCCATCTACGATCAAATTCATATCTTGGTGGAACAAGGACCCACCTTCCGCAACCACCAATAAGCCCGCCTGCCGAGCCGCCTCAATCACTTGCTGACGCTGCTCCCGTCGAGGTTGGTTATAGTTTTTGATACTGACCGCCCCTTGCGCCTTCAAGCGTTTGACGTGCGTAAGCGCATCACTCAGCGAATCAACCTTGGCAAAGCCCAAACTTTTAGCCCCGTACACTACTTCGCCCGTTGAGAAAATTCTGGGCCCTAGAATTCTGCCAGCTTTTTGATATTCTGCGGCTGCGAAAACTTGGCTGGCTTGACTTGAAGGGTTATGAACCGTGGTGACCCCCAAAGCCAAGTGCGCGAGCAGCGACCAATTATTTTGGGGAATGATGTCCGCACGCCCATAGGGTCCATGGGCATGCGCATCAATCATACCCGGCATCAAGGTTTTACCCGACAGATCGAGCCGTTTTGCACCTTCCGGAATCACAACCTCATCGATTGCTCCAACCTGCACAATATGCGCACCATCAATCAAAATGGTTCCGACTGCAATGACACCCACCGCCTCATCCATGGTGATGATTCGAGCGCCGGTAAGCGCAATCACACCCGTAGGCCGATCGGTTTCGACCGTTTGAGACAAGTCAATGACCTCCGCGGCAGTCGACCAAGCAAGGTCTTGGCGAACACCACGGGTCTTGTATTCGGCACCAATGGACCAACTAATGCGTGCACCATCTTTTGACCATGCCAGATAATTTGCGCCCAATTCACTAGCCTGCCCCATCTCCAAGCCTTTAAAATCGGCGCTGAGATCGAGCGCAATACCGAGGGCGGGCACCTTGGTGACATACAACTGGAAGTTTTCAACAAACGCTAGGTGCTGACCATCCGGAGATAATTCATAGCTTCTAACGAAACGGCCGTGAGCTAATTGACGCTCATCGAACCCCTCAAAGTTTCGAGACAAGAGCACCGTTTCAGCGTTGCCATCGGATCCTCGACCGGAAGCCCTTGATTTTCGATCGGTGTAATACAGTCTTTGCTCTGGGCCAAAATGCGGATCACCGCCTTGATCCGCAATTTTAATTTCTCTATTTTCTGTTCGATCAAAGAGATAAATACCGGGAGCTTGCCCCCAATCTGGATGCGTTAGGCTGCTGCCCGCGTGCTTGCGATATGCAAGGTAGCGATCGTCTTGGGAGATTGCAAGATCCGTATAATGGCCTGGCGGCAAGGGCAGCGCCTCGGCTTTACCACCCCGCGCGGAGACCGACCAAATTCCGCCAAGCGCCTCATCAGACCAACTTAAAAAATAAATACGCACGCCACTTTGATCAAAAACGGGCGCAAAAACATGGTAATCCGCCATGCCTTTTAATAAGGGTTTCGGAGCGGATGCCCCCTTCTTAATAAAGAGCCGACCAAGAGACTCGAAGACCACATCGTCGCTCTTTGGCGAGGATCTCGCAAAACGGACCATCCGCGTTTTAAAGGTTTCGTCTGAAACCGAGACCTCAATTTCTGGCGGCCCAAAAAAACTGCGCTGATCCTGAACTCGAAAGGCGATTTCCGTCCGCTCGCCCGTTACCAAATCAACTTTAAAAAAGCCGCCATCGGCCCAATAGATCAAACCTTGACTATTAGGCAGCCAGGCCATGTTCGGATAAAGCCCGTAGACGCCCCACGTTTCTTGCATATCCGGGTCGAGATTATCTACCAGCATTCGCTCAGCTTGGCTTTCAAGATCCATAATAAATAACCTCGATTCCGACCGAACGCGCTTCACGTAAGCAAGATGCCGACCATCCGGCGAGGGCACCGGGCGAACGGCGCCGCCATATCCTCCCGCCAAGACGTCCGTTTTACCGGTCTTGAGATCCAATTGTTTGATCTGAAACAGGCCACCATGGCTATCATCGTGGTAGGTGAAGGTGTTCCCAGGAGTCGCACTCTGCGTGTAATACAGCGCCTCACCATCAGCCGAGAAGGCGGGCTCTCCCAGCTCCTTTTGGTAGTTCTTATTCGGTCTGGCGACCAACGCAACACCTTCGCTTGGCGCAGCAAGGGTTGCGTCATACAACCAAATTTCACCCGTTCCCAGAGAGCGAGACGTCGTAAAGTGCTTTTTGGCGACAACGAACTGACCATTGGGGTGCCACACGGGCGAGTTCAATAGTCGGAAAGATTCATCAGTGATTTGCTTCAGCGCGCCAGTTGCCAGCGTCATCACCCAGATATTGTCGCCACCCGCTCGATCAGAGATAAACACGACTTGTTTGCCATCTGGGCTGAATCGAGGTTGTATGTCCCAGGCCAAACCGCTGGTCAAACTGCGTGCCGCTCCGCCTTCAATGTCCAGCAAGTAGAGATCCCCCAAAAGATCAAAAATCAGGGTTTGGCCGTCCGGTGACACATCGATGCTGAGCCAGGTACCTCGGGTCACATCGATCTCTGCCGCCCGAGGCTGCGCGGAATAGGTTGGGTTGCTCACATCCCAAATTGGCAATGCCTCGTCCACCGCAAGCGGCGAAGGATCTGCCAATGCGATCATCGAACCAAGCCCCAAGAACGCGAGTGCCTGAGCGGCCATCTGCCTCTGCCGCTTCACCCAGTGCGACGCGCTAAACCGGTCCAGGACATGCCTTACACCCCAATTTTGCTGTGCCATCTCGGCCCTCCTTTTTTAACCCCTTAACGTTTAAACCTCAGGCCTAATGCCTTGCCTTTTATTTTTTTAGTTTTAGGTTCTCGCTTCTACGATCGCGATACAGACGCTATAGTCCGATCACAAAACCGTTTAAAGTCGTGCTATGACGCCCGCTATAATTCTGCTGAATCAACACACCGTCACCTTTGCGCTCCATGAGTATGCGCACCAGGCCGGGTCCAAAGACTACGGCCTTGAAGCGGTTGCAGCGCTCAAACTGAATGCCAATCAGGTCTTCAAAACGTTGGTTTGCGAACTGACGCCAATGGCGCTTGCTGTGGCCGTCTTACCCGTCTCCTCGCAACTAAACTTTAAAACTTTCGCTCAAGCCGCCGGTGGAAAGAAAGCGCGTCTAGCCGACCCAAAACAAGCAGAGGCTACCACAGGCTACATCCTAGGGGGCATTAGCCCCTTAGCTCAAAAGAAACCATTAAGAACGTTTATTGATCAGACCGCCGCAGACCATAGCACGATTTTTATCAGCGCAGGCCGGCGTGGACTTGAGATCGAAATCGCCCCGAAGGATTTACTTGCCTTGACCCGAGGGCAGTTTGCATCGATTCAAAGCTTAAAGTCGGACTAACCTTGCGCGCCCCTTAGCGAGTGATCGCACTCGCCAAGGGGCGCCTTGCCTTGGCTTACTTGGCAAGGCTTTATCGAAGGCCTTCAGCCTTAATTCTGAGTTTAGCGACCCATGCAAAGTGTTTTTGTAAGCGAGGGTCATTCAAAAGCGCCGCTGCGGTATTCATGGATTTAGCGAGCGTCATCTCATCAAACAAACGGTGGACCCCCACATGACACGGCCGACACATCATAACGCCTTGGTTCAAGTCGGCTTTCGAGTAGTGGCGCCTAAAATGGGGTCTTCGATGCAGTTTCTTTGGAATCAAATGATGGAAGGTCAAGCGTCGAGACTGCCCGCAACCGACGCACGTTACGCGCGACTTAAGGTCTGTTTTACGACCACCCCCAAGGCCCCCCGCTGGCAAGCCAGATTGGGTAAAGACACGTTTTTGGGGCATAACGCAGTTTTCCTTAGGCTAACCTCAAATCTTACGGTGATCAGAGCACGCAAGATCCGTTGACGTCGTCGACATTGCCCAAAAGACCTGCAACCTTTGCATAACGCGAGGCTTAAATCGCCGGGTCAGGATGTCTGCAATCGATCTATCTCAGAGACCGTTTCCCATCGAAATCATAGGGGTATCCCACGGATCATCTTGCAGCCTTGTCAGACATCCTGCATGATCCGCTCTTTTGAGAAAAGCTCGACGATGCAAACCGAAAAAGCCCCACTGACCCTACCGGCCATTAACGAACAAACATCAGCCTCCGCGACTGCTTGGTTTGAAATACTGCATCTCAAACAAGTTTTCAGAAAAGGTTGGCTCGAACGCGGCCTTCCACCGGCACGCTGTGAAAGTGTGGCCGAGCACTCCTATGGTAACGCCATGTTGTGCTTGCTGCTTGCCCAACAGCAACCCGATTTGAATGTTGAAAAAATACTCCGTATGGCCTTGATCCACGATCTCGGGGAAGTTTATGTGGGCGACCTCACCCCAACCGATGCGGTTGACCCCAAGAAAAAGTACGCGATGGAAAAGCAGGCAGTACTTAAGATCTTGAGCGGCCTGCCCGCCGGTGACACTCTGCTCGAAAACTGGGAAGAGTACGAGGCCCAAGTCACGCCCGAAGCTCAGTTTGTCAAGCAAGTCGATCGTTTAGAGTTTGCGCTGCAGGCGGCGCAATACGAGCAGGCCGGTTTGATCACCGCGACGGACCTACTTCAGAAAGTGGGCAGCCAACTGGCCGATGCGCCGGCCCTTGCGCCCTTCGCGGATCTATTTCCTAGCGAAGACCTGCCCTAACAGGCCGAGCCATTCTACGCGCCGCGCGATTGGGAACTCAAAATTCTGAGTTAACCGCTTTAAACGCGCGCGCCGACCGCAAGGGCTCGATGGGTCAAAAGCAATCTAATCCCCAAGGCAATCCCTTGCGACGGGCTTGCCCAAGCATGCAGTGATCAACAAGCTCTCATCTTTCGAAATGGGTGATGGACTAATTTTAGATCGCTCAAGAATCGATTGCTGGCGTCTGATGCGTCCGGAATCTAGCGAGCAATAGCGCGAGTCCGATCATCGCAGCACCCATTGAATTCCCAATGATATTGGTGAGCGCAAGGCCCTCCAAATTGATGTCAGGCAGCGCGATCAACAAGCCGCCCAGACCCAATAGCCAAGCAGCGATTAGTCCCGGATCTCCAAGGCGCGGCAAGTATCTCTGAGCGGACCACGCAATGAGCAAAACGCCCAGCAAGGCCTCCAGCCCCGCTTGGACAATGCCTTGCCAAGGACCCTGACCAATCAGCGCAGGATTCAAAACAAACAAAAACGGAACGAGATAAATCGCAACGCCAAGCCGCATCGCTTCAAACCCGGTCGTCACCGGATTAGCCCCTGATATCGAAGCTGCAGCAAACGCGCCCAAGGCCACCGGTGGCGTAATAAAGGACAACATGCCCCAATATAAAATAAATAAATGCACGGCCATGGGCACGAGACCACCATCGATCAGGGCCGGCGCCAGCACAATGGCAAGAAACACATAAGCTGCTGTTACCGTTAAGCCAATCCCAAGGATAAAGCTGGTCGCTGCACCCATTAAAATCAGCACGCCGGTGCTATCACCCGCGATAAACAGCAATTCATTTACAAGCGTGCCCGACAATCCCGTCACCGATAAAGCCCCTACAATGAGACCCACCGCCAGCAAAATTGCCTGCAGTTCGATGAGTAACTTTCCGACGGCAACGAGCCAGCCACCCCAATCTGCAACAGCCATCCGGCCCTGCCGAAACTGATTGATCACCAAGAGCGAGGCAGTGGCCGCCCAAGGCGCCAGCGCCTCTTGTTGCAGCACCAGCAAAAACACAATGAGCAAGGCAAAGGACACAATAAACACCCAGCCCTCGCCCAAAACAGCGCGCAGGCTGGGTATCTCTGAGTCGGGCAGGCCCTCAAGGCCGTGCTTACCCGCATAGGCATCCAACTGCGCGTACAACGCAATGAAGTACAACAACGAGGGCAATAGCGCCGCCAAAGCGACCTGGTAATAAGGGATTTCCAAGAACGTCGCCATAATAAAGGCCGTTGATCCCATGATCGGTGGCAACAACACCCCACCGGTTGACGCGCAGGCCTCAACGGCCGCGGCAGATTTTGCAGAAAACCCCTGCCGCCGCATCGCCGGAATGGTGAGTTGACCAGTCGTCATTACATTGGTGATCACACTACCGCTCATAGAGCCCATGAGGCCACTGGAAACAATGGCAACCTTGGCCGCCCCGCCCCGTACGCCACCCAGCAGCGCAAAGGCCAATCGTATAAAGAAGGCGCCACCCCCAGTATGTTGCAAGGTCGCGCCAAACACTAAAAAACCAACGACAAGATTGGCAAAGGCACGAAAGGGCAACCCGACGATGCTCTCAATACTCATCGCGTGATAGCTTGCGGTTTCTCGAAAACCGATTGCCATCCCGGAGATCATCAACGGCATTAAATCGGCAAAGAGGGGGTACATCGAAAACACGAGGGCAATGCCGAAGAGCACCCAACCGGTCACACGGCGAACCGCTTCTAACACCAATAGCCATACGATACTGCTCGCCAGAACGGCATGATCAGGTGCCAGAAACTCCCAACCCTCATTGGCGATGGCCTCGGCATGGAGTAATAACCAGAGCGGCGCCAGAAACGCGCCGAAGCACAAACTTGCATCCAACGCCGCCCAACGACTTCGGTAAATGAGGAAAACCCCCGGAAGCAATAATGCTATCAACGCGAAGTAATATTGGGTTTCAAGGCGAATCAAAACGCTCAAAAACGGACTACCAAACAACCGCAACTGATCAATCACCAAAAGGCAGGCAAGGCCTGCCAAAATTGCGGTCAGCACCTCTGCAAGACGAATTCGCGACGCAGGCACACTCACTGTGACGACCAGATTGGGTCAAATCCGGCGGCAGTCAAGTACTTCGCCCGTTGCGCCATCCAAGCTGAATCCCAATCGGCTCGATCCAGGGCAGCATCTCCTTGCGCGGCAATAAATGTGGACCAGGCCTTAGCGAGTACCGCTTGCCGACGCAACAAACCGTCTTGATGATTCTGCATGGACTGAGTCCAAAGCCCCTGGGATTTAAAATAAGCAATCGCGCCAGAGTGGTACGGCACGAGCCACTGAAATTTTTGACGCGCCATTTGCCAGCCCATCGAGCCCGGGTCCGCACCTTTAAACTGATCAAAACCAAGATCGATGGCACGGGTCAGGGCGTAAACCAGGCCCGCATCCTGAGTCGCGAGGGTCGTTAGGATTGGATAGGGGTAATTGCCGCCCTCATGCGGCTTCGCATCGCTGATTCCTGCGCCTCGGGTCGCAAAATTCGGCTGCAGATAGGGCGCAATTTGATTAGCGCGCTGCCAGCAGGCAGGGTCATCGTGGGGCATCGTTAGCCACTGGATTCCTTTCGGGGATGCTTCAAGTCGACGAGTCGGACCAGAAACAGTTGTTGCATAGGCCGTATCAATTTGACCGGCAATCATGGCGTTCCACATTGCGCCATAACCCGGAAACTCAACGCGCTGAACATCCGCCCACGTGAGACCGCCGCAGGCCAATATAGCCTCGGTCGACACATTAAGAGCCGGCGCGCCCAAAACATACGGCACACTTTTAGATCTTAAATCGGCAATGCGCTCAATGTCAGAATTTGCAGCCACCGCGATCCCTTGATTGGACAGGCCCAACGACATCATCACCAGCCGGACCGGAATCGGGCCCCAACGGGGGCTCGTGAACTGAAAAACGCCTTCTTGGGCAAAATAGGTCGACACACCATTGGCTGAAAATTGCACCCGATTGACCATGAGCGGTAACAGCCGAGAAACGTCATTTTTACCCGGAATCACTCTTAATGTGACGCGATGCTCATCTTTGAGCATTTTGGCAATTCCGACGGCTTGGTTGTAACCGGTCGTGCCCAGGTTATAAGCACTCCAAGCCATCGCACGTGGCAGTTTTGGCTCAACGCTTTGAGCGCTGACGCTAAGACAAACAACCAGCGCAAACCCAACGCGTCGTAGGCCAAATTTCAGGATATTTATCAAGTAAGTCGACATGGTCATATCATCTTTTAAAGCTGTGGTTCTCGTGAAATAAAAAAGCGTCCGCTCGATCTAATCCACCTGTGATGCGCTCGAATACTACCAGTATTCTGCTAACATGCGTTCAAACACTCATGACAAGGGAACACATCATGGCCAAAGGCGTTGCTTGGTATTATTTAAGAAAGGGCTGAACCACTTGCGTCAAAGCATCCAAGTTTTTGGAAGCCCGTTCAATCGACATCAAAGAAACCGTACTCGCAAGCAAGAAGTTGAGTGCAGCCGACTGCCCAGGCATTACCGAGGCGGCCTCAACCCTTGTTGCCATGAAAGGTAAAAAGGTGGAATCCTTCGATCTAAAAAATGGTCTCAGCGATGAAGCTAAGACTGCTATGCTCGGCCCAACCGGCAACCTGCGAGCCCCAACCCTAAAAATCGGTAAAACGGTCTTGGTGGGGTTTAACGATGCGGTGTTTGAAGAACACTTTTCTTAAACCGCTTGACCCCGTGGATTTATGAATCAACGGGGTCTTGTGCGTAAAAGAATCCCTGCCTGACGGATTACTGGGCCTCATCGCCTCGACCCATTGCGGCATAGGCCCTGTGCTATCGAACACCGGCGCTATTTGCGCTGTGAATGTGAACACAAGGGCTGTAATACCGAACCAAATCCTTCCGGTTACTTAAAT
>JABGTE010000193.1 GCA_018647445.1 Gammaproteobacteria bacterium
AATGATGGGTATTGGTGCCGCTTGGCTGGTAATCGCTCCCCTTTGGCTCGCTTGGATTATCTGGCGGAACAACAAGAAGCGCGATGTTATGGCATTTTCAATTGTTATTGGATTAGCACTAACGTTTGGCTTAGGCGGTGGGTTCGGCGGATACCTTGGGAATCAAACCAGCCATTGGGTTGGCGCCGCGGCAACCGATGCAGACGGCTTGTGGCTATTTAACTGGGCAACAAACGGCGGCGATCTACGAGTCGCTCACTTCTTTGGAATGCACGCGATGCAAGTTGTGCCATTATTCGCTTTACTGCTGCCGCAACGGTTAAGAGCAAATACTGCTTATGCTCTCGTTATCGGGTTCTCGGCTGCCTATGCCACATTCTCCGTGCATACCTTTGTGCAAGCCATTGAAGGCCAGCCCTTCATCAGCTAAGCCGCCATGCGAGTGCTTTTTGACAACCGATCAGAGGCCCGACTGGACACATGCATAGACCTGAGCTTATGAACAGGGACCATCATGTCTACCGAAACGTTTGTCTCATGCAGGCGTCAACGCTTAAAAGTAGGTGCAGCAGGCCACATCAAGGTCCCTCTCAACGAGATTAAAACGACAAACAGTCACCCCCTAGCGAATAGCGCCTGCATCACGCAGCTTGCTCAAGCGTTCAGAACCTGTGCTGAGGTTGGTACCAGGGTCCTTAATCGATCGGACTTCCAATAATGCGGCTTATTAATTCAAGGCTTAACTATTGAGGCTTAACTATTAAGGCTTAACTATTAACTATTAACGCTTAACTATTAACGCTTAGTTTTTATGACTCAGCTACTAAAGCCTAGTTATCAACGCCTACCAACCCGCGAGTTCATCGTAAGAAAACGCGTGTTCCGAATGGCTGCAATTACGGCCACAACGACTTATCACTCACACGTTGCACCGAGCATCATTATCAGAAAATCGGATTTTCCTCCTACGATGTCAGTTAATGATGACCTCATCGTCATCATCATCTGATTCAAGCAGTGCGACACCGCCCAGAGGCCGGTCCTCAACCAGATGCTTCGGCATCGCTTTGCTGGTTTTTGCGCCCAGACGGCGCATGGCTTCGGCGCGCTTGATCAAATTACCCCGACCACTCGAAAGCTTTTTATGTGCATCATCAAATGCATTCTGCGTTGACGCCAACCGCGCCCCAACAAGTTCAAGATCGGTGACAAAGCTCACCAGCTTGTCGAAGAGCCCGCCGGCCTTGGCGGCAATTTCCTGAGCATTACTGCTTTGGTGCTCGTAGCGCCAAATATTTTGAATGGTTCGAAGCGTTGCCAGCAAAGTCGATGGCGTCACAATCACAATGTTACGATCAAACGCATCGCCAAAAAGCGCGTCATCCTGTTGCATCGCAACCGAGAAAGCCGCCTCAATGGGAACGAACATCAGCACGAAATCCAGCGATTGAATCCCGGCCAAATTTTGATAATCCTTTTCCCCCAACTGCTTCACATGGTTACGCAACGATTGCACGTGTGCTACCAGATGCGCCTGTTGCTCAGCATCTACAGCCGAACAATACCGCTCATACGCTGTCAGGGAGACTTTTGAATCAACAATGATATCTTTGCCTTCCGGCAAATGAACAACTACATCGGGTTGATAGCGCCGCCCTTCCTCGCTCTTTAACGATAACTGAACGTCATACTCACGACCTTTTACAAGCCCAGACTTCTCAAGCACCCGCTCTAAAATAATTTCACCCCAAGTCCCTTGGGTTTTACTTTCGCCTTTGAGAGCATTGGTCAAGTTCACCGCTTCCAAACTGAGACGGGTATTGAGATCCCTTAAATTTTTTAATTCGTTGCGCAACGAAAACCGCTCTTTGCTCTCTTCGCTATAGGCCGTTTCGACCCGGGTTTGAAAATCTTTCAATCGTTCCCCGAGGGGTTTTAACAAATGTGTGAGCTGCTCTTCGCTCTGATGCTTAAAAGTCTGCTGTTTTGACTCGAAAATTTCGCTCGCGAGGGATTTGAATGTTTCCGACAATTTGTCTTTGGTTTGATCAAGCAAAGCCAATTTGTCCTGATGGTGCGCGGTTTGTTGCGCCATCGCTGTTGAAACTTGTGCCAACTGCTCTCGGAGTTCAATCTTTTCTTGATTGAGAGCCGTGACCGCGTGATCGGCGGCCTGCAGCCTTTGCCGTAACTCCGCCTCGAGTTCGGCCTTGGCGACCAAACTGGTTTCAAGCTGCGTGATTTCGTGTCGAGCCGCCTGGTCAAGACTCGTGCCGGCCGAGAGGGCTGTCTGAAGACCATCGATCTCAGCCTTACTCGCCGCTTCACGGCGGTCCCCCCGACGAATCCAAATAATCTGCCCAATAATTAGGCAGCCAATCGTTAAACTCAGGATTATTTCGCTTAGTGCCATCTCAACTCCATGGCGGGTTCAGGGCGAACCCTAGGGTAATGCTTAATGGACTCAAGCCCGTTATCGTATTGGCCACTATCTATTAATAGACTAAACCAAGGCTCTTAAAACAGCCAGCATCTCAAGGCTCGGCAGGAATCACGCCGTTAATGCATCAACGTAAACATTTTACGTCGATAGGTTGAGGCCATCGGATCGCCCTTCCCAAGCAGTTCAAAAACTCGGATCATCGTCTGCCGCGCCTTATCTTCTGACCATGATTTGTCACGTCGTAACATGTCTAAAAGGACCTGCAGCCCCGCTTCAATTTGATCGGCTGCCACCAGCGCGCAGGCGAAGTGATACAAATGGGATTGGTCATCAGGATGGGATATCGCCAAAGCTTCAAGCGCTTCTATCGGGTCAAGCTCGCTGACCTGTTGAACAAAATGCAGCCGACTTTTAGCTTTTTCGATACCCTCGGCATCGGCTGGCAAACTCGCCAGCAAAGCTTCCGCCTCTTGTATCTGATTCGCTTGAATCATTAAGTCACAAAGTTCTGTCTTCAGCGAGGCGTTTAACGGCTCTTGAACCATCATTTCTCGCAGCATCGCCATGGCACTTTCCCGATCACCAATGCTCAAATACTCGGCAATTTGTGCTCTGATTTGATCGCCTTCACTCATCGTCAGCTGATCAAATAACGCGCTGAGTGCCGCTTGCGTCTGAGGCCCTTCAAGGTTATCTAACAACTGCCCCCCTTTTACAACTTTAAGGGTTGGCAGGCCTCGAACGCCCAACTGCTGCACCAACTGCTGATTGGCCTGCACGTTCACTCGCGCCCAAAACAATTTACCTTGGTAGCTCGGAATTAACGTTCCCAAGAGCTTTGAAAGCTCATCCGATGGCGCTGCGCCTTCGGCATAAAACTCCATAATGACTGGAACTTGTTGCGACTTTTCAACAACATCGGTTTGAAAATTCTGAGCGGTAATTTCAGTTACGAAGTCGCCTGAACTCATCTCATTGGCGGGCATGATATTTTCCTTAAATCGGGGCTAGCGCATTGGGTTACCGTACAGAACAATCAACTGCTGATTCTTTACTGCAAACATCACGATGCGTGCAGTGTCCCTTTGGCTTAGGCGTCGGAGACATTATAAGGCGAGTCGGATTTTGGCGCTAGCAAAGACAAAGTCAGATGCTGTCGTTGCGCCGCCTTTAAGGGCCAAGCGCGAAAGGACAAGCGGTGGAAAATGATTTATCGCCTAAACAGGGCCCTTTATGACCTACCTTTCGAGGCGCGCTTGCAGGCAGGCAGGTCGCGGGCTTGTCTTCGCCCAGCGCTGCACAACCCTGCGGAATACAATCTTAATTAAACACTCAGATTAAAAGTCAGTTTACCGACCAACACGCGGCTGCCGACGGGGTTCAAGAGGGCTTAAGCGCTAACCTAAGAGTCTAAGACCATCTCGTCTGAGTGCAACGGCCAAAATACGACTGGAACTGAGCGGGTTCGTGCGACCCCGATATAGGATTTTTCGACCTTTGCTAATCAACCAGGTATCTGATGATTTGATATGTTTAATTCTCATAAGGATCTTCCTCTAGGGCGTAATATCTTGTTTTTTGTTATTCATTTTTGTTGTTACTTTTTTAGCAATTCTTGCTGTTCTTGCTGCCATTTCTTCTTTAGCTGATATTTCTCTACTTACTGCGCGACCAATTCTTGCCCTGCCTTCCGGCTTTTCCCGCTTTTCATGCTTTTCATGCTTTTCATGCTTTTCATGCTTTTCATGCTTTTCATGCTTTTCCACTTTTCCTGCTTTCCGTACTTTTGGTACTTTTTCAGCTTTTCCTGCTCAGTTTTGCCGCTATGGCCAGCGACTTATCCCGCTTTTTTGCCCGTTTACTGAGTCAATTCGCGCTTTATCGCGCTGTTACACCACCTAAGACCTGCCTTTTTTTCAATCTCTTCGGTCTTCCTCATGTAAGCATTTGATCAAGGTTGCAACCTGCTCTAACAAGTACTCACTGGGCGCTTTCGTCAGCGGGGAAACCATTAAAGCGCATTTTACTGGTTAAGTATACAGTATGTACAAAAAAACAGTAAAAGGCGCCCCGTCAAGGTCGCCCGATGGGGCGAACGCTTAAGGCTGTGATTTAAGAACCCCCTTTCAAGCCCCTAGAACAGGACGGAGGGCCGATGATCGCCCTATCCGACATAGATGAATCAGAGCGCAGCCGGACGGTGGCTTCAGATCTACCAAGCGTCCTTGCTAGCCTATGTCATCAAAAAGAAGCCGCACCTGAATACCCGACCGTTCCCGGGTCCAGCTTTATAGGGTGTTTCGATAATCAGCCGGAGTTTTTTTGATGGCAGGCGCTGCTGCAAACCTGGGGAACCCCGATCAACACGCCGTTTTCGAGCACCTCTTGGCGCAAGGCATTGACACAAGGGCTTCAAAGGCTCGGGTGGCCACACCGAATCCAGCCAGGCAATACAACCGGCCCAACTGCGCATTCAACAGCCTGTGAAACAGGCCTAAGGAGATAAATCGATCCAATCAAAACCATCCGTTTGACTTGCAAGGGTCAAGACACCTTCCCAGTCACACAGCACCTGGGTCAGGGCAGATTTCGCCAGCGCTGGCTGATTGTTTTTTTCACTGACGTGCGAGATCACTAGGTTCTGTAACCTAGGTAAATTCAGCGTCCCAACAAGATCCGCGGCCTGATCATTGGATAAGTGACCAAAATCGCCAGCCACTCTTCGCTTTAAGGCGGCAGGATAAGGCCCTGACGCCAACATTTCTGTGTCGTAATTACATTCCAACATAAGCAGGTCACAGTCGTGATAACGGTCTCGAACGTGTGCGGAGATGTGCCCCAAATCCGTTAAGACGCCCACCCGGTTGCTGCCTTCACTAAAAATAAACTGGCAAGGTTCCCGAGCGTCATGAGGCACGACGACAGGCTCGACTTGAAGCGAGCCAATGGAAAAACATTGCTCATACTGAATGGGTTTCAAAGCTGGGAGCGGGCCGGTTCGCCTAGCATCATAGGTACTTGGCGTCATATAGGCCGGGATATGAAATTTCCGCGAGAACGGCGCAACCCCATTGATGTGATCCGCATGCTCATGGGTCACCAGCACAGCGTCGATGTCCATCGGCGTCAAATCGAGCCGGGCTAGACGGCGAATGGTTTCTTTTAAGCCAAACCCACAATCGAGTAACAGCCGACCTTCGCGCCCCTCAATAACCGTGCTGTTGCCCTTACTACCACTACCTAAGGATGCAACCCGCATGGATTAAGTCGAGTACTCTTTGATGACCTTAAGCAGTCGTTCAGCGGCCAAACCATCCGCAAAGCCTTCGCCTTGATAAACGGTAACCAGCACTTCGCCTTCGACATCTTCCAAACGGACCTCATAAAGATCTGTTGCCGCTTGAGCCTGATCTCCGCCGCTGAATAATTTCCGGAAGAAGGACGGCTTAGATAGATGGCTTGGCGTGTAGTACACGAAATACGTCTTCGTGCTGCGATTGATATCATTCACCGGAATATTCGCATTTTCCAATGCGTCACCAACGGTCGCCCATGCCCGATTAAAATCAAGCTTGTAACGAAGTTCGGGCTTAACCCGATCTGGGATTAGACGCGTCCGACCTTCGGTCAAACCGGATGCCATCATGCTCATGGTGCCCTGACTGATATTTTCGCCCAGATAATACGCCATGGCTTTTAAGACTTCGCGCTCCAATGCCAAATCATCACTGCTGCCTTTCCAAACCATATTGTCCAATCGATAGGGCGCATCGGCAGGCACTTCGCGCTGCTCAACATACAGTTCCGTGCTACCGCTTCGAACCCCAGGCTCAAGCCTTAATTTAAACTGATACAGGTTTATGTCCCGAGTATTTCGAAAGACGTTGCCTTGCCGAATACTTTCAAAGACCGATTCCGCCTCGCCCTGCCTCGCCGTCAACCATTTGCTTGTTAATATGCCTAAAGATGGATCGGCCGCCGAAACTTCTAGATTATTGGCTTCCCAAAACTGCACAACTTTTGGCCAAACTACTGACGGGGGAATATCTAGGAACACCCATTGAGCATCATCTAGCTTTTTAATCACGATTTGGTCTACGCCATAACGCGTACTGAGTGGTTCTGGCCGCCTCAATTCGTACCGTGTGCCAACAAGGCCTCGCGGATCCTGTATTTCTGGAATCGGCATCAGTTCCACATAAGCCGGTGTCTCGAGCTCTTCGGGCACCTGCGTCAATTTAGAACTGCCGGTCTCCAGTCGCCCGACCATTTCTTCGTTGCCAAACCAGCCACAGCCAGTCGCCCCAATAATTAATGCGCCTAAAAACCAGTTTCTCATGATGGGTTGATCCCCGCTGTCATCATCGCCTGTTTGACTCGCTCGTGATGGTGCTCGGCGAGACGCGTTAATGGTAGTCGAATCTCCTTTGAAATGCGCCCCATTTCTGCCAGCGCCCACTTCACAGGGATCGGGTTTGACTCGACAAAAAGGCTTTGATGGAGCCCCATCAGAGGCTCATTTAAGGCTTCAGCACGCGTTCGATCACCCGTAGTTGCTGCCGCCGCCATGGCTGCCATTTGCGCTGGCACGAGGTTCGCGGTGACACTAATGGTGCCGTGGCCACCCTGCAGCATCAATTCACAAGCAGTTTCATCATCCCCTGAAAAAATCAGGAAGTCATCTCCGCATAAAGCGCGAATAGATGCTGCCCGTTCGACTAACCCTGTCGCCTCTTTAATACCAACCACCTGTGGAATGTCCGCGAGTCGTTGGACGGTTTCGGGTAATAAGTCACAAGCGGTTCGGCCCGGCACGTTATACAGAATCTGTGGCAAATCGACCGCTGCGGCAATGGCTTTATGATGCAGAAATAACCCCTCTTGGGTGGGCTTGTTGTAGTAGGGCGTCACCAAAAGACAAGCATCTGCACCGGAATCTTTCGCAGAAGCCGTAAAGTCAATCGCTTCGCGGGTTGAATTGGCCCCGGTTCCAGCCACGACCGGCACGCGCCCATTGGCGGCAGTGACCACTGCGCGAATGATTTCGCAGTGCTCATGAGGAGTGACGGTTGGCGATTCACCCGTGGTGCCAACCGGAACAATGGCCTGTGTACCGCTTTGAATATGCCAATTCACCAGCGCCACGAGCCGATCCCAATCAACAGATTCATCGGATTGCATCGGCGTAACCAGGGCGACAATACTGCCTCGGATCATAAAGCATGATTCCATGAAAAAAAGGACCTCATAATAGCCATGCTGGTTTGCCGGCACAACTCCTCAGGGGCCAAAACTAAGCTTGTCGTTTAGGCCAAGCGCTCAAAAGCGCTTTGATCAAAATCGCTAAGGGAATCGCAAAAAACACGCCGGCCAAACCGAACCAGGCCCCAAAAATCAAAACCGCCAAAATAATCGCAAGTGGGTGTAAATTATTGGCCTCTGAAAACAATATCGGCACCAAGACCAACCCGTCTAAAGCCTGAATAACGAGATAACCGACCATTAAGTAAAAAAAGTCACTCGATAGGCCAAATTGCATTAATGCGACGATCGTGACGGGCACGGTCACTGCGGCAATTCCAAGATAGGGAATAATAACGGACAACCCGACCAAAAACCCCAGCAACGCCGCATAGTTGAGACCAAAAAACGCAAACAAGCCGTAAGTCACCAATCCCGCGATGATCAGCTCCAGAAACTTCCCTCGAACATAGTTCTCCATCTGCCCGCTCAACTCACCTCCGATTTGATTCATCAAAGGTCGCTCCTCGGGTAAAAAACCCAAACAGTACGATAGCAGCTGATCTTTATCCTTGAGCAGGAAGAAAACCAAAATCGGCACGAGCAAGGTATAACCCAAGACCGTAATGAGCACTGGCAGCTGAGAGATCGATACTGTCAACAGCCATTGTCCGAGGGCTGTCGCTTCATCGCTTAACAGATTCACCCAGACGCTAATCTGGCGTTCGGAAATTACCAAGGGGAAGTGAGCTTGCAGCGAGACCAACGTTGCAGACAACCGGTCACTGAGCTCTGGCAAGTCACGGTAAAGGCTTCCAAGCTGACGCCAAAACCGGGGCAGCAGGAACAATAAAAAACCAACAAAGCCGCCAAGAAACAATAAATACGTAATGGATACGGACAATGACCGGGGGACCCGCAAGCGCTGCAGCTGGTTAATCACCCCCTGCATGACGTAAGCCAGCACAATTCCAGTCAAAATTGGTACTAAAACCGAGCCTAGCATCACGAACAACAGGCTCAAGCTCAGCATTATGGCAAGCAAAATCAGCGCTTCTTCGTCCGAAAAATACTGGCCAACCCATTTTTTAAGAATCTGCTTCACGCGGCCGGATCACTTTTTTTCAACCAATGTTTGTAAACCCCTGCCTCGTCGGTCTGATTTAACAGCACATGGCCACTTTGGGTTGCAAATACCTGAAAATCTCGGACCGAGCCCGCGTCCGTTGACTCGACTAAAAGCACTTGCCCTTGAGCTAACTTGTTGAGCATCTGCTTAGCCTTCAATAGCGGCATCGGGCAATTCAACCCTTTCGTATCCAACTGCACAGGATCATCGCACTCTAAATTCACAACGCCATCCTTTGGCCCCTAACCGGAAAAGTATATCAGGCCAAGGCCGATGATACAGGTTGAACTCAAGGGCACACCCCTGCGAACATAGACTCATGACATCGCGCGACCTCATCAATTTTATCTTGCGTACCGGATGCGCCGGGCTTTTGCTGTTTGCGATCGCGGCTAAGTCAGCCAACAACGACTTAAACCTACCTGAACTGGGCGGGAGCAGTCCTGCAGCCACCTCACTTGCCTTTGAACATGATCTTGGCCAACGGTTTTTGAGAGCTGTCCGGGCGCAAACCCCAGGTTATCAGGATCCTCTGGTCATCGACTATCTTGAACACCTCGTTTTTGCATTAGCTGAGCATAGCGATCTAGAGGACCGCCGCTTATATATAACGCTGATCGACAACGCATCGATTAATGCGTTTGCCGCACCCGGCGGCGTGCTCGGGATTAATCACGGTTTATTTCTCCACGCGGAGACGCAGCATGAATTTTCTGCCATTCTGGCGCACGAACTCGCGCACCTTAGCCAACGCCATTTTGCGAGAGGTATCGAGGCCAGTAAAAAGGCCGGTGTCATATCGATCGCGGGCCTGCTCGCCGGTGTAATACTTGCCGCGACAGCCGGGTCCGAAGCGGGCATGGCGGCAGTCACAACCAGCCGTGGCCTTGCGAGTACGCAACAACTGAGCTACAGCAGGACACGAGAATCTGAAGCAGATCGAATTGGGATCAGTACGATGACCCGAGCAAATCTTGATCCCAGAGCAATGGCGTATATGTTTGAACGGCTTGATCGACTTAACCGCGGCAGTGGTGAACAAGTCCCTGAGTTCCTTCGAACCCACCCCGTAACCCGAAGCCGAATCAGCGACGCCTACAACCAAACAGAAAGCCTCGCCAAGAAGAAATGGGAACCCGATTTTGATTACCAACTCATCCGTGCTCGGGTCATGGTCTCCAACGCGAAGCTGATCCAAAACGTCATCAAACGCTTTGAAAAAAATGCAGCGGTAAAACAAGGCGCCGCCTTGAGCGCGACCCAATATGGATTAGCTCTGGCCTATACCAAAGCAAAACAATTTAATGAGGCTAAAGTCTTACTCGATAAACTGCTGACGCAGTATCCAAACCACATCGCCCTAGAGCTGGCTCAAATAGAGCGTTTGGCAGACAGCCTGCAGTTATCCGAAGCCCTCGCGACTGCGCGTCGCGTGCTTGCGATTAATCCGAACAATTATCCAGTAACGGTGATCTACGCAAGACTGCTCGACCAATCAGAGCGTCCGGATCTTGCAAGCGAGGTGCTGAACGAACTGGTTCTCGCGCGCACCCAGGATGACCAAGTTTGGTATCAACTGGCAGAGAGCCTGGGTTTGGCCAATGATATCCCTGGTGTTCACCAAGCTCGAGCAGAATACTTTCTACTCAACGGCGACTTAGACGGCGCCGCGAAACAATTAGGGTACGCATTACCGCTAGTCCGCCAGAATTTTCAACTCAGCGCGAGAATCAAACAGCGCATTGATGAAATTTGGCTGTTACAAAACCAAGCTTCGCAATAGTCTCTGCTGGTGGTTTTCGGCACCAAATTTTTGTTTTAAGCCTTGAAATCCAACATACGTTGCAACGGCACCAAAGCCTTTGCCGCCAATTCAACCGGTACAAGGATCTCTTGATCTTGCATCAGTAAGGCACGCTCAACCTGCTCAAGGCTGTTCATGGCCATCCAAGGGCAATGGGCACAACTTTTACACGTTGCGCCACTACCTGCCGTTGGCGCCTCTAAGAAGCGCTTTTCTGGGGCTTGCTGCTGCATCTTGTAAAAAATTCCGCGATCCGTTGCCACGATAAAGGTCTCGGCGTCTATCTCAACCGCTGCTTTAATCAATTGTGACGTCGAGCCCACGACATCTGCCATCGCAACAACACTTTCAGGTGATTCCGGATGGACTAAAACCACGGCATCAGGATAAACCTTCAGTAAATCCGCGATCCCACGGGCTTTAAACTCCTCATGAACGACACATGCGCCATCCCAGAGCAACATATCAGCACCCGTCTGTTGCTGAACATAGGCCCCCAAATACCGATCGGGCGCCCATAATATTTTCTCACCCTGATCACTCAAGTGCTCAACGACGTCGAGTGCAATACTGGAGGTCACCACCCAGTCAGCGCGCGCCTTGACCGCGGCCGACGTATTGGCATACACCACAACCGTTCGATCGCTATGTTTGTCGCAAAAAGCCTCGAAGGCGTCGATTGGGCAACCCAAGTCCAGGGAACATGTCGCTTCTAAGGTTGGCATCAAAACGGTTTTATCCGGACTCAGAATTTTTGCGGTCTCCCCCATAAAGCGGACCCCTGCAACGACAATCCGCTGCGCCGAACTCATCGCACCAAATCGCGCCATTTCTAGAGAATCGGCAACGCAACCGCCAGTTTCATCTGCCAAGGCCTGCAAGTCTGGATCGGTATAGTAATGCGCCACGAGCGTCGCATTATGCTGCTCGAGCAAGACTTTAATTCGGGTCACCAAAGCCGCTTTTTCTGAGCTACTGAGCCCATGCGGCGAAGGATGCTGTGGAATAGTGATATTCATAACGTTTTCCAATGTCTGCCATTTCGTCAGCAAATTGGCGCCTTACCGTAAGGCACCAAACGCTTACTTGGTAGTAATTATGCAAGGGGTAACCGACAATACCCTCATGAAGCTATTGTTTCTTACCCAACCGCTTGATGTCAAAGAAGACAGCAATTTAGCATTGCTAACCACCGCTGCGATAGCGGCAGGCGTTGACGTTGCCTGGGGTCACGTGGATCAGCTAAGCCTCGTTGCCGGTGAGGTACTCACCCGTGGCCAAAGCCTGGTTTCGCCACAGTCTTTTCACAGCGATCTAAACGCCGATCAAGCTTTAGTCTGCCATGACTTTGACCTGGTTTGGTTACTATCCCTCGGTAAGCGCAACAGTTTTCTGGATAAAATCCAGCTCCTCAAAATTCTGGAAACCCGAACGCGCGTTATTAACAGCACAGACGCGCTTCTCTACCTCAGAAGCAAATACGGTCTGACGCAACTAGGCGATCTGTTTCAACACCCCAAAACATTTGCCAGCAACCAAGCTGAGACCTTCATCGAAATCATTGAACGCGGCGGAGAGTGGATTCTAAAGCCAGCCGCTGGCAGTCTCGGGCAGGGCATATTTTTACTCAACAAGAAGACTCACGATTATCCAGGCCTCATTCGCTACCTGTTGGGCCAGAATGCGGATCACTATTTGCTTCTGCAAGAACACATTCCGGATATAGACCGCGGAGAAAAGCGTGTCTTAATGGCGGCCGGCCACCTGATCGGCGCCTACCTTCGCCGTCAAGACACTGATCATCGGACCAACTTGATGCAAGGCGGTCAAGCAGAACGAACCACCCTTTCCGAAGCTGAGCAGGCACTCGCTTTAAAGCTCGGCGCCTATTGTTCAGAGCTCGGCGCTGAGTTCATTGGAATTGACCTGGTCTACCCGTATGTCATCGAGGTCAATGTGATCAATCCAGGTGGACTGGGTACCCTCATGTCACTCGGCGAGGCCAATCAGGCGCGCGCGGTCATCCAGGCAATCCTTCAGACATAGATCTTGAGTTTTCAGTACGAATCGGTATCATGGGCGCCTTTACGAGGGCCGTTAGCTCAGTTGGTAGAGCAGTTGGCTTTTAACCAATTGGTCCCGCGTTCGAGTCGCGGACGGCCCACCA
>JABGTE010000244.1 GCA_018647445.1 Gammaproteobacteria bacterium
AGAGCCAACCCTTTTGCAGGACAGCCTTTATAGCCATTTGGAAGAGGATGCAGCCAAACATCTCATGCGCGTTACCAGCGGTCTTGACTCCATGGTCTTGGGTGAACCTCAAATCACAGGTCAAGTTAAAGCGGCCTTTGCCGAGGCCACCGCAGCAGGCACCGTGGGCGCGACGCTACACCGTTTATTTCAACAAATTTTTCAAGTTGCCAAACAAGTTCGTACCGACACCGCTATTGGACAGCATTTGATCTCAACCCCCGCCGCCGCCATCAAACTCGCTAAAAATTTATTCACTAACCTCTCGGACTGCCGCTGCTTGCTTGTAGGGGTTGGCGATATGATTGAGTTGGCGGCGAAGCAATTAATCGACGCCGGTGTCACCCAGATCACCATCGCCAATCGAACCAAGGCCAATGCAAGCAGTCTGGCTGAGCGCTGCGGCGGCGACGTTTTGGGACTCGAACAACTTCCAGAATATCTTGAACGGTTCGACCTGATTCTCTCAGCAACCGGCGCGAACCTACCAATTATTGGCAAAGGCATGGTTGAGCAGGCACTAAGACGGCGCAAACATGCGCCGATGTTTTTAGTCGACCTGGCCGTACCGAGAGACATCGAGCCCGAGATCACAACCCTTCGAGATGTTTATCTCTATAGCCTAGATGACCTTCAGAACATCGTGTCTGAAAATATGGACTTAAGGCGATCCGCCGCTGGTGACGCCGAGGCAATTGTCCAAGACGCCGCCATCACCTACGAGCAAGGCGAAAAAACACGGGCGGGGCAAGATCTGGTTGTTCGGTATCGCAAACAGCTCGAGGGCTTCAAGGACGCCGAATTAGCCAAAGCCATGGCGAGAGTAAAACAAGGCGATGACATCGACCTAGTCCTGAAAACGCTCGCCACACAACTCACGCAAAAACTTGCCCATACTCCAAGCGTTGGCCTGAAATCTCTGATCATTGACGGCGATGCTGCTGCCATCGAGCAGGCCAAAATATTGCTCGGTTTAAATCAGGATGACACCCCTTAATGAAAGCTTCGATTGAAACCAAACTCAGTCAAATTCAAGAACGTTTCGAAGAGTTATCCGCGCTGCTTAGCGATGCCGCGGTCATAAACGATCAGGACCGCTTTCGAGCCTACTCTCAAGAGTATGCCGAGCTTGAGCCTGTTGTCGTGCAATTCAGAAAATATCAAGAAACCACTGAAGCTCGCCGCGATACTGAACTCATGTTGAACGATGCCGATGAAGAGCTTAAAGCTATGGCGCGCGAAGAACTGACCACCTTGCTGGCAACCCAAACCGAGCTCGAGAGCGAACTGCAGATTTTACTGCTGCCGAAAGACCCCAACGACGCGAATAACGTGTTCATCGAAATACGAGCCGGCACCGGCGGCGATGAAGCCGCTATATTTGCAGGTGATCTCCTTAAAATGTATTTGCGCTATGCAGAAACCAAACGCTGGAAGACCGAAATCATTAACCAACGAGATGGCGAGCATGGCGGCTATAAAGAGGTCATTGTTCGATTTGAAGGCGCGCAAGTGTATGGGCAATTAAAGTTTGAGTCTGGCGCCCATCGCGTGCAACGTGTGCCGCAAACAGAATCACAAGGTAGGATTCACACGTCAGCCTGCACAGTCGCGGTCTTACCTGAAATCGAAGCAATTGATGGCATAGAAATTGAAAAAAATGACCTTCGCGTTGACACCTATCGCGCCAGTGGCGCCGGGGGACAGCACGTTAACAAGACAGACTCAGCCGTTCGCCTCACGCACCTACCCACAGGTATTGTTGTTGAATGCCAAGATGAACGTTCACAACACAAGAATCGCGCGCGCGCAATGAGTCTACTGCAAGCCAAACTCTTGGATAAAGCGCAAAGTGAGCAAAGCCAAGAGCAAGCTCAGCAGCGAAAGTCTCTGGTTGGCAGCGGTGATCGATCCGAAAAGATAAGAACCTACAATTATCCTGACGGCCGAGTGACTGATCACCGAATTAACTTAACCCTTCATCGCTTACCGCAAATTATTGCAGGGGAGCTTGATGCCGTGATTGAACCACTCAGAAGCGAGCACCAAGCCGATCTGTTGTCAGCCCTTGGCCTGGATCAAAACGGCGATGGCTAAAACCATTGCAGAGGCGCTTCTTGAAGCGAGCGCAGCCCTCGGCAACAAGCCTGATCATCGGCGCGATGCAGCATTATTGCTCGGCCATGTAACGGGGCTCAGTCGAAGCGAGGTCATTGCACACCCAGAGGCCTTGATTTGTAACGCGCAGTTGACCCGACTCCAAGCAATGACAGCACGCAGGCGGCAAGGGCATCCTATGGCGTACCTCATCGGAACTCAGGCGTTCTGGGATCTCGACTTTAAGGTCACACCGGACACGCTAATTCCAAGACCAGAAACCGAATTACTGATCGAGATCATTCTCAGTCAACCTGATACAGGCCCTAAAACCGTTATCGATCTCGGGACTGGCTCTGGGACCATTGCGGTGAGCCTTGCAGCCGCCAGACCTGACTGGTTGGTCATTGCAACCGATGCATCTATTGAAGCCCTCCGCATCGCCCAACAGAATGGCGCCAGCTTTAATAACTTAATTTTCGTCGCAGGGGATTGGTTGACCTGCTTTGACGGTATTACGGTAGATATCATTGTGGCAAACCCACCCTACATCGACCCGCTTGACCCACATCTAGCGGCCCTGGTTTTTGAACCACAATCAGCCCTCGTCGCGCAAGACAGCGGTTATGCCGACTTGAAGGCGATCATCCATCAGAGTACGCGCCTGTTGACCCAAAATGGCTACCTGCTGCTCGAGCACGGTTACACACAGCAAGGTACTGTTCTAAGCGAGATGCGCCTTGCTGGCTACGACCCGATTGCCCACTGCGACCTTGCTGGCAACCCTCGCGCGGTGATCGGGCATCGAAAGGAGACCTTATGAACGACGCAGATCTATTGCGTTACAGTCGCCACATCCTGCTACCCGAGGTTGATCTTGACGGCCAAGAAAAACTGCTCAAAGCGAGGGTGGCCATCATTGGATTGGGCGGCCTTGGAAGCCCCGTTGCGTTGTACCTTGCCGCGTCTGGAATTGGCGAGATCACTTTGGTTGACGGGGACATTGTGGACCTCGGCAATCTACAGCGCCAAATCGTTCACACTGAGGCGGACTTAGCGCACACCAAAGTTGATTCTGCGGCACATGCACTGTCACAAATTAACAGCGGCCTTAAAATCATTCCGGTCGCACAACGCATTACGGGCGAGGCCCTCGATACACTGGTCAGCGCAGTCGATGCGGTGGTGGATTGCACCGATAATTTCGAAACGCGTTTAGAGATTAACCGGGCCTGTGTTCAGGGCCGCAAACCTTTGATTTCAGGTGCTGCGATCCGGCTTGAAGGGCAGTTACTAACCGTTGACCCAAACGTTTCAGATAGCCCTTGCTATCAATGCCTTTACGGCAAAGATGCTCTGGTGCAACAAGATTGCGCAACCACTGGCGTGATTGCACCGATCGTCGGCGTGATCGGCAGCCTGCTTGCTCTAGAGACCCTCAGGGTGCTACTAGGCATCGCCCAGGAGCACACCGGCCAGCTGACAACCTTTGATGGCCGAACCAGTCGCTGGCATCAGTTTAAATTTAAAAAAAGAGCCGATTGCCCTATTTGCGCTGTGCCAAGTGCGCCTTAGCCTGCTGATCTGCTTGATAAGAGGAGCGAACCAACGGACCACTGGCAACCTGTGAAAAACCCATGGCGCGCGCAGTCTCGGCCAAGGCTGCAAACTCATCCGGGTGAACATAACGTTCGACGGCAAGATGATCCCGGCTCGGCTGAAGATACTGACCCAGCGTGAGCATATCGACATTGTGAGCACGCAGATCGCGCATCACCGCTTCCACTTCGTCTAAGTCCTCTCCCAGGCCCAGCATTAGTCCGGACTTGGTGATAACTGAGGGCTGAATAGCCTTGTAGCGCTTTAGCAATTGCAATGACCACTGATAATCCGCACCGGGCCGAGCTTTTTTATAAAGTCTCGGAACCGTCTCTAGGTTGTGATTAAACACATCCGGTGGTGTATCTCGCAGGATCGCCAAAGCGATGTCCATTCGACCCCGAAAATCAGGTACTAAAACTTCTAAGCGCGTGGTTGGGTTGTGTTCCCGAACAGCCGCAATGCACGCCGCAAAATGCCCAGCACCACTATCTTTTAAATCGTCACGATCGACCGACGTCACCACAACATACTTCAAATCCATCTCTGCTACGGCCTCGGCCAACTGTCGAGGCTCGTCAGGATCTAACGGATTAGGCTTCCCATGCGCCACATCACAAAAAGGGCATCGACGCGTACAGATCTCCCCCATTATCATGAACGTTGCTGTACCGTGGGAAAAACACTCGGGCAAGTTCGGGCAACTGGCCTCCTCACAAACCGACGCCAGCTTTCGTGTCCTGAGAATGTCTTTAATTCGATCCACTTCCGGATTTGCCGTTAATCGGATCCTGATCCAGTCCGGCTTGCGCAGCAGCGTATCACTCGGGATCACCTTGACAGGAATTCTCCGAACTTTCTCTTGGCCTCTAAGCTTTTCGCCTTGAACCAGCCGATTTCGTTTATCAACCACTACTATCCTGCTCCTTGCGCAGAATGACCGCTTTTACCCTGATCCGAATTAGCCCTTAACCGGGTGATCAGCGCTTGGGTCAAACCCACTTCAACTTCGGCAGGTGTGCAATCCACACCTTGCCGCTTCAAATCTGTTATCTCGAGCCCTTCGTAGCCGCAAGGATTTATGCCGTCAAAAGGCGTCAAATCCATTGCCACATTCAAACTAAGCCCATGGTAACTATATCCCCTGGTAATTCTAAGGCCGAGAGCCGATATCTTTTGCTCTTGTACGTAAACTCCTGGCGCACCGGTTCGTGTTTCAGCCTGAAGACCTAAATCGCCTAAATAATCGATCACAGACTGCTCTATGCTGGTTACCAGCGATTTAACCGTTAGGTTCAGCCGTCTGATATTCAGTAAGGTATAAATCACAACCTGACCAGGGCCATGATAGGTCACTTGCCCCCCTCGGTCAGACCGCACCAGCGGGATCAAACCCGCATCCAGCACATGTTCCGTTTTACCCGCTTGCCCTAACGTATAAACCGGCGGATGGGCGACCGCCCACAACTCATCGGGGTCCTGGAACGTCCGGTTGCGGGTAAACTGTTGCTGCGCTGCGCAGACGCTTTCATAGTCCTGAACGCCCAAATACTTCACAACGAAGCCCTGCGCACCCGGCGATTCCATTTAAAGCACCATCTTCAAGCCCGGAACCTCTTTTAACTGCTCAAATAAACTTGCCAATTGATCCGCGCCGGTTGCAACCAACGAGACCTTGATCGATTCATAATTGCCACCCGCGCTCGGTCGAAAGGCGATTTTTTGATCCGTAAGACCCGGATCAAAACCTTTAACGATGGCGATGACAGCAGCCCTAAATTCTGGGCTAGACACACCAATGACTTTGATCGGGTAATCACACGGGAACTCAATTCGAGGCGAGTCTTCCATACATTAAGGAGCCAGTGGGTCGCCTGAAAACAGCGATAAGAAAAACAAACTGACCTCATCGATCAAAGTGGAAACTAAACCAGCTTCATCCACCCCGTTCAGCGCGACAACCGGTCGTTCAAGCATCGTTTCGCCTTCAAGTGAAATTCTCAACAACCCGAGTATCTGCCCTCGTCTCACGGGTGCTTTGATCACGGGATCAAGCGTTACTTCTGCGGCGAGTGCCCCCCGCGCGCCATTCGGGATTGTTAACCGAGCAGGCGCCTCAATGCCAACATCGAGCGACTCATGTAATCCGCCCCAAACTTTAACGCGTCTCAGACTTTCAAGGCCATCGTAAAGCTTAACGGACTCAAAATATCTGAACCCGTAATTAATCAATTTTTGAGATTCGGTAGACCGCGAGCGCTCGGAGGTTGCGCCCATCACAACCGAAACGAGGCGCATATCCTTCTTCTCAGCCGAGGCCACCAAACAAAATCCAGCGGCCTCCGTATGACCCGTTTTCATGCCATCTACCGCATCATCTCGCCACAGCAAGCTATTTCGGTTCGCCTGCCGGATGTCGTTATAAGAGAAGTACTTTTCTTTGTAGACCTTATAATGCTCCGGAAAATCGCGAATGAGCGCTCGGGCCAAAAGCGATAAATCTTTCGCCGTGGTGTAGTGCCCCTCATCCGGTAAACCCGTTGCATTTTTAAATTGGGTGCGGGTCATCCCCAGTTTTTGGGCAACCTGATTCATAATATCGGCAAAGGCTTGCTCGTCACCCGCGATAAACTCCGCCATCGCGACGCTTGCATCGTTGCCCGATTGAATAACGATTCCTCTAACCAAGTCAGATACCTTGACCTCGGTGCCCTCGCGCACAAACATTCTGGAGCCTTCCATCTTCCAGGCTTTCACGCTAATTGGGACTAAATCATCCAGACTGATTCGACCTTGTTGAATCTCCGATGCAATAATGTAACTCGTCATAATCTTTGTGAGACTAGCCGGTGGCAGCCTCATCTCGGCATTCTCCTCAATGATCACGGTGCCCGTCGCCGCATCCAGTAGAATATGACCCTCAGTCGCCAGTTGTGGCGGCGCAGGAATAATCCTCGGGGCGGCAACTGCTGCCTGAAACAAAGCGATACTGAGGAGGAAAAACAAACTTCGCATCATCATTTTGATCCTTCTGAAGGAGGGCGCTCATAGCGGCGCCTATTTTAACGCGCCAGGCGCAAGCACGCTAATTGGCAACAACTTTCACTGGTTTTGCGAGGCCCATTTGAACCAAGATACGGGTCACCGCGGCCTCATTTTTACTCGTTTGAATCGGGCCAATCCAAACCTTGTGCAACGTGCTATCTTTTTCAAACTCACTCTCAAGCACGCGGACCACTGCTTTTAAGCGCTGAAGCATCAAGTTGGCCTCAATGTCTCTTTTAAGGTTTCGAGCACTTACTTTTGATTGGAAGGCCCCCGCCTGCAAATAAATTTTTGGACCGGCTTGCTTTTGCTTCAGGGCCTTTTCGGGATAGTTAATCGCATCCAGCGCCTCGACCACCACCGGCGCCGTGCCTTGAGTGGAGAAACCTAAGGCTTTCGCAGCCGCGAAGGACAAATCGATGATTCGGTCATCATGAAACGGACCCCGATCATTCACCCGAACCTCGATCTTGCGGCCATTATCAAGGTTCGTCACACGCACCATGGTTGGTATCGGCAACGACTTATGTGCAGCAGAGGCAAGATACATATCGAATATTTCGCCGTTAGACGTTTTACGACCCTGAAACTTCTGACCGTACCAAGAGGCAATGCCAACCTCGACATAACCTAGGCTAGACTTTTTAACCTCATAGCGGTCACCAAAGACTTCGTAGGGACTGTTCCAAGGACGTCTAATGCCCTCGTCAGTTGATCCAAAGTTCAAGTCATCACCACCCAAGTGTTTGCTCTCGGCATCAAGCTCAGCATCACTTAAGGGCGCAACCGGTGGTTGATCCACGGCTGCTGACGCTTGCGGCGTCATCGGCACCGCGATCTCCGTTTTCGACTCCGGCGGCGTATCCTCAGCACGAGGTGTGCCCGTAAGCACTGAATCCATCGCACTCAAGACATTTTCAAACATTCCCGGCGCCATTTTACGCCCATCCGACTGGCAACTCGCCAGAGCCCCAAGCGTGAATAAAAAAAGACAACGCAAGCCCCATCCGCTGCGCAGCGCCCCATCACTCTGGTTCATGATGCCGCGGCCTTCAAACGCTGGCTCAACTGAAACACGGCCATAGCGTAAAGCCGACTCCGGTTGTAGCGCGTGATTGAGTAAAAATTCTGAAACCCAAGCCAGGTTTCTACCCCAGCCTTACCCTCGTAACGTAAAGGCGCCGCTTTGAGTGCCGGCCAATCCAGCAAGGATTCATTGAGTGCAATGCCCGCCTCAGTCAGCTTTTCTGCGGACAGAGCAGGTTTCAACTGCTGATTAAAAAAATCAATCGGTAACGCCGCTTTTGACGTCATCGGTACAAGAATGGGTCCGTTTTTTTGCCAACCGTGAACGGCTAGATAGTTTGCAATGCTGGCGATCGCATCCACTGGCTCATTCCAGATATCGATAAAGGCATCATCATTGAAGTCAACCGCATACGCCCGATAACTACTGGGAATAAATTGACCGTACCCCATCGCGCCAGCATAGGACCCTACGAGGCCCGCAACGGGCTTTTGTTGCTCACGCGCCAGCAGAAACAGTTCACGCAACTCTTTCCGAAAGAATCCGGAACGAGGAGGATAATCGAAGGCAAGCGTCGACAGCGCATCGATCACCCGGTATCGACCCTTAATTCTACCGTAAGAGGTCTCAACGCCTAAAATTGCGAGAATGATCCAACGATCAACCCCCCACTTAGCTTCTGCGCGGTCAAAGCTGTCTCGGTACTGTTGCTCAAACGCTTTACCCTGCTCGACCCGGGCCTTGGTTAGGAAAATATCCTGATAAGTTGACCAGGTCATCACCCGTTCAGCAGGCCGTGAAATGGCATCAATGATTGACTGCTTGTAGGTCGCCTCCTCGAAAGCTCCGAGGAGCTCAGCTCGATCAAACCCATCGGCATCAGTGAGCTCTGAAATAAACGCAAGCACTTCTGGGCGGTCAGTGTAATCCGCCTTGAGCGGTATTGGCTGTGCGACAAAAAGTGCAGCAAGTAACACCATGAGTCCAATGTGTTGAGTCATACGAACGCCCATACCCGATAAATCCTAATTCAAAGTAACGTAATGCGGCGATGGCTATGAATCGACATCATCAAACCAAAACCGGCGAATAGTGTCAGCAGGGCGGTCCCACCATAGCTGACCAATGGCAGCGGTACGCCCACAACCGGAAGGATACCCGAGACCATGCCAATATTCACGAAGACATAAACCGAAAACGTAAAGGTAATACTGCCGCACAGGAGACGACCGAACGTGTCTTGCGCGTTGAGCGACATCATGAGCCCCCTTAAAATAAAAAGACCGTACAGTACAAGCAAAGACAGAACACCTAGAAACCCTAACTCCTCAGCCAGCACTGCAATAATAAAATCCGTGCTGCTTTCAGGAAGAAAGTCCAAGTGCGATTGGGTCCCATTCAACAAACCCTTCCCGCTAAAACCCCCTGAGCCAATCGCAATTTTTGACTGAATGATGTTCCAGCCTGCCCCCAAAGGGTCTCTCTCGGGATCAAACATCGTCAAGATTCTGCCCCGCTGATAGTCTTTAATGGCAAACCAAAGCGCCGGCGCCAAGACAAGGACCAAGACACTCCCGCGCAGCATATAGCGCCAGGGTAGCCCTGCCAAAATTAAAACGAGAAAGCCTGAGGTTGCGATCATCAAACCCGTGCCCAAATCCGGCTGAACGATAATCAGACCCGCCGGCAATAACAGCAATAAACAACTTACCATCACTGGTTTCACTTCAGGCGGCAAGTGACGTTCATTGAAATACCAGGCTAAGACCATCGGCAAGAAGAGCTTCATCAGTTCAGATGGCTGAAAGTTTAAAACCCCAGGCACTCTGAGCCATCGCCGAGAGCCATTCACTTCGATTCCAAAGGGATAAATGAGTAGCAATAGAATAAGACCTAGCCCATACAACAACGGCGCCATTCTCAGCAAAAAATACGGCGGGATCTGGGCGATTGAGACCATCAAGCCAAACCCCAAGCCGAGCCGCACCAACTGCGCCTCAACGACCATCCAGTTACCATCCGAGGCGCTATGAAGCACTACCAGACCAAAACCCACAATCGATAACAGAATCAACATAAGCCAAGGATCGAGATTAAACCAAGTAAACTCGCCTCGCTGATTTCGAAAACTTGGCCCTCCGCCGGGCAGTCGACGGACAAAATCGCCGCTCATTGGCGGCTGACCATCGCGACGCTCGGCACCTGCCTACCGGCCCCTTCCAGAAGATAATAATCAATAATTTCCCGAGCAACTGGCGCCGCGTATTCACTACCGCCACCCCCATTTTCAAGCAAAACAGCAAGGGCAATCTTAGGATCCTCGATCGGCGCAAACGCAATAAACCAAGCATGCTTACGTTGTCTTTCTTCAATCATCGACGCCTCGTAGACCTCTCCTTGCTCAATGGCGACTACTTGTGCTGTTCCTGACTTACCCGCCATCCGGTATTTAATATCTCGACCAATATACGCCCAGGCAGTCCCATTTTCGCCATAAATTTGATTACCTCGATGGACCACTTTTTCCATTCCCCCGATAATCGGCGCCCAAACATGTTCCGGTAACTGACCCGAACCCGAGGGCCGAGCACGCTCAAGTGCGTCCAGGGACTGATTTTTTGCCATTCGCGGTGCAACCCAACGACCGCGATTCGCCAAAGCCGCAACCGCGGCTGCCATCTGCAGCGGGGTTACCAAAATATCACCATGCCCGATTCCAAGATTGACTGTGTCGCCGGGATACCAGGGCAATTTCCGACTGGCTTGCTTCCATGCGCGACTCGGCAACAAGCCTGCATCGGCATCAGGCAAATCCAAAACAGAGGCTTGTCCAAAGCCAAATTGTTTTAAGTCCTGCGAGAGCCTGTCAATACCAAGCCGCACCGCAAGATCATAGAAATAAACATTGCAGGACCGATAAAGGGCTTTTTCGATATTAACGTGGCCATGTCCACCGTCATTGGTTTTGGTCCAGTTCCAATCACGATAAAGCCGCTCGTTGCCCGGCAACTTATACCACCCGGGATCCTCGATGCTATCGGATACCGTAATGGTTGAACTCCCTAATGCGATCAGACCGATAAAGGGTTTAAGGGTTGATCCAGGTTGATATTGGCCCTGGATCGCCCGATTGAACAAGGGCGCGTCGATGGAGGTTCGCAACGCATTGTAGTTCCTGTGGGAAATGCCCTGAACAAACAAGTTCGGGTCATAGGCAGGGCGGCTGAGCAGCGCCATGATACCGCCGGTTTTCGGGTCAATCGCGACCACCGCTCCGCGCCGACCGTCAAGCGCACGATCTGCAGCGGCTTGCAGACCGGCATCCAAATACAGGGATAGATTCTGACCGTTGGTCGGTTTGACGCCATCCAAGACGCGCATCATACGACCTCGTGCATTTACCTCTACTCGATCGTAACCAACCTGGCCGAGCAATTCGGTTTCATAAAACCGCTCAACTCCTAACTTCCCTATATGATCCGTTGAAGCATAGGCGGTTGCGTTTAGCGAAATGGCATCCCGGTCATTAATCCGTCGAACAGAGCCAACTGCATGCGCCATCAGCGCGCCCTGAGGGTAACTTCGAACGAGCTTGGCTTGCACCGACAAGCCTGGAAATCGAAAACGATTCGCTTCGAACCTCGCCACCTGCTCATCAGATAGGTCGAACAGCACAGGGGCAGACTCAAACCGTCTGGTTGTGCGACCACTGAGTCGACGAAACCGAGCCGTTTCCTCCTCACTCATCTCAAGCACAGACACTAGATCAGAAAGAGTGTCCTCCATATTCACTATTTGCTCGGGTATCACCTCAAGGTTTCTCGAAGGTCGATTCTCCGCAAGTAAGACGCCCTGACGATCCAGAATCAAGCCGCGAACAGGTGGTCGGGCGACAACTTGCACCCTGTTTTTTTCCGAGCGCGCTACCGAATCCGAGTATTGAACGGTTTGAAGATACCCTACTCGTAAAATAAGTAGACTAAAGAGAACAAGCACTACACCAGCACCCGTTGCCGCTCGCTCAACATAGACCTGGCTTTCGCTGCGGTGATCTTTTAAGGCTAGGGCTTCACGCATGGTTATTTGTGGTAGGGATGATTTTTCAAAATTGACCACGCCCGATAGAGTTGTTCGGCCATCAAGACCCGAACCATGAAATGCGGAAAGGTCAGTGCCGAAAGGCTAAGCACCCAATCAGCTCGAGCGAGACAATTTTGAGACAACCCATCGGGGCCACCAATCAAAAATTGCACTTTCGGATAGTTTAACAACCAGCCTGACAATCGACTTGAAAGATCTTCTGTCGAAACCTGTCGGCCCGACTTATCCAGAGCCACCACAAAACTGCCAGCTTTGATTTGCCGCATTAAAATCTGCTCTTCGGCCGCTTGATAGTCCGCTGCGCGCCCGCCTTTTATACGTTTGGCTGTGTTGCATTCGGTCAAGATAAGCGCGCACTCCGGCGGCAGTCTTCTCTGGTACTCATTGAACCCATTCGTCACCCAGTCCGGAGGCTGCTTCCCAGAGGCGATCAGCTCCATTTTCACAACGTGGTGTCATCCTCAGACCGATTAAAGGATAAGCTCCACAGACTTTCAAGATCATATTGATCCCGGACGTCCTGCAACATCACATGCACAATGACATCTGCAAGATCAACCAGAATCCATGCGCCTTCATCTTCCCCCTCAACGCCCAGTGGCATCTCCCCAGCATGCTTTGCACTTTCCACGACATTTGCTGCCAAGGCTTTGACTTGCCGCGCAGACTGGCCCGTCGCAACCACCATGGTATCGGTAATATCGGTCTGTTCCCGCACATCGAGCACGGTAATGTCGTGACCTTTTACATCTTCAAGCGCCGAGATTACTAATTGCGTCAATGCCTCTGTATTCATTTTTGGTTTCCGGGTTGATTAAGAAACAGCGTACAACTGCTCTTGGAGAATATAAGCGTAGACCCCTGGGTCTAAAAGCGCTGAAGGATCGTCTTTTTTTTCTATATGCTTGCGAATCTCGGTTGACGAGATCGGCAGCGCCGTATTATCCACAAAAAACAGCCCGCCGTGCGGTTTTGCCTTCAGCATACTCGTCGTCTCGACTTGATGCGATGTTTCAAGAGCCAACAAAGGCGGCGAAGGCACCTGATCCGTTTCACGCCGACAAACGACTAGGTGGACATAATCGAGTATCTGCTGCCAACCCAACCAGCTGGGAAGACTCAGATAAGCATCCATCCCCAAGATAAAGTAAAGCCGAGGTGCTGGCCCTAACCGGCGCCGAAAAGTTTTTAACGTCTCAAGCGTGAAGGACCGATCACCTCGCTTGAGCTCCAAATCATCAACATAGAGTTCAGGGTGTTCCGACACGGCCAAACGAAGCATGGTTAGGCGTTGCTCTGGCGTTGCCATTGTGGAGGACTTGTGGGGCGGTATATTGCTTGGGACACAGCAGACTCTGACTGACAACAAATTCGATACAGCCTTTGCGATTTGAAGATGTCCGGAATGCACCGGATCAAAAGTACCCCCTAGAATCGCAAGGTCCATGGCCCCGTCGCTCATGAACGAATTTGTCCTGTGCCCATTACAACGAATTTCTCGCTGGTTAAGCCTTCGAGGCCAACTGGACCCCGGGCATGCAGCTTATCCGTCGAAATACCGATTTCGGCGCCAAGACCATATTCAAAGCCATCGGCGAAGCGTGACGACGCATTGACCATTACCGAACTCGAATCGACCTCCCGCAGAAACTGCTGCGCGGCACTCAGTCCGGCGGTGACGATCACGTCCGTATGATTCGAGCCATATTGATTGATATGCCGGATCGCATCATCCAGATCGTCACAGGTCTTTATTGCGAGGGTTGGCGCAAGATACTCGGTAGACCAATCTGATAGCTCGGCAAGCCGAACCTGGTCGGGCGCAGCAAGCCGCGCTCGAGTGTCCTCACAGACTCTAATCTCCACACCTTCCGCCTGCAGCGCCAACATTAACTGATTCAGAAAGGCCTGTGGTAGCGCGCGATGTAACAACACTGTTTCCAGCGCGTTACAAACGGCATAACGTTGGGTTTTTCCGTTTAAAACAAGCGATTGCGCCATGGCCAGGTCAGCATCCTCATGGACAAACAAATGACAATTGCCATCTAAATGCTTCAGAATCGGAATCCTGGTTTCGCGGCTAACCCGCTCAATGAGCCCCTTGCCGCCTCTCGGAATAATGAGGTCGACCAAATCATGGAGCCCTAGCAAAGCCCCAACAGCTTCACGGTCGGTGGTTTGAACCAACTGGATCCAGCCATCTTCCATCCCAGCGCCTTCAAGACCCTTTTGAATACACTCGAACAGCGCACGGTTGGTTGAAATACATTCCGAGCCGCCCCGCAGTATCGCGGCATTACCACTTTTGATACATAAGCCCGCAGCATCGATGGTGACATTTGGACGGGACTCATAAATTATGCCAACAACCCCGATTGGGGTGCGCATCTTGCCGATTTCCAGGCCGTTTGGTCTAGCAGAGAGCTGACTAATCTGGCCGACTGGATCTTGCAAAGCTTGAATCTGCAACAATCCTTCGCTGATCGAATCGATACCATCGCGCGTTAGCGCCAGCCGATCCAGACTCGGCGCATCCAGTCCGGCAGCTCTGGCTCGATCAAGGTCTTCGGCGTTAGCGCGCAATAATACTTCCGCCGAGGCTTTTATTGCTGCAGCAATCTGGGCAAGGGCGGTGTTTTTATCGGCCGTGCTGGCCTTACGTGCTGCTGAGGCTGCACGTTTTGCTCGCTCGCCAATTCGGCGAATATCTTGGTCAATACTCATCTTGTTCCTATCCCGCAACCCTCGAAATTATACCCGCTTACCCCAGCCGATTCGATGACACCCAACTGGCGTGATTACGGGCTGCCTGACTCGATCTGCATTTGATCTAAAATTTTCTCAAGATGGCTCAACCGCGTAACGGGGTCATTAATCTCAAGCATCCGCTGACGCACGGTATTCCTCAGAGGCAACAGTTCCGCCAAACGACCACCCAGGCTCGACAAGGTTTGGTAATCAACTTGGCTGGCCTTAAACTGAACCGCAGGATGCGCCATCAAATGCTCAAGAACCTCCACCAGTGACGCATCTTCCGGACCGGTCGCAATAACAGGCTCCGGCGGCACCATCAATATCTCGCCAATCAACGCTCGGTTAGGGCTCTCGAAGGTATCTAGTATTTTAAATTTCCCTTCTGCCCGAATCATGAGGGTTAACTGCCCTTGTCGATTCTGGTCGAAGTCTTCAATTCGAGTGAGGGTTCCAACGCGAGCAATGTTCGGCGCACTACGACCCAATATCGACACAGCCGCACCACGCTCTTCGGACAGTACCACCCCCAATACCTGGTCGCTTTTTGCAATCTGGGCAATTGTATCCAGATCACGTGCCTCAACGATCGGCAGCGACAGCACGCCCCCTGGGAACAAAACGGCTTGAATTGGAAACAGCGGGAGCGCCCGCTTTTTGATCGCTCGCTTCATGACTTAATCAACTTCAAACTCGCTCGCAAAGCACACTGGCACTCTGCATTGCCTACTAAAAAACATCCCCCGAACCGAGAAGACCGTCGGGCCTAGGCCACGCTAGAACGGAATGTCATCATCAAAGTCATCTGATGGCGGTGGACCAAAATCATCCGCGGCCCGAGACCCGGCTCCGGAACTTGCTTGACCGCTTCCCTGCCCACTGCTTTGTGGACCCGGGCCAGAAGGTCCTTGGCTATTGCCTCCATCCATGCTGCCTCGGCCGTCCAGCATTTGCATTTCATCGGCAACAATTTCTGTTGTGTAGTGCTTTTGCCCATCTCGTTCCCACTCGCGGGTTCGTAGCTCGCCCTCCAAGTATATTTTAGAACCGCGCTTTAGGTATTCGCTTGCAATTTCAGCCAAACGATTAAAAAAGACCACCCGATGCCACTCAGTCCGCTCCTTCTGCTCGCCAGAATCCCGATCGCGCCAAGCTTTAGACGTGGCGACGGATACGTTGGTTACCGCACCGCCAGAAGGTAAATACCGTGTTTCAGGATCTCTGCCCAGATTGCCAACTATAATTACTTTATTGATGCCTCTTGCCATAACGACTCCCTTACGTCGACCAACAATTTTTTAAACTGCAGAGACTATCGAATACTTTGCAGCGCGATTTAAATTTTAACCTTGATCAAAGTGATTCAGCGCCTGCAATCGATGCCCAACCTTGGTTAAATCCGGTTCCACTGTTTCCCGTAAATCATAACCTCTTCATAAGCTATTGGGCAGAGCGGATTTTGCTTCGTCGTTTACACCGCCTATAAATGCGGCGAATTTGATTCACGCTGCAGGGCTATCAAAGCCGCGGCCCAGAAGACCAACAGCGCAGCGTTAACGGCCAGCAAAGTGGTTATGTCTGTCAGCGCAATCAACATACCACCGACACCACCACCGGCGAATATCCCTAAAAATTGACTCGAGGAGTAAACCCCCATCGCTGAGCCTCGACGCGCGCTGGGCGCAAATTTTGAAACGAGTGCGGGCAGCGTCGCTTCGAGATAATTAAAGCCAACAAAAAAGGCCAACACAGCCATCACAAACACTATGAGCGTAGGGGACCAGGCCAAGATGATAAAACCTACTATCATCACAGCGATTGCCGGCAGAATCTTAACTAAAATATCGACCGAACCCCGCCAACGAATAACCAGCGGCAACATCAGCAAAAAGGAACCCAACAGAATGCACAAGTAGTACACGGCATGGTCGTCAATGGCCACCCCAAATTGAATAAGCATGACTGGGATCACTAAAAAACTCGACATCAGTAAATAGTGATTCATAAAAATACTCAGATTTAACATCTGAAGTTGTAGTCGATAAGACGCCACCCCGGCTACGCTGGCATCGTCCCCCTCAGTGGGATCAACGGCTAGGCTGCTCGCTCCAGGCAACACAAAGCAAACCAGAAGCAGCGCCAAAGTTCCCGTCAAGGCGGCGAGATAAAATAACGCCTGCAAGCCGCCGAAAGCATAAAGAAGTGGTCCCAGTACGAGAGATCCGCCAAAGGCGAGCCCAATACTGCCCCCCACCATTGCCATCGCGCGCGCCCGATATTCAAAACGCATGCCATCCGCGAGCACCGCTAACAACACGCCAGCAATCGCGCCCGACCCTTGTAACGCTCGACCAACCAAGACCCACTCAATTCGTTCAGCCAGCCCTGCAATCAAACTTCCAACAATAAAAATACTGAGCCCCGCGATGAGCATTGGCTTGCGGCCAAATCGATCAGAGAGATAGCCGTAGGGCACTTGCAACAAAGCTTGGAACAAGCCATAGATCCCAAGGGTGAGTCCTATCAACATAGGACCACTGTCATAGAGTTTGCTCGCGGCGAGGGTGAAAACCGGCAAAATGCTGAACAAGCCCAACATTCGAACGAAGTACAAAAGGCTTACAATGGCCGCCGTCGTTCGTTCTGATGTATTCATGGATCTCACTTAAGGACAATCTGATCTTTGCGAAATGGCGTTCAAACCCTTAGTATCGCTACCAGCTCGTTGGTTGCCATCGAGAAGCGCTGAAGGACCCTCATCATCTCGCCGCTAAAGCGGGCGCTGCGTCTGTTTTTACGCCGCGTAAAAGGACTACGGGATGATAACAGGGTTTGTGATTACTCGCACGAATCAACGCGCCTGCTTGCCTTATTGTGAGCCAAAACGGCACCAGCATATAGCAGAATGATTACCTCGGGATGTCGACCATGCTTAAAAAAACGATTTCGATCCGGGGCGCTCGCACCCACAATTTAAAGAATGTTGATCTGGATATCCCGCGCGATTCACTGACCATCATTACAGGACTTTCTGGCTCCGGGAAGTCATCTTTAGCCTTCGATACCCTTTATGCTGAGGGTCAAAGGCGGTATGTCGAAAGTCTTTCGACATACGCTAGGCAATTTCTCGCAATTATGGAGAAACCCGAAGTCGATCATATTGAGGGGTTATCACCGGCAATTTCTATCGAACAAAAATCGACGTCGCATAATCCCCGATCAACGGTCGGCACCATTACTGAAATCGCAGACTATCTGCGTCTTTTGTTCGCACGGGTTGGCACCCCACATTGCCCCGACCATCATCAACCGCTCAAAGCACAAACCGTGGCTCAAATGGTCGACCTGGTTTTAGAAACGCCACTTGAAACTCGACTCATGTTGCTCGCACCGGTTGTTCAGCAGAAGAAAGGGGAGCACCAGCAAGTTTTCAAACAGTTGGCTGCCCAAGGTTTTGTGCGCGCGCGAATCGACGGGGTCGTGACAGACCTTGATGATTTACCGACGCTCGATAAACAAAAGCGGCATTCCATTGAGGTCGTGGTTGACCGCTTCAGCGTGCGAGCCGATCTTGCAACCCGATTAGCGGACTCCTTTGAAACCGCCATTCAAGCTTCTGGGGGCCTGGCTATTATCGCCTACCTTGATGAGCCCGATAAAACGAATCTGTTATTTTCAGCGAATTATGCCTGCCCAACCTGCGGTTATTCGATGCCGGCGTTGGAGCCAAGAATCTTCTCGTTCAATAACCCCAACGGTGCCTGTAAAACCTGTGACGGCCTTGGAACAAAGCGCGTTTTTGACCCAGACGCAATCATTCGAGACGATGAACTGGCCATCTCGGAGGGCGCAATTTCAGGTTGGGACCGAAGGCACGTTTATTATTATCAATTGTTAGAGCAAATTGCCGCCCATTATGATTTCTCCTTGGAGCGACCGTTTCGAGCACTTTCTGAGTCGCATCAAGCGGTAATTTTATACGGCAGCGGGGAAACTGAAATTCCTTTTTACTATGCTGACCAAACCGGTCAAAGAGTGCTGAGGCAGCACCGGTTCGAAGGCATTATCCCAAACCTTGAGCGACGCTATGACGAGACCAGTTCGCAAGCTGTTAAAGACCAACTGGGGCAATGGCTTCATGAACGGCAGTGCGCCGCCTGCGCCGGTCAGCGATTGAATCCCGGCGCACTAGCCGTCACCATTCAGTCCAAGAATTATGCCGACCTCTCAAATCTCAGTATTGAAGATGCCTATCAATGCCTGCAAACCCTTCAGCTTGGTGGCCAAGAGGCCGAAATAGCCAAGAAAATTGTCAGCGAAATATTGGCTCGCCTAGGCTTCCTGATCGACGTGGGACTTAACTATCTTTCCCTCGCACGACCCGCCAATACGCTCTCGGGCGGTGAAGCGCAACGTATCCGCCTTGCAAGCCAGATTGGCGCAGGTCTGGTCGGCGTTATGTATATCCTGGATGAACCCTCAATTGGTCTTCATCAACGGGATAATCAACGACTCCTTAGCACCTTGAACAGACTGCGTGATCTTGGCAACACCGTTATTGTCGTTGAACATGATGAAGAAGCCATCCGAGCGGCTGATTTTATTGTTGATATAGGTCCAGGCGCGGGTGAATTGGGGGGCGCCGTGCTCGCCTCTGGCTCACTTCAAGATATCCTTGACTGCCCAACTTCGATCACTGGCCAGTTTCTATCCGGCACCAGACAGGTGGCCGTGCCGCACGACCGACAGCCGCCAAAAGATGCGCAATGGTTAAAGCTAATGGGGGCAACCGGTAACAACCTGCAAACGCTCGACCTGGCTATCCCAATCGGCCTGTTGACCTGCATCACCGGTGTCTCTGGATCAGGTAAGTCGACGCTTATTAACCAAACCCTGTATCCGGTTGCTGCGACTGCATTGAATGGCGCCACCACGTTGACAGCTGCGCCCTACGGCGAAATTGAAGGTCTGGCGTTTTTAGACAAAGTCGTTGATGTCAGCCAAAGCCCGATTGGTCGAACACCGCGCTCTAACCCAGCAACTTACACCAACATCTTTACCGCGATTCGAGACCTCTTTGCAGGTACAGCTGAAGCAAGGTCCAGAGGCTACAAGTCTGGCCGGTTTAGTTTTAACGTTAAAGGAGGTCGCTGCGAGGCATGCCAGGGCGATGGCTTGATTAAGGTCGAGATGCATTTCTTGGCCGATATTTACGTGCAATGCGACGAATGTGAGGGAAAACGATACAACCGAGAGACTCTCGAGATTCTTTATAAAGGTCGCTCAATAGACGCCGTTCTGCATATGACTGTGGATGAAGCGGTGTCCTTTCTGGGCGCGGTCCCCGTGATCCGACGACGATTGGAGACCTTGCAAGAGGTTGGCCTGGGCTACATCCGTTTAGGTCAAAGTGCGACAACCTTATCTGGCGGTGAAGCTCAGCGCGTTAAACTTGCCAGAGAACTCGCCAAAGTGGATACCGGCCGGACTCTTTACATCCTCGATGAGCCAACGACCGGGCTACATTTTCATGATATCGATCAACTGCTGGGCGTCATCCACAAACTACGGGATCGTGGTAATACCGTGATTGTGATCGAACATAACCTAGATGTTGTCAAAACCGCCGATTGGGTGATTGACCTAGGTCCTGAAGGCGGCGCTGGGGGCGGGCGCATAATCTGTCAAGGCACACCCGAAACCGTAGCAACCCACCCAACCTCGTCAACCGGACAATACTTAAAACCTCTGCTTAAGCAGGCTTTTAACCCTTAGCGGATGTGATATTACGCGCCCGCGTAAACACTTTGGACAGCATCAATCGCTTGCCCTCGGTGAATGGGCGCGTTGCTCTGGGCCAGAACCGCTTCAAGCGCCGAAACGCACAATAAAACATTTTCGGCACGACTAGCATGTCCCATCAGGCCGATGCGCCAGACCTTTCCAGCAAGCGGGCCCAGGCCAGCACCGATTTCTAAATTGTAAGACCCAAGCAAGGCTTTACGAATCAAAGCCTCATCAACACCTGCTGGCACCTCAACCAAGTTGAGTTGTGCGAGACGCTCAGATTCCGGCACAAAAAAACGAAGGCCCATCGCCTCAAGACCCGCTTTAAGGGCTTGATGATTCAGAGTATGACGAGCCCATGCGGCGGCAAGCCCCTCCTCTGTCGCCATCAACAACGCTTCATGTAACCCATAAAGCGCATTCACCGGCGCTGTATGATGATAAGCCCGCTTTGAACCAGGACCCCAATACCCCATCACGAGATTCATATCCAGGAACCAAGAGGAGACCGGCGTTTTACGCGTTTGGGTTAGGCTCGCCGCACGTTCAGACATGGTAAATGGGGAAAGCCCTGGCGCGCAGGACAAGCATTTCTGTGTCCCGCTGTAAACAACATCAGCGCCCCAGCCATCCACGTCAACCTCACAGCCGACCAAAGACGTTACACAATCAACAATCGTCAAGCACCCAGCGGCTTGCGCCAATTCGCATAAAACTTTTGCATCCGATCGCACGCCCGTAGAGGTCTCTGCATGAACAAAGGCAACTATTTTGGTATCTGGATGCGCCTGCAATGCTGAACGCAGTTGCTCAGGATCAATTGCGCGTCCCCAGGGCGTCTCGAGCAAAACCAAATTGCCTCCGAACCGCCGTACATTCTCCGCCATTCGGCCACCAAAAACGCCATTTTGCAGAATCATCACCTTGTCGCCTGGCTCAATCAAATTTACAAAGCTCGCCTCCATTCCCGCGCTACCCGGTGCCGAGAGCGGGATGGTCAAAGCGTTTTGAGTTTGAAAGACTTCCTGCAACATCACTTTAATCTCATCCATTAACCGAATGAACTCGGGATCCAAGTGCCCGATTGTCGGCTTCGCCATCGCCGTCAAAATTCTCGGATGGACATCCGATGGACCCGGCCCCATTAACGTTCTTGGGGTTGGTGAAAACGTTGTAATCATCGCGGTTATCCTTTTTTAAGCTTTTAGCTCAATACTCGTTGAAACGGCTCTTCAAACGCAAAAGGGCCGGATTAACCGGCCCCTTTAGCATTACCTGACTTTTTTCAGGCTTCTTCTACGACATCCAAATCTTCTTCGTCGGGGATTTCCCGATCAACCAACTCCACGTAGGCCATTGGCGCCTTGTCTCCAGCTCTAAAGCCAGCTTTCAAAATCCGAGTGTAGCCGCCAGGACGATCCTGAAAACGTGGACCTAGATCCGTAAAGAGCTTACCGACAACCGCTTTATCGCCTGTTCGAGCAAACGCCAACCGACGATTCGCTACAGAGTCTTGCTTAGCGAGGGTAATCAACGGCTCGGCAAAACGCCGCAACTCTTTGGCTTTCGGCACGGTCGTCTTGATGACTTCGTGCTCCATAAGCGAGCAAGCCATATTCTTGAACATTGCCTTTCGATGAGAGGCGTTCCGGTTGAGTTGCTTTCCACTTTTTCTATGACGCATGGTAGTTCCTAATCTAACTTAGCTCGGCTTGTTCTGACCGATGATTTAACCCAACAAACGATCGTCACCCCGTAAACTCATGGGTGGCCAGTTCTCTAATCGCATTCCCAGTGATAATCCACGCGACGCCAAAACATCTTTTATTTCAGTGAGCGACTTTTTACCCAAATTGGGCGTTTTCAGCAATTCTACTTCTGTTCGACGAATCAGATCACCGATGTAGTAGATATTTTCAGCTTTCAAACAATTGGCTGAACGAACCGTTAACTCAAGATCATCAACTGGACGCAGCAAGATAGGGTCAATTTGCTCCTCAACTTGCTTCTCTTCTGGCGAATCACTGCTTTCTAAGTCAACGAAGACGGCAACTTGCTGCTGTAAAATCGTTGCTGCCCGTCGAATCGCTTCTTCTGGGTCGATCGTGCCGTTGGTTTCAAGATCGATGATGAGCTTGTCCAAATCAGTTCGCTGCTCGACTCGCGCGCTGTCGACCTTATAAGCAACCCGGCGTACAGGGCTGTAGGACGCATCTAATAAAAGACTCCCGATCACCCGACCGGAATCCTCTTCACTAACGGCTGTATCCGCTGGTTGGTAGCCTCGACCCCGACCAACAGTCGCTCTCAGGTTCAGTTTACCGGCGCCATTGAGTGTCGCAATAACATGGTCTGGATTAGCGATCTCGACATCATGATCAAGCTGAAAGTCTCCAGCCGTAACAACACCTGGCCCGGTCTTAGTCAACGACAACTCGGCCGTATCGGCCGTGTTCAACTTAACGGCTACCCCTTTCAAATTCAGCAAAATCTCGATGACATCTTCTTCAACGCCTTCGATTGCACTGTATTCATGCAGGACGCCATCAATCTCAACTTCCGTAATCGCACAACCCGGCATGCTAGACAGCAAGATGCGACGCAGTGCATTACCCAAAGTATGACCAAAACCACGCTCCAAAGGCTCAAGAATGACCTGCGCCTGAGTAGTGCTTACTTGGTCAACCTGGATATGCTTAGGCGTTAAAAATTCTAATGACGAATGAGGCATACCTTATTCTTCCTTAATCTTAAATGAATTCAGTCGCTTACTTAGAGTAGAGCTCAACGATCAAATTTTCGTTGATTTCTGATGGGAGCTCGTCTCGTTCTGGATAGGCCTTCAGGACCCCTTCAAGACGATCCACGTTCACTTCAACCCAATCGACTGAAGAACGCTGAGCTGCCAAGTTCAGTGCGCCTTGAATACGCAACTGGCTTCGTGAACGCTCTCGAACCGTTACCGTATCGCCAGCTTCCACCTGGAAAGATGGGATGTTAACCACTTGCCCATTTACAAGTATTGACTTGTGTGACACGAGCTGTCGAGACTCTGCACGGGTACAGCCAAAGCCCATACGATACACGACATTATCAAGACGTCGCTCTAGAATACGCAGTAAGTTCTCACCTGTTGCGCCCTTCTGGCGATCAGCTTTCTTATAATAGTTACGGAATTGCTTTTCCAGCACGCCGTATATTCGGCGAACCTTTTGCTTTTCTCGTAACTGGATACCGTAATCAGTCGCACGCGATCGACGGTGACCGTGCATTCCTGGCGCGGTCTCCATTCGACACTTCGACTCAATCGGCCGAACGCCACTCTTAAGGAAAAGGTCGGTGCCTTCTCTTCTACACAACTTCAACTTAGGACCGAGATATCTGGCCATTGGCAATCTCCTCTTTTACACCCGACGCTTTTTAGGGGGTCGACATCCGTTATGCGGAATCGGTGTCACATCTGTAATATTGGTTATTCGATAGCCCACAGAGTTGAGTGCCCTGACTGCGGCC
>JABGTE010000266.1 GCA_018647445.1 Gammaproteobacteria bacterium
AATATAGTCCCGAGCATCCTTAGCGCCCAGTTCATCCACCCGCCGCGCCGTTTTCAAGGTCAACAGCCTTGCTTGCTCGATTTCACTAAACGACTTCGCTAAATCCTCAAGTACCGATTGATGATCCGCCAACATCCGACCAAAGGTTTCTCGCCGCGTTGCGCGCTGGCAAGCCAATTCCAACGCCCGCTGCGCGCACCCAATCAGACGCATGCAGTGATGAATGCGGCCCGGCCCAAGCCGGCCTTGGGAGATTTCAAACCCTCGGCCCTCACCAAGAAGGATATTTTCTTTGGGCACCCGAACATTCTCAAATAACAATTCAGCATGACCCAAAGGCGCGTCATCATAACCAAGGGTCGTCAATGGTCTAATGACGGTCAATCCGGGCGTATCTTTAGGTACAAGAATTTGGCTTTGTTGGAGATGCCGGTTGGCATTATCTGGGTCAGACTTGCCCATGACGATTAAGATCTTGGTACGCTCGTACGGCGCGTTGGTGATAAACCACTTGCGGCCGTTAATCACGTAGTCTTCGCCGTCACGCTCGATTCGCGTTCGAACATTAGTGGCATCACTTGACGCGACATCAGGCTCGGTCATGGCGTAAGACGATCGAATCTCGCCGTCCAAGAGCGGCTTCAGCCACTGCTCTTTTTGGGCCTCAGTACCATATTTTAAGAACACTTCCATGTTGCCCGTGTCCGGGGCGTTGCAATTGAACACCTCTGGTGACCAAAGCACGCGTCCCATAATTTCGGCGAGCGGACTGTACTGCTCATTGGTCAAGCCGCCGTGATCCGCCGGCATCCAAAGGTTCCATAACCCTGCGGCTTTAGCCAGGACTTTAAGCTCTTCCATTAAGGGCACTGTCGAGAAGCGATCTGAGAGCCCATTAAGTTGATCGTGATAGCGCTGCTCATTCGGATAAATATGCTGATCCATAAAGGTCAGCAGACGTGCTTGAATATCAGCAAGGTCCTGTTCAGTGGCGGTCATACAGCTTCCCAAAAAAAATTTCCCGCCCAGTGTAGGACTAAATTGCCTCAGACACTAGGGTTCGCGCCGATGCCGCGTTCGAGGAACGGCCCAAAGGCTATTCCAAAGACGCCTGGCCAGAAAAGGACAAACCCATTATAAAAAAGGCGCTATAAAAGCCCGGCCCCTCCTGACCGATAAGGTAACGCCTTATCAGGGTCTTGGGTCTTGGGTCTTGGGTCTTGGGTCAAATTCAGATTAAGCCTTAAAGCAAGTAAGACCCTATGAGTAAAGGATGGCCGGCACCCGTAATCTCTGAAAGGCTTGGTCCATTTTTAATCGGGTCAGTGATCACTGGTCCTGGCCTAACCCATTATCGGAGCACTGGGTCTAACAAGGATCAACCTGCATCCGCAAGCGTTCTTAATCGACAGGCACCCAGGTCGCCGGTTTACCCACACCAATATTTTTGTAAGCACCGCCTTTTTGCAGTAAGTACCCGGCGCGCGTCACAAAATCGACCGGGATTTGTGACGGGGCCGTCGCCCAAGTGTCGTTGGTCCGCCAGGCGGTGTTATAGGCTTCAAACTCGGCAACTGAAATGACGCTGTCGCCATTGCTATCAGCAGGGTGTAACCCTGTGGTACTGCGCTCATAAGCGCCAATATCCACGGTGCCATCTAATATCCTTGGGCTACCATCCAAGTCGAGCGAGCTCGTGATGCCCGTATTTGAGCCGGCATTAATTGCTGGTGATGACGCAAGCACATGAAAATCGTTGTTTTCAACATCGAAAAACTTTGGATCAAGCTTTGCATTGTTCTGCTCAACGTCCCATAACTCGGATGCGGTCTGAAAAATATTATTGGTTAAGGTCGAACTGAGGCCATACCCAATACGTTGGATATCAAGGCCTTCGGTCAAGCCGGCGGCCGGCCAAACAATATTATTCGAAAGATTAAGGACCGAATAGCCACTCGCCTCTAAACAAATGCCAGAATCCTTCGTTCGATAAACCGTATTATTTAGCAAAGAGACATTGCCGCCAAAGGTATATAACCCGCAGCCTGCTTCGACGTTCGCGATCAGGTTATCCGATATTAGCGCTGACGGGCTGCCATCTGTAGCTCCTGGCTGCTCGTCAATCCGAATACCGCTAGCCACATCCACCACTACATTCCCAAGTAGTTCGACGGCCCCTAGAAATCGAATTATTGGCTCAACAGAGCCATAGTTTTGACCCAGTGCGACATGATTACGGATTATATTCGCGCCAAAAACAAAACAGCGGCTTTCGCGATTAGGGCATTCATTGGCTGAAAAGACCGATGCATAATTTGAACGATTGTTTAGAAACTGATTTCCAATAACCTCTAATTGACCATTCGAGTAAGCTGTTATGATTCCTTG